>CANQSZ010000010.1 GCA_947626645.1 Candidatus Gastranaerophilales bacterium
CGCAATACCCGGAAGCAGAAGCAAAGCCGACAGACACATCCAGATTACTCTGTATTTTACAACATGTACTGTTATTTTCTTTAAATTGAACATTATATTTTACCTCATACTTTCTTAATCTAAAATACCGAAACGAGCTTTTTCACGCTTAGTTTCCACAGCTTCATAGCCTTGACCTATTTCGTCTTTTGAAAGACCGAACAGTGCCGGATATTTTAATTCACCCGCACCGAAGATTAAGTGCATGAAGTTTCTGGTAACCGTAATTGCCGTAAACATAGATACCAAAACACCGATTGCCAGTGTCAGAGCAAATCCTTTGACAACACTTGTACCTAAGAAATAAAGAATTATACAGGTCAAAACCGTTGTCATATTAGAATCGAAAATACTCGTAAATGCACGGTCAAAACCGGAATTTATCGCCGTAAACAGGTTTCTGCCCGCTCTTAATTCTTCTTTTGTTCTTTCAAAGATTAGAATGTTAGCATCAACCGCCATCCCGACAGACAGGATAAAACCTGCAATACCGGCAAGAGTTAACGTAACGGGAATTGCCTTAAATAATGCAAACAATATTAAACCGTAAACAATTAAAGCAATATCCGCGATAATTCCCGGGACTCTGTATATCAAAATCATAAACAACATTACAAATCCTATACCGATTAGACCGGCGAATTTGGATTTTTCAATACTGTCAGCACCCAGTGTCGGACCAACGGTATTTTCTTCGATAATATCGGACGGAACGGGTAATGCACCTGCATTTAACAGATTGACCATTCTTTCCGCTTCTTCATATTTAAACCCGCTGCTTCCGCCGGAGATTTCTGCTCTGCCGCCGAAAATTGCTTCTCTAATGACAGGGGCTGAAATTTCTTCTCCGTCAAAAAATATTGCCATCTGCTGACCGACAAGTTTCTGCGTCAATTCGGCAAATTTATTTGCGCCTTTTCCGTTAAATTCTAACGAAACAGTCCATTGACCCGTTTGATCGGAACCGATTTGCGCCGATTTTAAATCTTCACCCGTTAAGCCTGTCGGCTCCCATAAAAACACCCCTTTTTCATCTCTTTTGGGCTGTCCTTTTTCATCAAATACGGGTTGTTTAAATTCCAACAATGCCGTTTTACCCAAGAACGCTTCCGCTTCTTTTAAATCCGTTACGTTTGGAATTTCAACAAGCAATCTTTTTTCGCCGATTTGTGCAACGCTTGTTTCGGATACACCGAGCTTGTTTACACGGCTTTCGATTGCAACCTGCAAACGGCTCATAACTTCAGGTGTAATCTTTCTGATTGAATCCGTTGTCTTTGCCTCAAGCATAATTCTTGAACCTCCGACAAGGTCAAGTCCGAGTTTTGTAGGCTTTTTGTATATCGTAAATATTGATGCAATTACGATTGCTACAATCACCCAAAACATAATAATTTTGTTTTTCAATTTTCTACCCTCTTTTATACTGATTTATACAATTTATAACATTTACTTTATTAAAAAGAACTAACCCTGTCCGCTTAATTCTTCTTTTACAGTGTCGATAACTTCAAACAGAGCTTGTTTTTCATCTTCCGTCAAAGTAACGAGCGGTTTTCTGACAAAATCTTCCATAAGTCCCTTACGAGCCAAAGCCGCTTTGACAGGTGTCGGATTTGGAGCTTTGAATAAGGCTTTAAAGGCAGGATAAAGTTTTTTGTGCATATTTCTTGCGGCAAGAACATCACCGTTTTTAAAGTTTCTGATCATGGATTTAATTTCCGCACCGAAAAGATGTGATGCAACAGAGATTACCCCATGAACACCCAATGCCAACATCGGAAGCGTAAGGCTGTCATCACCCGAATACAGTACAAAATCATCCGGACACAACAATTTTAATTCGGTAATCTTATCCATATCCCCGAAACTTTGCTTAACCCCGACAATATTTTGATACTTATTTGCAAGATATGCGACCGTTTCAGGTTCCATAAACACTCCCGTTCTTGAAGGAATGTTATATAAAATTATGGGAAGATTAGTTGACTCTGCAACCGCCGAAAAGTGTTCAATTATCCCCCTTTGATTAGGTTTGTTATAATACGGAACGACAGAAAGAATTGCATCAACTTCTTCTTTTTGTGCAAATTTTGTATATTCAATTGCAGACTGAGTTGAATTAGAACCTGCACCCAAAATGATTTTGGCTTTGTTTGCAACCGCTCTTTTAACCGTACTGACCAATTCAATTTCCTCTTGATTAGTCAAAGTCGGGGATTCACCGGTTGTTCCGGCAACAAGCAGAGCATCCGAGCCGTTTTCTATAAGGTATTTTGCAAGAGATTCAACTTTATCGTAATCAATGGCGCCGTTATGTTCCATAGGCGTAACCATCGCCGTTATTACCTCTGCGCAATCGTATCTTAGTACCATGTGTTTATCCCTCTTTCTTTTATATTAGTGTATGAGTAAATTATATTACAAAAGATAATATATTGCCTAATTATTAAGAATAATTTATCAAAATTCCCCTTTGAAATATTTTGTGCTAAAATTTAGATTATTAAATGGCAAAATGTACAAAAGAAGAAAAGAGTATCTATAGCATTATTTGCGGCTTTGATAGGCATTTTGGCATGGGCGTTTATTACTGCGGGAATAATTACGCACGATTTTAACAGAAAACAGCTTGCCAACGGAAAAGACACTCAACAAGCGGTCGCAAACGGAATTATATTAACGGAAACCAAAGACGATGTTAAATATTGGGAAATATACGGCGAAACCGGTCAATGGGACAGCAGAAACGGTATTGCTCAACTTAACAATGTTACGGGAAATTTTTACAAAGACAACGAAGTTTCCATGAGTTTTGAATCGTCAAAAGGAACTTACAATTCCAAAAGAGGTGATATAATTCTGTATAAAGATACATATATTGTACTTAAAGACGGAGTAACCCTCAATGCCGACAGATTACATTGGTATGATTCACATTCACCGATAATCGGCAAGGGAAATATCAAGATTAAAAAAGGGAACGAATTTTTGTCAACCGCTGATAAAATAGTTATTGCTCCCGACTACAACAGTTTCAAAATCAGCGGAAAAACGGTTACAAAAGTTTATGAGGATAAAAAGTAGTATGAAAAAAATATTAACATTATGTTTATCAGTGTTTTTACTTACATCGATAGCGGCTCAAAGTTCGGATTTGATTATCGAATCAAAAAAACAAACCTTCAACGAAGAAGATAATAAAATCAAATTCAACGGCAACGTTAACGTAAAAATTGACGATTTAAAAGTTGTCGGAGAAAGTGCCGATGTAAACGTAACACAAGACCAAAAACTTGATACGGCAACATTTTATGAAAAGCCTTACGCATTCGAGATTAAGAAGAATAAGAAAAGAGAAGTAAAGGCAAATATCCTGAAAGTTTCGTTGATTACAAAGATAATCAGAGCCGAAGGGGATACACAATCGATAGTTTACGAAGGCAAAAAGCCTGTTGTGGTAATTAACGCAGACACCCAAGAATACAATACAAAAACAGGAATAATGACCGCAAACGGCGCAGTAACAATGTTGTATAAAGACCTTGAAACTTTTTCAAACGACGCTGAAATTACAACAGACAAAAACGGCGATTTGAAAAAACTTGTTCTTACCGGAAACGCAAGAATTAAGCAGGAAAAAAACGAATCTTATGCGGATAAATTTGTGTATGAAGCACAGTCGGGAATTTTGACGGCTTACGGAAACACAACCTCAAACGCAACGATGGACGACGGGTCTAAGTTGGTATTGAAATCGAATTATCAGGAATATAGCCAAAAAAGTTCCGTATTCAATGCCAGCGGCAACGTTAGAATATGGTTTCAGGATTATTACGCGGTAGGACCAAAAGTTACGCTATATCCCGAAAAAGGAACAACCAACCCTAATGAAGCATATTTTACCGGTCGTTCCAGTATAACTCAAGGGGTAAGAACAATTTATGCCGACAAAATCAAAATGACCATGAAACCGAAAAGTTTTGATGCGCAAGGTAACACCAGAACGGTTATTAAAAACATCGGTGCGGGTAACGATGATAATATGACTTTGGGATTATAAGTTATGGATGATAAAATACAAAAAGCCATAGAATGTTTCAAAAAAAAGGATTGGAACGGTGCTATTGATTTATTTACCTCGGTTTTGGAAGTCGAAACGGACAATGCGGAAGTTTATAACAATTTAGGCTTGTGCTATGCAAACTTGCAAGACGACGAGAAAGCCGAAAAAAATTATCTCAAATGTATTGAGTTAAATCCTAAAATTCCCCAATGTTATATTAACCTTGTTGATATTTATTACAAGCAAAAAAAGTTTGATAAGGGGATAAACCTTGTATCTTACGCAATTGAGATGCTGCCTGAAGATTTAATTTTCAGACATTATCTTGCAAGGTTTTATATGGAAGATGCAAAACTTGATTTGGCAGTTGATGAATTGAATTACATTCTTGAAAAACAACCCGACAATTATGATGCCTACTATGACTTGGCTAAAGTTTATTTTGAGATGGGAAATTACGATTCGGCAATAGAAAATTTTGAAAATGTACTGGAATATAAAGATAATAACGAATTGATTTATTACTGTTTGGCAGAAGCCTATCAGGCAAACGACGAGATTGATAAAGCAATTTCAAACTTCTTAAAATCAATTGCCGCAAATAACAAATTCCATCCGGCATATAAAAAGGTTGGGATACTTTTTATGGCAAGAGGAGATTTAGACGATGCCATAGAATATTTTGAAGATTACGTTAAATTTGACATTCCGCAGGAAGAAAAAGACAAAACGGCGGAATTGATTGAAAATTTGAAAAAGAAAAAGGGATAAATGGAAAATAAATATTGGATTGCATTTTCATCAATAGAAGAAATTGACAGTCGGTTTATACAAAGATTATACAATCATTTTGGCAACATAAAAACAGCGTTTAGTGCAACATTAAACGATATAAAACAAATCGACGGATTAAGTGTTAAAAAAGCCGAAAACTTTCTAAAATTAAGAGATAAAATTGATATCGACAAAACTTATTCAAAAGTTGAATCAAGGGGGATAAATTTTGTAACGCTTGAAGACGAAAATTATCCCAAAATGCTCAAAAACATTGAAAATCCGCCGGCAGTTCTTTATTATAAAGGCAAACTTTTTGAATGTAATCTTGAAAAAACACTGGCAATTGTGGGTTCAAGAAAGGCAAGTTCAAGCGCAAGAGATAACTTAAGAAAAATCATATCGGGGCTTGGGAATACGGATATTTGTATAGTATCGGGTCTTGCCTCCGGAATTGATACGGTGGCACACAACAGCGCAATCGAAAGCAATCTCAAAACGATAGGAGTTATAGCAAGCGGGTTTGATTATATTTATCCGACAAGCAACAAAACGCTTTATGAATCAATAGAAAACACCCACGGTGCGATAGTGACGGAATATTACCCCACATTTGAACCGATAAAATTCAGATTTCCGCAAAGAAACAGAATTGTATCGGGTTTGGCTTACGGAACATTGGTTGCCGAAGCATCGTTAAAAAGCGGGGCTTTGATTACCGCTAATTTAACACTTGAACAGGGGAGGGAATTGATGTGCATGCCCGGAGACATTTCCAATATTAACACCCAAGGGATTTATAAACTTTTAAAAAACGGAGCCTCACTGGTAACGGAAAGTGAAGATATTTTAAATGCGCTGAATTGGGAATTGCCGCAATCTGTTGTTCAGCAAAAACTTGAGCTGCCGAGTTTAACCGTTGAGGAAGAAAAAATTTACAACAACCTGACTGTTGAAGAAAAGGGGATTGACGAACTTTTGACCCTCACCGGACTTAATCTTGAGGATTTACTAATGAACTTGACAACCATGGAGCTTAAGGGCATAATAAAACAATGTAGCGGGGACAGATATAAAAAGATATAAAAAGACATAAAATAATATAAAAAGGTATAAAAAACAAATGGCAACTGCAAAAGAAAAATCATTGGTAATAGTCGAATCACCGGCGAAATCAAAAACAATAAAAAAAATTTTGGGAGACGGATATCAAATAGAAGCAAGCTACGGACACGTAAGGAATTTACCCACCAAAGACGCAGCAACGGACAATTTGGGATTTGACGTAAACAACAATTTTGAACCGAAATTTGAAATAATCCCCGGGAAACAACAGGTAGTAAGGAAATTAAACGAACTTGCCAAAAAGGTTGATAAAATTTATCTTGCCTCAGACCCCGACCGCGAAGGTGAGGCTATTGCATGGCATGTAAGACAACTTTTGAAAGTGCCCGATGATAAGATATACAGAATAGTATTTAACGAAATTACACCAAAAGCCGTCAAACACTCTGTTGAAAACCCCAGAGCAATAGATATGGATATGGTTCAAGCTCAGCAAACCCGACAAATTTTGGACAAACTCGTAGGGTTTAAGTTAAGCCCCGTTCTTTGGAAACAAATAGGGAACAGAAACCTCTCGGCAGGCAGAGTTCAATCAGTTGCGCTCAGAATGATTTGCGAAAGAGAAGACGAAATTGAGGCATTTGTTCCGCAGGAATATTGGTCAATCCACGCAAATTTATCTAAAGACGGAAAAATCTTTGAATCGGAATTGTCAAAAATTAAAGATAAATCCGTTGAAAAAACAATTAAAACCAAAGAAGAAGCACAAAAAATCGTTGATTATTTGAGCGATCCGACAACGGAATTTGAAGTATCCAAAGTAACGAAAAAGACAATAAAACGCAAACCCACCGCTCCATTTATCACATCAACAATGCAGCGTGCGGCATCATCTAAACTCGGGTTCGGGGTATCAAAGACCATGCAGGTTGCACAAAAATTGTATGAAGGGATTGAGATTGACGGAAATCCTGTCGGTTTAATTACATATATGAGAACAGACAGTGTCAGGGTTTCTGATGATGCACAAAACATGGCTCACGATTTTATCGTTCAAAATTACGGTGAAGAATATTACCCGAAACAACCTAATATTTACGCAAAAGGTAAACAAAACGTACAAGACGCACACGAAGCCATAAGACCGTCATATCCCGAAAGAACACCGGATAGTATCAAAAAATATCTTGATAATGACCAATATAAATTGTACAAACTTATTTGGGAAAAATTTATGTCATCGCAGATGGCACAAGCCGAAGTTGCAAATAAATCAATCGAAATAACAAGCGGTGATTATACCCTAAAAGCCGGCACAAGTAAAATTACCTTTGACGGATTTTTAAAACTGTATAACGACTCGGAAGAAGATGAAAAAGATTCCGATGCTAAAATTCCCGATTTGGAAAAAGGTGATAAAGTGGAATGTAAAAAGGTTGAACCCAAACAACACTTCACACAACCGCCGCCAAGATACAACGAAGCATCTTTGGTTAAAGCACTTGAAGAATACGGAATCGGACGTCCTTCAACTTATGCAACAATAATTACGGTAATACAGACAAGAAAATATGTTGAAAAAAAGGATAAAGCACTGCGCCCGACACTTTTAGGCAGAACGGTTTCAAAGCAGCTTGTCTCGCAATTTTCGGACATAATGGATTATAAATTTACGGCAGGCATGGAGGCAAAACTCGATAAAATTGCCGACAAACAGGCTGTGTGGATAAAAGTTCTCAATGATTTTTATTATCCGTTTATGGAAGAAGTAAACGCCGTAATGAAAACCGCACAAAAAGTTACCATAGAATCGAACATAAAATGCCCCAATTGCGGCAAACCGATGGTTTTACGGTCGAGCAAAACCGGCTCGCAATTTTTGGGCTGTTCGGGATTTCCAGAATGTAAAACCGCCATGTCTCTCAATGTTATGCAGGAAATGGAAGAAGCAGAACAAAATCCCGCCCAAGCTGCAAACCAAGTTTGTGAAGAAAAATGCGAAAAATGTAATTCCGATATGGTGTTTAAAACAGGACCTTACGGGAAATACATGGAATGTACAAACCCGAATTGCAAACACCGAAAACCATACAGAAAATCAACGGGTGTAACATGTCCGAAATGCGGTAAAGGTACGATTATTGAACGTAAATCAAAACGCGGTACGGTATTTTTCGGATGCGACAAATATCCGGATTGCGATTTTGTACTCTGGAACGAGCCAACAGGCGAAACTTGCCCGCAATGCGGCAGTTTGCTTGTTAGAAAAATTCTCAAAAAAGGTAATGTTATATCTTGTTCCAATATAAAATGTAACTATAAAAAGCAAGAACAGGAAGAAACTTCCGAACAACTTGAATTATAAAGGGTTTTATTATGGCAGTAAGTAAAGAATTGTTGGCTAAGTATAAAGAAATGAAGGCTAAAGGGTTAAATGTTTCATTATCCGAACTCAAAGAAAACACAAACACCGCACTGAAAAGCACTTCAAGTTCATACCGTACGGAGTTTACTTCACAAGTAAATTCCAACCCTACACCAAATTATACCCAACCTGCCACGATAAATACAAAAATCGACGAATACACCCAAAACTACCAAAACAGTTTCAAAGCCGATTTTTCAAACGGAATGCAGCAAAGCACGATTGAGAGTTATTCTCAAACAAATTCCGAGTATAAAAAGCCCTACACGGGAAACGTACCGAACGTTCAAGCACAAACCTTGAACGTACAAAGTAATGAAATAAAGAAATTTGCACTCATCGGCTATCCTTTGGGTCATTCTTTGTCATCATACATTCACGAGGCGGGGTTTAAGAGTCTGGGTATAAACGCGGTTTATGAAATATTGGAAACCTCGCCCGAAAATCTTGTTGAACGGATTAAGTATCTTAAGACGAATAATTATAGCGGATTTAATGTAACAATACCTCTAAAACTGCCTGTTACGATGTTTTTAAACGATGCCGACACCTCGGCAAAGATTGTTAATGCGGTAAACACGGTTGTCATTGACCCGATAACAAAAGAGCTGAAAGGTTATAACACCGATGTAACGGGGTTTGGAAACGCAATTACCCAAGATATAACGCTTTATGGAAAAGTTGCGGGAATATTGGGAACAGGAGGAGCTGCAAGAGCAGCGATTACCTCGCTTGCACAAAAACAGGTAAAAGAAATTAAATTATACACAAGAAGTATCCCAAACAGTATTGAGTTTTTGAAGTATTTAAGAACGACATTCCCTTCAATAGAATTTAATGCTTATCAAATAGAAAGAATCCGTGATTTGTCTGATGTTAACATACTTGTAAATGCAACACCGATAGGAATGCAGGGAATATCAGCCGATATGACACCTGTTGAAGAAAACGAACTTAAGACTTTACCGCAAGGAGCGGTTGTTTACGATGTTATTTACAATCCTAAAAAAACTGTTCTTTTAAAACTTGCACAAAAAAACGGATACCGAACGATTAACGGAATTGACATGTTTATACATCAGGCATCTGCCGCAGAGCAAATCTGGACAGGTAAAACTCCCGATTTTAAAGATATGAAAATTGCCGCTTTAGAAAATTTATAACTCATTTTGAAATAATCAGGCAATCGTAGATTTTATCAATTTTGTCTTTAATTTCGCTAAATTGTGATTTTAAATCTTCGTAACTGTTTTTGGTAACAAACCGGTTTTCAATATCGTAAAGAATTTCGCGGTGTTTTTTCTCAAGCTGCTCGGGGGTTACAACTATTTTCTGCTGAATAAGAAATGTCAAAACTATTACCACAACAGGGGAATAATAAAGTAAGGTTTCCATAAAATTTCCTTTTTTGTTACAAAACAATCGGCCAATAAAAATCCACAAGATATGAAGCGGCATCAAAGGGGTGAGATAAAAATTTCAATTCTTTGGACTGCTTAATTTGGGTATAAGTCGGAATATCTATCCTTGACGAACCTTCCATATATCTGAGGTTATAAATATTGTACAAGAGTTTTTCGCACTTTGGAGAAACATACAAACCGATATCGCCGTTGGCATTTCGGACTTTGGCATTGAAGGCTGCAACTCGGTTTTTTATCGGAGGATTAAAGGCTTTTATCTTTATATCCGCGTCATACCCGAAAGACGCAAGTTTCTTTTTTATAATTACATAGTTTGTGTATTCGCTCATGCAACTTCTGTTATCACCCGAAGCATCACCGTTTATGATAATTTTACCCTTATGATTGGGGTATCTGGCAAAAAATTCATCACAAGTTTTAGAGGTTGTTGTATTTTCCAAAACCAATTCGTCAAAATAAAAAACTTTATCATCTGTTTTATGCGCGATAACCCATGCCATAGGATCAACGTTAAAATCACAACTGATGTGCAAATCAAAATCGTTCCGATATTGAATTTCTTTGACGTTTTCATCGGTAAAATCTTTTACAACAAGGTTTTCGTTGTAATTTCCCGATTTACCCAAAACAAAAGTTTCGTAATACTTTTTGTCATAAAGTTTTTTCAATTCATCACAAAACCCTTTTGGCAGGTAAATATTTTGAGTGGTCGGGGCGCAAATTATGCGATAATTCGGAGGCGGGTTCACGAAAAAAGTGTTGTAAATCCAGCCTCTTTGAATTTCGGGGTTGGTATGACCGAAAATTCTGTATGTAAAATTTTTCCACTTTGGAGAAATACTTTGCCGCATTCTTGCCAAAAGCATTTTAAACGTATCATAGGGAATGTCGGACATTTCTTCAATTTCAACAAACCCGAGGTTTAAGGATTTGAGTTTGTTCGGTTCTTCAAAATGTCTGAAAAGAATTTCGGAACCGTTCTTAAAAGTAAGTTTTTGTTCGGAGCTTGACCATTTATAATCAACATTTTCAACAAATTTCATCATTTCCAAATGCTCAAAATAAGTCTGCAAGGTCGTATCTCGGACAAGGGTGTAAGTTTGAGCGCCGACAAGACCTCTTATCCCCGGGAATTTAATGCAAAGCAATATCCCGAGCAAGGCTCCGGCAAAAGTTTTGCCGGAGCCGTACCCGCCTTGATATACTGCTACATCAAGTGAATATTTGTGCGGAATTTCCAAGAATTTCCGTTGTGCATTGAGTAGTTTATATTTCATTATCAGGTCAATCCTAAACTATACTAACGGAAGCGATTTTATCTATTGAACTTTTATTCTGAGGTTGAATATTTTCATCGGTCAAAAAATTGTTCGCATTTTCAACCCCATACTGTTCAAGTGCAAACTTGAAGCATTCGAGCCAGTCAATTCGCTCGGATACAACAGGTGCTTTAGCAAAAGATTGAATCACTTCAAACAACTCTTTGAGTTTTGCTTTTCTTTCAAAGGTAGCTTTTCTGTCGCCATAGCGGTATATATAAGTTGAATTTCTTACCTCGTCGTCAATATCAAGATACAAAATTTTACCCTTATCATTGACAAGAATATTTTCTTTTCCGAGCTTGAAATTAGATATAATTTCCGCGGTTTTTTCGACCATCGGAATAATGACTTTACGGTTAATGGCTTCCAAAATCATATTCAATCTTGCTTCCTGACCGTTAACGGAATAATTGATTTCGGTGGCGGTTCGGTCAAATTGCTGAACATTGCCGGACATGTTTTTAAATATGCCTGTCGCACTTTCGATAGTCGATTTGAAATAACTCAAAAAATCCCAGCCGGTCATAGCCTTGTCAAAAGCAAGCGGAGTCGGAACGGTTGTCATCAAAGCCGCATCGTATTCAATAATTTTCCCCGGTTTAACATCCTGTTCGCCCTTGAAACAACCCTTTGGTGCTAAATACGGCGGGTTTATCATAAGTGCTAAAGCATCTAATTGTTTATTCAATATAGTAGAAGATATGTTATTTAAAATTAATGCAACCCGCAGCGGCGAAATTCCCCTTCCCGTTGTCGGACATTCTATTATGTTTGCGTGGATGAAAGGGTTGATTATAAACGGATTATCTTCCATTCTTATAATAAATCTTCTGCCCGCTATTGCTATCAATTTATTTTTTAACACTTTTCCGTCGGGTAATTCTATATCACCCCAAAATTCCAGTACCTCTATTTTTCTGTCTGTTTGACTGTTTTGTCTGTTATATTTGTTATTTACCATCACTCCTTTTAAAATTTCCAGTTTTTCCGCGTTTAGCATATTGTTCGATTTATTGGTTTTAATCTCATCAAATGTTTGGTAGGTTCTGTATATTTTTGAACAAGTATCCCAATTATCAACACCGTTTTTGTCAAAAACAAAATCTTCATAGTTGATAAAACGAACTTTTGCGTTGTCATAAACTATTTTATCCTCGACAACAAAAGCGTTCGGCACATCAAGTTCTGTTTGTTCTTGAAGTGTGAGGGGGCGTCTTGTTCTTGCGGTTTTTGTTTCCCAGCCGACAAAAAGGGTTACTTCGCCGGTTTCAACGACAGAATCAATTATTTTTTCCATCTCGTTTTCTATACCCATAGTTTCAAATGTATTAACAAGCATCGCTTTTTGTTTGTTGGCAAACTGCTGGGTTTTTCTATCCACACCCGAAACATCAAACATTCCCTCGGGGTGTGAGTATAAATTTTGTACGATATGGGATTTTAGGGTTTGGGCTAATTCGTATATTTCCGGAAGTTGGATTTTGCACTCCCAACCGTTTACTTTCGGAATATCCGAATTGTAAATTGCATATTTTATAAGTCTGTTATCACTCAATTGCGAGCTTCTTAAATCGTTGTAATAATCGTATTTTTCAATAATTTTATTGACAAGTAACTGTTCATCGTACGGGGGAATTAACGATAAATTCTTTCCATTTTCAATCATAATTTTACCTCATTTTTGTAATAATAACTTCTATACAGGGCATACACATCAAAATCCTGAGCAACACCGCCTCTTTGGGTCGCTGATTTTAATGTTGATTCATAAACAAAACCGCAGGATTTCAGAAGTGTTTTTATGCGAAAATTGTCAGGAAAAACCTGAGCGTTAATTTTCTTCAATCCAAATTCGTCAAATGCCTTTTTTAAAAAAAACTTTGCACTATATCGGGTGAAAACACCCCAAGCCTCTTTTTCAAAACAGGTTGTTAAATCCGCACTGTAGCAAATTCCTTTGCCGCCTACAAAATTATCCAAGCAGACAAAACCCATAAATTTATTATCACGAGTTGTTATTGCCCAGAAGTATGGTGAAAAAGATTCGATGTAAGAACAGATGTCATTTTCATATTCGGCAAAATCATCTTGTAAGTATTTTGCGAATTTTAAATAACATGCTCTGATTTGAGGGATATAGTGCAAATTTGAGTAAAAACAGCGGTTCGTATCGTATATTATCTGTATAAATTTACACATATATTTACACTTTTAATCTGTCAAATTTTATATAATTATCACCGCATACAAAAAAGTCGGTCTTTAAAGACAAAAACTTTTCTCTATCAGAGTTTTGTGCACCGAGAAAGGCTTCTGCCTGTATGCCGTTTATTAAAGAATGTGTTTTACTTTTTTTGTTTATTACCTTATATATCGCTTTTTTAGTGAAAAGCAATTCTTTTGGTGCTGATTTTATATCGGTAATAACTTTATTTTGAACGTCTTGTTGAGTAACTTCTTTCAAAAATTCCTTTTCAATTTTTGTATTGATAAATTTCTCATAGGCTTCATCGTTAAGAAGTAATTTTTCAATATCTTTGTTTTCTTTCATATATAATACCTTTCGTAAATTTTATTTATAATTTATCCTCATCAAGATTGGATATAGTAATAATCTTAGCTTCTTGACAGTTATTTTCGGAATTTGAATTAGCAAAACCGAGATATTTACACAAATTTTCAAGCGCTTTTAATCCGGCGGAAGAATCCCGCAGTTTCTTTTTTCCGGTGAAATTGCCGTCTTTATCAAGTATATCTTCTTCTTCCAAAGAAAATTCCGCAATCTGCAAAAGTTTTTGAATAACATAACCCTTTTGAACATTAAGTGATTTTATTTGATGTTTAAGTCGGATTTTGATTTCGTTGATGATATAATCCTTGGATAGCAGTTGGTGCAAAGTTTTTTGAGGATTGTTTGTTTTGTATCCGGCTGATTTTAATGCTTTTTCGCCGTCAAGTGTTCTTATATACTCTGATACAAATTGTTTTTGCTTGATTGTTAATTGTTTCATCATGTTACATTTCTTATAATAATTTGTGTTTTTGTCAAAAAACTTGTATAATATACATGCTATTTATATTTCGGCTAGTGTAAATCTTAACAGGGGGGATGAAAACAGACTTCCTGTTTTTTTTAGCTTAAAACCTGAAAAGCCTTACAACGGGCGATGTTTGAGCGCTGACAGATGTTTTGGATTTCAGATTTAGCAACGCTTCTTTGTACATGCTCAGCCAATATGCAAATTTTATATGCTGCGGATTTGCTTTTACTCTGAGGCATGTTCCGTATATCAAAAGCTGCTGCGCAAACGGCTCGGGAATCAAAGATTTATCGTTTGCTTCGGTAAATTCTTCTTTTTCATTCCCGTTTTCATCCGTTACACAATTTTTTGTATAATAAACAATCTCCAAGGTTTTTTCTTTATCAAATTTGGGCAATAACAGTTTATCAGCCATTGAAGTATAGATTTTTGATTTAGGTTTTCCCGATAATAACGGTTCAACATTTTCGCTATAATTGTATTTTTGCCCGTCAATAAACAAATATAAAATTTTTCCGGAGATATCGTTTGATATTTCAAAAGTTTGCGAAGGAAGGGTTAAACTTTTGCGTCTCAGAAGAAATTTCCAGTTTTCCGTTTGGCAAATTTCACTGTTTACTATATTTAAAAAAGAAATTATTTTTTGGTGGTCTTGTTTAATAAGTTCATTAAAGCTGCTTACTTGTTTGTAGTTTAATTCAAGCAAACATTTGTTAATCAATTCTAAAAAATTCATATTGTCTCCTTTGTTATAAGAAAAGTTCAAACAGAGGCGAAAAACCTCTGTTCAAACTTTTACCCAGAGTGTACCGAAAAACTACTTAATTAAACCATGTTTAACCTGTTCCATGATTAATTTTTCGTTCTTGGTAAATTCTTCACCACTCATTTTGCCGATATCCTCACGAGTGAAAATCCTATTAATATTACTGCCGTTATAAGCATTTTGAGCATAGGCGGTCAATTTGCTTTTTGCGGCACAGTTCTCGTCATTCAATGATTTTTCGTGGGCGGATTTTCTCAAATAGTCTTGGATTGCCGATTTTTCTAAAGATTCAACAATTTTAGCTATTTTCGATATTTCATCTTTATCCATATCCAAATCTTTAATATAATTCAAGACATCGACTCTGCTGCCATTTTCAAAGAATCCGGGGTTTTCACTGTTGAATAAATCCATCGGACTCGGTTGAGGCACCACAGGTGTTTGAGCCGCAGGTGAAGTCAGTGGCGGTAGTGTTTGAGCTAAAGCATTCTTATACATGTTAATTTCATTTACTCTCCTAGCCAACTGAGTAATGAAGAATTGTCCTTGTGCTTGATTAAGTACACCTTGCTGTATAAGTTGCTGCAACTTTTGAACATCAGACGCCAGTTGCGCTTCAGCCTGTTGAATTATATCGGCATAATTTGCCGTTTGATTCGTCTGCGGAGTTACGGCAGGCGATGAAATACCTAAAGGATTTTGTCCGGTAATTTGATTTTGCATATTTTTATTCTCCTTGTTCTTCTGATTTGGATTTAAGGTATTTTACGGCAGCTTCCACTGCATCATCTATAAATCCCGATAGAAATATTGATATGATACTTTTTACCAACTCGGAAAACGGCAAATTCTTTATTATATATTCAATTGCCAACCTCTTTTTTTCTTGTCCTTTGCCGGTTCCAAGCTCTGTTTCTGCCATAAATACAGCATTTTTAGCCAAATCTTTTATTGTATTTTTCAAATTCGTAAACATTTTTTCTCCTTATGTTTAACAAAATGCTAAAAAGCACCGTAATTAAACAAATAAAAGTACATTCAAACATCAACCTAATCACCGGTTTCAACGGAAATTATCATTTTTGCCAATGCTTTAGGTTGAACGGTTTTAGCACCGTACAAATATAAACCTCTTACCAAATCGGAGAAACTGTCTTTATCTCTGAGGCTTTCAATTTTAACCAATTGAGAAGCAAAAGTTATAGCATCGTTTGTACCTGCCAAAACATAATACTTATCACCGACATCAACCAAATTTGTGCTGACAAGAACATCCATGCCTGCAATTCTTCCGATTGCGCCTTCTCTCAATGTTTCATCGCCGACTTTATAAGCGTTGATAAATTCGAGGCTTTGAAGCAAATACGCTTCGATTGTGGGATTAATAACAACCCATGGGCGAGCGCCCGCATAAACCGCATCCGAATTTTTTAATGCTAACGACAATTTCACAAAGTTTTCGTAAATGGTTGTTTTGTCCAATTTAATCGGCAATTCTTCCGTACCTACGGTATTTTCCGATACTACGTTAGTGTGCATTGCAAGCAAATATGAATCTTGAACCGTTTCAATCGCTTTTTTGGCATTATTTAAGTGAGCTTCCATTATGTCGCTGCTTGATTGAACTTTTGCAACATCGTCAATTTTAAACGCAAAAAATTTCTTTTGGTCAATCACTAAATCTGCACTTGTCGGGGTAAGAGAAGAATATTCGATATTTTCCGATGTTAAAGTGGAAACCGTAACATCTGCGGGGGTAATAATTTTCACTTTATCACCCTGATGTTTAATTTCTCCTTCCCAGTTTCTGTTTACGCACTGCATCATTACACAGTTTTTTTGAAGCATGTTGTTCAGCTTTTGACTCCATAATTCGGGAATAAAAGCACCATAAGTTGTTGTAAAATCTGACATTTTTCTTTCCTTTCGTTTTACAAATAGTTATACAATTTAATGAGTGGTGAATACTTTTTAATCGTCCATATAAATTTCTCTAAACTGAAGTCCTATAATCGCGCAGTTATTATGCGGTTCATTACCGTCAAGACAAAGTTGAACGGAATAGTAACTTCCGAAAATTTCCGCTTTTTGCAAGACATCCGTTCCGATAGACCAAACCGGTGTCTGTTTATCATCGGGTGTCCAGCAATAATCAGGAATATCACTTGAATTTTCATTCGCCCATATCAATTGATTGAAACAACGCGATACCACGCATTCCATATTATCCGAATACCCGCTGTCATAATCTTTATAGACGGAAAAGTTAAAATTATTATCGTGCAAATCATCAAGCACAAAATAAAATTCATCTATCATCTTTCTGTGATGAAAACTTCCCAAAGATAAAAACGGAGATTTCCACATAAACTTTATACTTTCACCGTTAAAGGTTGTTCCGTAATCTTCATAATAGATTTTCCCTTCAGAATCGGCGGTTATAATATAAGATTTATAATTAGCTGCACAAGTTATCTTCTGCGGCAATACCCTTTTATACCAAGCATGATTTACATAATCGTTTATCCAAATTGTATGATAATATTCATCATCAACATAAGGGAACAAAAACCAAGTCTGACTTTTGTCTTTATAATGTAATGCAACGGTATTACCTAATTTTACCGAATTAAACTTTTGAAATTCGTCTTTAATATTTTTGGATATCTCGGAACCCAACCGAATTTGATTAAGCTCACCGACCTGTTCAAGTGCAAATATACCGTTACTTAAAAAATACTGTTTGTTATCAACATTAACGATGGAATTACCTGCAATAGTACCCTTGTCGGCAAACGGAGTCAGGGCAAAATCAGCAGGAGTCGAACCCGACAAAAGAAATACTTTTTCTTTTTTATAAATTGCAAGATAGTCTTTATAATTCTGTATCCCCGTAATATCAGCGGTATCGGTGAAAAAGTCGCTTATATATCCGGCATCTTCTTCCGTTTCAAAATCATTGTAAGTGCCCAAAGCCGAATAATATATTGTGGAATCTTTTGAACACCAAACCCTTCCGCGATAGATTGCAATACAATCGGGATATATAACATTCCCGCCTCTGTCTTTCAGGTTGCAGTCTTCTGTTTTGTAAGTTGAATCATTATTAATATAAAACATCTTATCCGATTCGGTTGCAACAATAATACCTCGCAAAAACGGTGCAAATATTACCTTTTTACCTGTTAAAGTTTTGTCGCACAAAGTTAATTCATCCCCGGAATCGGAATGAATATAAATTTTGCCCGACACTGTTATAATAACAAGTTTACTGTTGCCGTCCGCTTCCATTTCGTGCATTGCAATAATTTCTTCGGGTTCGGGTAATTGTATAAAAAGCGTATTTCCTTTTTGCTTTATTATGCCTTTATTATTATAAACTTCAATGTTTTCGGAATCAGACCAGTATATTTTTCTTGTGTCCGAACCGAGTTCTGTTTTTGTTGAAGCCTGATTTATACCTCCCGATAAATCAAAATAATTTATTTCCATAACTGTACCTCACACATTTTTTCTTTGTACCAACGAATTTTCGACCTTATAAAATTTCCGCAATCATCTTTTCCGACCCGAGAGTAGGGCGGAATGTAAGTAATATCAATCTTTCCCGCACTCGAAGTCTTAGGGTTATTCTTGCCGAACTCATAATGAGTCATTACCTCGGATGCGTTTATATTTATGGAATATTTTTTGACAAGCTCGGCGCAAAATTTCATACAACTTTCAAATTGCACCGCGGTTATCGGATAATTTCCGACAAATTCTCTTGATTTATACCCGAACATCGCACACATCGCAACACCGATTGCGGCGGTGTTTCCGCCGCCCGTGTGAGCGGCATACTTGCCGTCATAGCAGTTAAGATTGTCCTCCGGCTTATATTCGCCGTTGTGAACTTTTCTGTCTTTATCTATTAAATAATGATAATGCCGATACTCTGACTCGTTCGGATAATATAATCCGGCAGTCCAATGCAATATGATTTTTTTCATTTTATAACGTACCTTTCTCCTATTCGCCATTTGGGATTGTGCATGTAATATACTATCGCTGCATTCACCCTGTTTTGAGCGTTTAATTTTAACATAACTTTCGACATGTGCGCTTGAACGGTTCTGACAGAAATTTTTAATTTTAAAGCAACCTCTTTATCCGTTAACCCGCAAGCAATCAACGTCAAAACATCATGTTCTTTTGGCGTTAACTTCATATATCTTCCTTCTGTATCTGATTTATTAAAATTCATATTACCTTAAGCCTGCTTTCTTATTTTTAATAATATTTCCGTTTTAATAAAAAGAAAGAGAAGAAAAAAAATTATAAACTTCTCTTTCTTAAGCAAATAAGGGGGTAATAATGAAGGATTATTCGGTTTAAAAATCGGAATGCAAACCGATTTTTAAATTGGAGAGATTAGAATAGCATCTTTTTTTAACACCAAATTCGTTGTAGTTAAGGAAAAATGATCCTCGTCTGATTTTGGAATAATCAATGTATTTTCTTTCGTAAAGAATTTTTGATTTTAATTTAGAAAAGAATTTTCGAGCCTGTTTGTTGATATACCTGACGGATGAAATAGCGTTTTCATCGTCAATTCTTGTAAGCTGAACAACCGTATGCCCGCACACAGGACACTTAGCCAAATAGTCCACTTCACATATAACAAATTTACCCTCCGGCGCCAACACAAAACTCCGAGTCTTGCGAAGTCCGCCGCAGCAATGAATATATCCCATAACCGTACAAATCTTCCTTACTCCGTAATCAGGTAAACAACTTTGTTATCAAAAGACTTATTGGTCTTTAGGGGTTTTTGTTGCCCCCGAACGTGAGCCTTAACCGATTACATTCTTAGTATATATATTTTTTTCAAAAAATAAAGCTCGTAATTTTACCTACGTAAAATTACGAACTTGACAAACTCCCAAAAAGACAACCCGAAAGAGTTTCCCGTAATTCATACCGCCAATTTTTATCCGTCGGACAAAAAATTTTTTTGAAAAAAAGCATGCTTATTATAAAAAAATCCCCGCTTATGCGGGGTAAAATCTTTTAGGGAATTAGGAATAGGAATAATTTGTCTCTCTTTTATCTAAACGGAATTTTTTTTCTCTCTTAATATCTCTCGTGTTTATTTAATGTCTTCATATATATAAAGTATATACACTTTATATAATTTCAATATTTGAATATTTTGTTACAATTCTTAATAAAATAAAAAGAGCAGACAATAGCGAGTCTGCTCAGTAATGAACTGTAATAAAGGAATCTATTTTAGTGCGAAAGTCATATCGGCTTCCACACAGATTTTATCGTCAACTTTTCCGACACCGTGAGCCTTGCAGATAGGTCCTTTGACCTTAACAAGCTCGACTTCCATTTCAAATTTATCACCGGGTCGAACGATATTTTTAAATCTTGCAGAATCAATACCCGCATAGAGTGTTAATTTACCTTCAAACTCCGGCATGGTCATTAAGATTGGAGCGGAGCATTGAGCGATTGCTTCAAGCTGCAAAACCCCGGGCATGATAGGATTTCCGGGGAAATGTCCTTGGAAAAACTGTTCATTCATTGTCAAATTTTTGTAACCTTTGGCATA
Organism: Candidatus Gastranaerophilales bacterium; assembly: GCA_947626645.1. Lineage (GTDB taxonomy): Bacteria > Cyanobacteriota > Vampirovibrionia > Gastranaerophilales > Gastranaerophilaceae > Zag111. The sequence continues at coordinate 20,525 of CANQSZ010000010.1, forward strand.
TTTACCGGGGACACACTCTGTTATGCGGTCAACCAGCAAAAACGGATATCTGTGAGGGATAAACTTCATAATGTCCAATGTGTCAAAACTCAATATATCTTTTACTTCTTCTGACATATTTTTCTCCTTATATTTCTATCAATTTTTCTTCTAACATTTTAGCCGCTTTAATATGAACGGCATGTCCCGCTTCTTTTGCTAAAATCTGGCAACGCATATTTAGCGGATTAACACCCGTTAAATACAAATCGCCGATTAAATCAAGAATTTTATGCTTTATGGGTTCATTTTCCGAGCGCAAAGAGGTAGTATAAGCACCGTCATCGGTCAATCCGACAGTGTTTTCCTGAGTTACCCCTTGAGCAAACCCGAGCATTTGAAACTTTTTCAAATCTCTGTAAAATCCGAAAGTTCTTGCCTCAATAATTTCTTCTTTATTTTTCGGATTGTAATTAACGAATTTTCTTGTCAACTCCGGATGATCATAATTAACGGCATAGGAAATAAACAAACTATCCGAAGGCAGAATAACCAAACTTGTTTTACCGTTGAGATAATAAACGGGTTCTGAGACGGTATAGTATTTTTCTTTGGCAAAGAAAGGTTTATCCGTACCGGCTTCTTTAAGGATTTCGACCCATTGTTTTGAACTGCCGTCTAAAATCGGAACTTCTTCTTCTGTCATACAAATATCGACAGAATCGATATGACAAAAAGCCAATGCCGCCGTCAGGTGTTCTGTCAGAACCGCACGAGTTCTTTTTGCGCCCAATACGACACAATGATCGGTTGAAACCACATTATCCAAAGTGGCGGTAAAAGAATCTTTTCCTTTGACGAAATACCTTATCTGCCCCGAATTTGAAGGAAAAATAGTGATTTCACAGGGCTTATTTTTCATAAGCCCGTTGCCGGATATTTTAACCTCTTTCTTTAGCGTAACCATTTAGCTTTGAACCTCTTGATGTGCCTGTTCAAATTCTTTGAGCAACGGCTCAAATTTTCTGAACTTGGCAAAAATTTCCTGAGCATCTTTCATTGTTTTAAGCTGCTTGATAAAATCTTTTCTTGGAACGGCGGGAATGCCGACAATGATTGATTTTTCGGGGAAAGATTTTGTAACACCGGCTTTTGCGGTAATAATAGTATCCGCACCGATTTCGATATGATCAGCCAAACCTGCCTGACCTGCAATAACAACTCTGTCGCCAATCACGCAGCTTCCTGCAATACCGACTTGTGAAACGATTAAGCAGCCTTTTCCGATGCGGCAGTTATGACCTATCATAACCAAATCGTCTATTTTTGTGTTATCGCCGATTACGGTATTTTCGATTGTGCCTCTGTCGATGGTTGAATTTGCACCGATTTCGACGTTATTGCCGATTACAACCGAACCTATTGAAGGAATTTTGAAGATAACCTGTTCAACATCGCCTTCTTTAATTTCGCCTTCTTTTCTTGCATTTTCGATATTATTCGGATTTTCGGTAACGAAACTGAAACCGTCAGCACCGAGAGAAACACCATGCTGCAAAATTACATCGTTACCAATCTGAACTCTGTCGCCGATATTAACTCCGGGGTGGAAAAAGCAATTGTTGCCGATTTTAACCCCGCTTCCGATGTATGAATTTGCGATTATTTTGGTATTATCACCGATTACGGTATTGGCACAAACCACAACGTTAGCACCTATACAGACATTTTGTCCGAGTTTTGCCGAAGGGTCAACAACTGCGCTCGGGTGAACGTCTTTATTTACGACGGGCGCAACATAGAATAAGTTTAACAATTTCATCATCGCCAATCTTGGTCTTTCGACTTCGATAGTTGTAAAGCCGTCTATTTGAACACCGAGCGGAACGAGTGCGGCTTTAGCTTTTGATTTGGCAAGATTAGCAATCTCATCTTCGCCCAAAGCCAATGCAAGAGTATTTTCATCGCACAACAACGGCGGTGCTATATGAGTGATTGTCGGCTCTGATGCTTTTGTGAGCATGCCCCCTACTATCTGTGTAATTTCATCTACCGTAAATGATTTCATTATCCTTCTCCTTATATAACAAGCAAAAAGCAATTGCTTTTACGCTTTTTATTATACCATTAATATTTTAATGATTATTATTCATTTTATTTATAATATTTGTTGTGGATTTACCCTCCACAAAGTCAATAAATTCGACTCTGGTACCGTTTTTGCGCATAATATCCGCTTCCGGGAGAGTTTGCATGGTGTAATCGGCACCTTTTGTATAGACATCGGGTTTAATTTCGTCTAAAAGGTTGCGCGGGGAATCTTCGTCAAACATAACGACATAATCCACACACGATAAAGCACACAACACTTGTGCTCTGTCTTGTTCGTTGTTTATGGGTCTTGCGGGACCTTTGATACTTTTTACGGACTTGTCGGAATTTAACAGGACAAGACTGTAGTCAGCAAAGGATTTAGTTTTTTGCAGATAGCGTACATGCCCGATATGGAGGATGTCAAAACAACCGTTAGTTGCAACAACGGTTTTACCGCTTTTTTGCAAATTATGAACAAAATCCGCAACATTGTCTCTTTTTAAAATTTGTCCCATAAATATACCCTCTAACACCAAAATTATACAATAAAAATACACCCAAACGGTGTATTTTTAACAAAAAGTAATAATGACGGAATTAAATTCCAAACGAAATTATAACCTAGTACAAGCCCATTTCAATAACTTTTTGGCAAATACGGACAGTGTTTAGCGCTGCGCCTATTCTTAAATTATCCGCAACGCACCACAGGCAGATACCGTTTTCAAATGCCAAATTCTTTCTTATACGCCCCACAAACACCGGATTAACCCCCGACGCATCACGCGTTGTCGGATATTCATAATTCTCGGGGTTATCAATAACCTCGACCCCGTAAGAGTGTCTTAAAACCTCGCGAACAACATCGGGGGTAACAGGGTTTTCAAACTCTATATCTACCGCCTCGGAGTGTCCGTTATAAACCGGTACTCTTGCCGCTGTACACGATATCGGCAAATCCTCCGGCAAGTGCATTATCTTTTTCGTTTCGTTTACAACCTTCATTTCCTCTTTTGTATAACCGTTATCGCAAAATACATCTATCTGCGGTAAAACATTAAACGCAATCGGCTTTTTAAAAGCATTTGGAGTAAAATCCTGTCCGTTTAACGAGGCTTTTGTGTTTTCACTAAGCTCGTTTATTGCCTTTAACCCAGCACCGGAAACCGCTTGATAGGTCGAAACCAAAAGTTTTTTCATAACAAACTTTTCATGCAAAGGTTTTAAAACCAACATCAACTGCGAAGTTGAGCAATTCGGGTTAGCAATAATTCCTTTATGCTTTCTCAAATCTTCATCGTTAACCCCCGCAATTACAAGCGGCACATCATCATCCATTCTGAATGTCGAAGAATTATCAATTAAAACACCGCCGCGTTTGACAATTTCCGGTGCGAATTTTTGGGAAGTTGAACCGCCGGCTGATGCAAGTACGATATTTACCCCATCAAAACTTTCGGGGGTTGCTTCTTCGACGGTATATTCACGTCCTTGAAATTCCAGTTTCGTTCCCGCACTTTTCGCACTTGATAAAAATTTTATCGTTTTATACTCAATTTTTAATTCATCAATTATCTTTGTAATTTCTCTGCCGACAACTCCTGTTGCGCCTAGTATTGCTATATTCGGTTTTTCCATTATTTTCTCCTGATTATAAAATATTTTCCAGCCCGTAAACGAAATCATTACAATCATTTACGTGTTTAACCGCCATCAAAACTCCGTCCATATAGCATTTTCTATCCATTGAGTCATGGCGGATTTTAAAAATCTGACCCGAGGAACCGAAAATTACCTCTTGAGAAGCGATATACCCCGGCATCCTCACCGAATGAATTTGAATATCGGAATAAGAAGTTCCGCCGCGTGAGCCTTGTAGAGTCTCCGTTTCGGGGCAATTTCCTTTTTTAAAAGTCTGTTTTGCCTCAGACATCATAAGTGCGGTTTTAATGGCAGTTCCAGAGGGGGCATCTTTTTTTTGGTTGTGATGAAGTTCAATAATCTCCGCGTTATTAAAATATTTAGCGGCGGTTTTTGCAAACATCATCATTAAAACTGCTCCTATTGCAAAATTCGGCGCGATTAAACACCCTTTTTTCTTTTCAATTGATATTTTTTTTAATTCTTCAATTTGAGATGTTGAAAGCCCCGTTGTACCAATCA
>CANQSZ010000011.1 GCA_947626645.1 Candidatus Gastranaerophilales bacterium
AGTTTACGTTCAATTGACAAAAATTGTTACAACTGACGGAAGAACAGTCAACTTGAACGCTAAACCGTTCTACAAAAACTATGAATTGAAAGAAGGACCTTGGATGACAGCAGGAAAAGTAGCATTATACACAGTTGGCGGTGCTGCTGTCGGTACTGGTGCAGGTGTCGGATTCTCATTCATTCCTAACCCGACCAAAATCGGTTCCGGTATCGCTATCGGTACTCCTGTCGGTGCTTCTGTCGGTTTAGTTACCGGTTTGATTACTCCGGGATTGAATTACAATGCTAAAGAAGGTGAAGAAATCTTCGTTATCTTGTTAGATGACGCAAGCGTTGCTAAGTAATTCTATTCTTACCGAATTTAAAAAGCCGACTCGGAATTTTTTCGGGTCGGTTTTTTTATGCAAAAAATTACCGTTATTATCTAATCCTTGCGCATAATTCATTTTCGCCGTTTGTATATAGAAAATTTATTTAAAACTTTTAAAATTATACTGTACCCAATTTAACGATAGGAGACAGTATGAAAAAATTATTTACATCATTTGCAGTTTTAGCATTTTTAACAATTCCGGCACAAGGTGCGTTTGCATGGTCTTATGAAGGTTTAAACAGCTTGAATCCGTTTACTGGATTTCGTCAGTGTAACAAGTGTGAAAAAGTAGAAAAATGTAAACGTCCTAAATTGACTAAATGTGAAAGATTACATGGAGTAAAAATTAAAAGAGGAGAACCATGCGGATGTGCTGCACCGATTATTATGCAGCCGACATGCACTAATTGCCAAAGAGCTTTTTAAAAAAAGCTAATTACCCCTTGTTGGGATTTTCATATAAAAAAGGTGCCTTTTGGCACCTTTTTCATTTGGAATTATTTTCCGTAATACAAATCTTTAAGTGCATTGAATATCTTATCGGTGATTTGTTGTATGTATTCTTGGCTGACCATACCGTTAATAACGGCATCGGAAATTTGATAAGCCGGTCGGATATATTCTTGTGCGGTTTTGTTAACATCTGCGAACTGTAAATCTGCCGCAGCGCCGGTTTTTCCTCTTTGTTCGGCTCTTTTGTACCAACGGTCTTTTATAACTTCCAACGGAGTAAAGACGTAAACTTTAACGTCCATAATGTCTCTTATACCTTCGTTTAGAACATATAAACCTTCCGTAAGTATTATTTTTGCAGGCTTTTTCTCATCTCCGTCGGGATTGGATTCGCAGGTTACAAAGTTGTAGCGCGGTGATTTTATTGTCAAACCTTCCTTGAGCGATACCAGATGACTTTTCATTAAGTTTAAGTCGATTGCTTCGGGGGTGTCAAAGCTGAATCCCGTTTTGAAAAGGTTTTCGTAGCTGCCCGCTTCTTTTAATTCTTTTGAGGTATCTTTGTAATAATCATCACATCTTATGACGGTGTATATCCCTTCGGTTTTGTTTTTTATACATGCTTTTATTGTGTTATCAACAAAAACGGTTTTTCCGGAGGCACTTTCACCGGTTATTCCGATAAGAAAAGTTTTCTTTTTTTCCTGAACAACTTTTCGCGCAATATTCATTATAAGATTGTCAGATATTTTCAGAAATAACGGTTGTTCTTGCTTTTTGTCTTCTTCCAAAATGCTTTTCAAAGCATCCACTATACTTGAAACCATTTCCATATCTCTGCGGCTTGAGTAATAATCATAGCCGGCCATTTCAAAATCCTTAATCATTTCATCCTTCCCTTTTACAAGCATGCCAATATTTTACTTTAAAATCAATAATTCCTCTACAAAAGATGAAATTTTGTAAAGAAAAATTCATAAAAAATTAAAGTTTTTTGAAAAAATGCCGTATATAGATTTGTCAAGATTAAAAGGAGTATAATTTATGTACCAAGATGAAGTTTTTGAAAATGCTTTAAAAGATTCCAAAGAAGAGAGTTACAGACAGCTTCAGTCGGAAGTTAAAACGGTTGAAAGCGTTATTGAAAAATTCTTAACTCAACTTCTTGAATGCACATCTTCAATTTCGGAACGCGATTTTAACGTGTGCGGAGTTTAGCATTTAGCAGTAAAAAAAGAGTCTTTTTTAAGACTCTTTTTTGTTATATATTATTCTACGCACTATATCTGAATTTCGGCTCGTATCGGGTATCGGTTGAAGTATTAGATGTCTGAAATTGTGAATTTTGCTCGGATTGCATTTTGAGCAGTTCTTTGTACTGTTTAACCGCTTCATCGATATCAATTTCGGCTCCGATAATTTGTTCGAGAGATTTTTTTGCGATTAAATCGTCTTCGCTCAACTTGCCTGATGCGGCATGTTCTGCCAGTTGCAGGTACGCTTCTTGCGTTAATGTATCAAGCTGATTAAAGTCTCGCATTGCCTCTTTTTTAATAGCTTGAGCTTGTTCTAATTGAGCTTTTTCTACTTCGCTGGGGCCGACAATTTTGTCGGCTGCTTTACTGAACAGTAAGCTGCCCAAAAATCCTCCGACAAGCCCTATAGCACCTCCGATAATCGTTCCTACAGGACCGCCTACCATTGTTCCTATTGCCGCTCCGGCTTTTGCACCGACGGCTGAACCCGCTGCCCATCCGGCTACTTCACAGCCCGTTTTAAACGCGGTTTTACCAATCTGCTTGAATCCTTTTTCCGCTCCGAGTTTGAATGAAGGTATTACTTCCGTTAATACTCCCACGCCCAGTGAAAATGCCGCAAATCCCGCGTTGCCTTTTACTCCTTTTATGAACTTCCGATAACCTTTTGAGGAGCTCATAAGTTTTTTATTCATAAACGATACTTTTGTCAGACCCGTTTTATCTTTAAATTTTCTGAAATAACTGCCTGTACTGCGCTCGTTTGTTACTCTTGTTCCGTATTGTGCAAGATTGGCTTTTGCCTGCGCTTTTTCCAAGTTATTTAAAAGTATCTTGTAATCGGTTCCTGCTTGACCTATTCTGTGCGAGTAAGTATTTATTAAATTCTGTACCCGAGGGTCGGTGCTTTTATTTTTTAATCTTTGCATTGTTGCTTCTAATTCTTCTTTAGCAGTATATTGTGTTGCACCTTCCCATTTGTTTTTTAGGTTGCCAAACTTTTGTCCGGAGTATTTGTTTGCAGCATTTACAATGTTGCCTCTTTCTGTGGCTTGCTGCTTAAGTTTTTGAAATCCGCCTTTATAATCTTTTCGGTTTTGCCATGCCCAAATTCCGCCTTGCACTCCTCCCATGAGTGCTACCCCCGGTAATATCATTGAGGCTTCACCGGTTTTGTCTATGGATACGCCCGTTACGTATTTTGATAAATTGTTAATCAGTTTGGTCTGTTCAACCGAAAATGTGTTAAATGACATTAATTTTCCCTTTATTTAATTCCCCTGTATTTATATAAAGTATTTTCGGTTTTAAAAATTGCCTTATTGTAAACAAATGTAACGACACCCCTAAATTAAGGAGTGTCGTTTGTATGAAAGGAAAAAAATTATGCGATTGTATTGAATTGCGGCGGGAACATTACGTCGTTTTCGTAATTGTTCACGGGATTTGTAACCGGATAATTGAACGGATTACCGTTGAATGGAGGGTAAGCACCGTTTACCGGCATTTGCGGCTGCATTTGTGCCTGTTGTTGTCTGATTGATTCTTCCATTGCAATAAGTTCCGCAACTTTTGCTTCTTCTTCGGCTTTTTTCTCGCCGTAAGTTTTACCTACGACTTTTCCGGTAATCCATTCACCGAGACACCATCCGATGATTGAGCCGAACGGAGGAATTATCGGAGCCAGCAACGCACCGCCTAATGCGCCGCCTGCTAACCTTGCACCTGCATTTCCGGTTTCTTTTATACCCGCGAGAAGTCCTTTTTCTTTTGTTGCTCCGATTATGTCAGGAAGTGAAAATGCCAACAACATTAAGTTTCCTATTAACGGCATCTTCTTGCCGACACCTTTGAAAAATCCTTTTATTCCGCCCATGATTTTGCTTGAACCTTTGATTCCCGCAAGTTTTACTCCTTCTTTTGTGGAGCTGCCGATTACTTTCGGCGCGGTTTTTAATGAGTTCCAAGCCTGTTTAAAAAATCCGCCTTTAACGGCTTTTGTTGCCGCAACATCTGCTTCTACCGCTTTGCCGCCTGTTTTTATGGCTCTGCCTATTGCACTCAGCCAAGATTCCGATGCGCCTTTTGTTACTTTGTTTGCTGAATTTACAAATGTTTCCGCCCCTTTACCAAATATAATATCCGGAGCTACTTTTACTGCTCGAGTTGTATAGTTCAAACCCTTAGTTAAAATTCTTGGAATTGCCGTAATTAAACCCATAACCTTACCACCTTTTTTTAATACTAATCTAATCTACACACTTATATAAAAAAAAATACCACTCAAAAATTGATTAATTTTGCGGTAATGTTAACAAAAATTAATATTTTAACATTTATTGTCTTGCTGTTTTATCGATTAACTCCGAAGCCAAACATTGCAAAATCGTATTTAACGGGGTCATCTTCACAGAGTTTTTTCAAGTTGTCGGTTAATTCGATTACGGATTTAAAATCGTTTGCTTTGCGGCATAAAAGTCCCATTTGTCTTGAAACTCTTGCCACGTGAACATCCAGCGGTATATAAAGTTGAGCGGGCGTGATAAAATTCCATACCCCTAAATCTACCGGTCCTTTTCTGACCATCCATCTAAGGTACATGCACATTCTTTTCATCGCTCCGCCGTTTCGAGGGTTTGGTATCATCTGGTAAAATCCCTGCTTGACTTTGTCTGTCGCAGTTGAATAAAAATAGTCAACCACGGTTTCAAACATTTTTTCCTGTTTGTAGCCGTATTCAAACAGTTCTTCCAATCCTTCGGAACTGTTATAAAGCCGTTTCAGCGTCAAAAAAATTGAAATAAAATCCTCGGGCTTTCCAAACCGATAGTTAAAATCACCGATGATTTCCGGTTCAAAATTTTGTATAAAATTTAAAGGCTCGTTTTGTGCAATATCAAAAAGCAGGTTGAGTTTTTGAATAAACTGTTTTCTGCTTCCGTAGGCTACCAAAGAAGAAATAAACCCCGCAAGTTCAATGTCTTTTTTGGCTTTGTATCTGTGCGGAAATTGTATAGGATCGTCTTTTATAAATTCCGATACTTCATATTTTTCAACGAGTTTGTCTATTTCTGTTTTTAAAATCATACATTAATAATATTACACAAAAAGTAAGTTGGCGAAAATGTAATATTTGTAGTAAACTGATTTTTGTTATGGCAGAGGGTCAAATATATAAAATACATTCGGATTTGTATTACGTAAAAAAAGACGGACAAATAAGTGCGTGCAAAATTCGCGAGGTTTTGAAAAAACAACGCGAGTCCGTTTTGGTAGGTGATTTTGTCGAATTTGACCAAGGGGTTATAAAAAAAGTTCTTCCGAGAAAAACTTTTATAAAACGCCCCGCGGTTGCAAATGTTGACCAAATTGTCGTTGTAACTGCACTTAAACAACCGGATTTGGATTTTACGCAACTTGACAGGTATATTGCATTTGCAAAATATTATAATATCCCTGTTGTACTCTGTTTTAACAAAGAGGATTTAGGTCTTGAAGATTCCGAGGCCGATAAAATAATTTCTATATATTCTTCTTTAGGCTACAAAACCGTATTTACCTCTGCCACCGAAAAACGCGGAATTGACGAATTTAGAAACCTTCTGAAAGGTAAAGTCAGTGCTTTGTGCGGATATTCGGGTGTCGGTAAATCCAGTTTAATCAATGCTTTAAACCCCGATATTCACCTTAAAACGCGTGATGTCAGCGCGAAGATAAATCGCGGAACTCATACCACAAGACATTGCGAAATTATTTCTATCGATGGAAACACTTCCATTGTTGATACCCCCGGGTTCAGTAATGTTAAATTCGATTTTATTATGCCGCAATCGGTGGATTTATTATTCGTTGAAATGCTCCCCTACAGGCAGCATTGCAAATTCAAAAACTGTTTGCACATAAAAGAAAGCGGTTGTATGGTGCTTTCTAATCTCAATAAAATTGCCCCGACAAGATACGAAAGTTATTTGAAATTTGTCGCCGAAGCCTTTGAATATAAGGAAAAGGTTAAATATTCGGGGTTAAAAAAGGAAACTTTTCAAAAGATAAAAAACGATAATGTTGTTGCAAAAATCAGCAGCAAAAAGCGTCAAGCCTCACGCAATACAAATCGGCAAAAGATTTATAAGGAAATTGATGAAGATGAAAATTGATGATTACATTGAATTAGTGAACAAAAAATTGAACGAGTATATTCCTGTTGAATATCCGCAAACAATTTATAAATCAATGAAATATACGGTAACATTACCGGGGAAACGCTTAAGACCCGCGATGTGTCTTGAAACGTGTGCAATTTTGGGAGGTGATATTCAAAATGCCCTACCGACGGCTTGCGCCATTGAGATGCTGCATGCCCAAACTCTAATCCATGACGATTTACCCTGTATGGATAACGACGATTACAGACGCGGACAATTGACCAATCACAAGGTTTTTGGCGAGGCAATTGCGGTTTTGGCGGGTGATGCTCTTTTAACTTTCGCCCCGCAAGTTATTACCAAATATTCTCAAAACCTTGCTCCTTCCGTTATTATAAAAGTCTTGAGTGAATATTTCCATTTTGCGGGAGCCGAAGGGGTAATTGCCGGTCAGGTTGTCGATATTGAATCCGAGCATAACGATAATATTGCCGATAAAGAAAAAACTTTGGAATATTTGCATTTGCATAAAACTTCCGATTTGTTTCAACTTGCAATGAGAACGGGTGCTATTATTGCGGGAGCTGACGAGGATAAACTTTCTGCCGTAACCGATTTTGCCAAAACTTTCGGGCTGGCTTTTCAAATAGCTGACGACATTTTGGATGAAATTTCTTCGTTTGAAGAAATGGGCAAAACTTTGGGTAAAGATAAGCAAGCCGGAAAATTGACCTATGTTTCTTTGTACGGTTTAGACAATGCAAAATGTAAACTTGCTTGCACATTGGAAAAGTGCTGTGATATAATGAAAACGAACGATTTTCAGTCCGATATCTTCAAGGATATGATTGAGAAAATTAAAAAGGGAGTAGGTTTATAGATGTGGATAGATGTATTTAGAACAACTGCTTTAAATAACGGTTATGAAGTCATAGCTTGCGGTATAATTTCCGCTTTCATCGCGCAGGTAATAAAGTTTATATTATTTACAATAAAAAACAAGAAAGTTAATTTTAAAATATTTTCAACAACGGGAGGAATGCCAAGCTCTCATTCTGCGGGGGTAATGGGTTTATCTACAATGGTCGGAATATTGCAAGGTTATGATTCTGTTATATTTGCGGTTTCATTGGGATTTTCCCTTATAATAATGTATGATGCGGCGGGCTTAAGACGTGCCGCAGGCAAAACTGCCGCTTGTCTTAACAAGATGATGGACGATTTTTACAAACACGATTTGCAATCTGCCGGAGGTAAATTGAAAGAACTTTTGGGTCATACACCTTTAGAAGTTTTTGTCGGTGCTATTTTCGGTATTTTCTTTGCTTATTTGTTCCATTGGTTTATGCTCGGTTAATCGTTTATAATATAAAGGAGTCTTTATGGCAGATGTCCAAAAACGAATTTTAATTGTCGATGATGAAGATGATATAAGGGATTTACTCGAATATGATATTCGAAGCAGCGGATATTTTGTTGATACGGCAAAAGACGGTCTGGAAGGATTAAATAAAGCACTGAATAATTCTTATGATTTAATTTTGCTCGACGTTATGATGCCGAAAATGAACGGATTTGACGTTTGTAAAAATATTCGTCAGGCTAAACTTTCCATACCGATTTTAATGCTCACCGCCAAAGGTACAATTGAAGATAAAACCAGCGGATTTGACTGCGGTGCTGATGATTATTTGGTTAAGCCGTTTGATATTCAGGAAGTTTTGCTAAGAATAAGAGTATTACTGCGAAGAACTTCAGTTAATACTCAAGAACCGTCTTTGTCAAACGAAATTTTGCACAGCGGTGATATAGAAATATTCCCCGAATCTTTAGAGGCGGTAATTATCAACAAAAAAGTAAAATTAACTCCCACCGAGTTTGAAATCTTATATTGTCTTATGCAGCATTTTAACCATCCGGTTACTCTTGCAACATTGTTAGATGAGGTCTGGGGGTATGATTGCAACGAAGATGTGCGTATGCTAAGAGTTCATGTCGGAGGTTTAAGAAATAAAATTGAACCTAACGCAAAAGAACCCAAGTATTTGCACACGGTTACTAATGTAGGGTACAAATTAACTCCGTTTGCTCAAGAATAGCTATGAAAAAATACAGTTACGGTTTAAAAAAATTAAAGATTATAGAACAAATTGCGATAGTGTTTTTTATTGCGGTCGTTTTTCCGATGAGTATAAGCGGATTTATAGTTAACAACATTAACCAGCAATCATTGCGTCATCAACTGCGAGAATCCGCAATATTGGTTGCCAGCATGGTATCCGATGAGATGGATTTTTTAATCAAAACCAACGAAACGACACTTGCTCAAATCGCTGATTCGTTGGAATATTTACCCTCTAAAAAACAAAAGAACTTGTTTATTTCAGACATTACAAAAAAATACCCCAACTGTGAAAAAATTTCCATTGTTCATTCTCAAAAGGAGTTGGAAACATTAACGGACAATGCGCGTTCTAACGAACAGACAATTCTTTCTACTCAAATGAAAGACGGTTCTTTTCTTGTCGTTGTTTTCAACACAAACAATTTGGATTCCGAATTGTTTAAATATTTGCAAGATGAACGGCGGCAGATATATATTATGGATGAAAATAACCGTCTTGTTGCATCTCACAATTTTACCCCCGATGCTTTTAAAGAAACTTTGGATTTACTCCCGAAAGATATGGTTGACGAAAATCCGGTGTTTTTCGGTGATGAAAAAAACAGACCGATTGTCTATATAAAACGCACCAATCCTAATTTTACAATCGTTGTTAATACGACAGAAGCCATAAAAAAACGGGCAATCATTGATAACAGAGTTAAAATTATCCTTTCCGTTTTGAGTGCTATTCTTGCAATGATGCTTTTAATCGGGTTTTATATCTACTATTTGTATATCAATATAAGACAGTTGTTCAAAGCCGTAATTGCGTTGTCTAAAGGTAATTACCAAAGGCAGATAAGACTTTTGACAACTTCCTTTACTCCTTATGAAATTGTCTTTTTGGCTAACGAATTTAATAATATGGCATCGGAAATTCACAAGTCGTACGTTGAATTGAAGCGGAAAAATATCGAGTTGAAAGAGTTGAACGAATTTCGTTCAAATTTGATAGATACGGTAAGCCACGAGCTAAGAACACCTTTAACAAGTATTCAAGGCTACACTTCCCGTCTTATGCGGCAGGATATTGTTATTGATGAAGAAACAAAGCAAAAGTCTTTGAGAATAATAAAAGAGCAATCCGAAAGGTTAAACAGGCTTATTGAAGATTTATTGACAATACCCGATATTGAAAATATGAGATTGAGAACGGAAAAAACCAATGTAAATATCGACAAAGTTCTTGAACAGGCGATTTTGCTACTCAGAAAACGAGACGGGCATGAAATAATTGTAAATATACCCGACGATTTTCCCGTTGTTATTGCCGATAAAGGTCGTTTGGAACAGGTTTTTGTTAATCTGTTTGAAAATGCCGTTAAATATTCTTTCCCTGAAACTCCTATCATCGTAAATTGCTATTCGGAAAATAACAAAGCCGTAATAACGGTAACAAATCAATGTGAAAAAATTCCCGAAAAAAAATTAAAAACGCTTTTTGAAAAATTTGTAAGACTTGATGACAATATGACAAGAACAACCAGAGGGAGCGGATTGGGTCTGTTCATCGTAAAAGGTTTGGTCGAGGCGATGGAAGGTGAGATAAGTTTAAATTCCGATGATAAAGGATTTTGTGTAACAGTAGTTTTGGAGTGTGCGGAAGAAGATTAAGTATGGAATTTATGAAAGTCGCAATTGATTTGGCAAGCAAATCGGGAAATGACATTCCTGTTGGTGCCGTGATAGTTAAAGACGGCAAAATTATCGCCGCTGCGTGTAATGCCCGAGAAAAAGATAACGACATAACTTCCCATGCCGAAATTCTTGCGATACGAAAAGCGGAAAAAATATTAGATAATTGGAGGCTGGATGATTGTGAAATGTACGTAACGCTTGAGCCCTGCCCTATGTGCGGCTGGGCTGTTATTCAATCAAGAATTAAATCACTTTATTTTGGCTCTTACGATTCAAAATACGGTTCTTTTACTTCCCCTGTTGACTTGAGAAAAATTTCAAACCAAAATATCAATGTTTATGGCGGAATTTTAGAATCCGAATGTGATAATTTATTAAAAAATTTTTTCTCCGAATTGAGATTAAAAAAATAAAAATTTAAAAGGCAATTTTAAATACTATATTTAATCAGACTTCTTTAATTTTTGAAAATAATTATACAACGGGTTTTTATATTGGAATTAGGAAAAATTATTTTTAGTAAAAACGGCTTAGATTTATTATCGCTAATCCGTAAAAATTTAATACCGAATATTTCACCGATACTTACAGTGAATATCTGAAAAGCACTGAAAGTTGTATTGGCTGCATTGTCAAGTTCCGAAATAAAACCGGAGTTTTGCATGAAATAAGTAAATATAACGGAGGTGAAATGATGAAAATTACCGTAGTTGGAACAGGATATGTAGGGCTGGTTGTTGGAACTTGTTTGGCGCATATCGGAAATCTTGTTATATGTATTGATAATGACGAACATAAAATAAATCTTTTAAAAACCGGTATTATTCCGATATTTGAACCCGGTTTGAATGAGATGATAAAATCGAATGTAAATAGCGGGCGATTATTGTTTTCGACGGATTTAAAGACGACGGTTGAAGAATCAACCGTTTGTTTTATTTGTGTCGGCACTCCCAGAAGGGATGACGGCTCTTGTGATTTATCTTATGTTTTGTCCGTTGCAGAAAATATTGCCCGATATATGAACGGATATAAAGTAATTGTTGATAAATCTACCGTTCCCGTCGGTACCGCAGAAAAAGTTAAAAAATTAATGAAAAGCGTTACCCGTCATCCTTTCGATGTTGTTTCAAACCCCGAGTTTTTAAAACAGGGAAATGCCGTTAACGATTTTCTTTTTCCCGACAGAGTTATAATCGGTGCTGACTCCAACAGACCCGTTAAAATTATGCGCGATATTTATTCGCCATTTGTTACCGATGAAAATAAAATTATTGTTATGGATATCAAATCTGCCGAAATGACAAAATATACCGCAAATTCTTTTCTTGCAACAAAGATTTCGTTTATGAACGAGATTGCCAATTTATGCGAAAAAGTCGGTGCGGATGCGCAAATGGTTCGGCGCGGAATTTCGTCCGATGTGCGTATAGGCTCTCATTTCTTATTCCCCGGATTGGGTTATGGCGGAAGTTGTTTTCCGAAAGATGTCAGTGCGCTTATAAATATCGCTCACGAAAACCGTTGCGAGGTTTCTGTTCTTGAAGCCGTTAACAACGTAAATACAGCCCAGCGTATGCGATTTATTAACAAAATTAATCGCTATTTTCATAACGATTTGTACGACAAATTATTTGCCGTATGGGGTTTGTCTTTCAAACCGCAAACAAATGACATGAGAGAAGCTCCTTCAATTACAATAATAAACTATCTGCTTGAGCATGGTGCAAAAGTGAAGGCATTTGACCCGCAAGCAATCGACTCCGCCAAAGATATTTTTGCCGACAAGATTATTTATTCAAAATATTCATACGGCGCTTGTGAAAATGCCGATGCACTTTTACTTTTGACCGAGTGGAAAGAATTTTGCAAACCCGATTTCTATAAAATTAAATCGCTTTTAAAAACCCCTGTTATTTTTGACGGCAGAAATCAATATTGCCGACACAATCCGCAAAAGTATGACATTGATTATTTTTGTATCGGTAAATCATAAAAAAAAATACCACTTAATCAAGTGGCAGGAAAGTTACGAAAATTAAATTGTAGGGGAATTAATTATGAAAAAATAGTGTAAATTATGCGTTGAAAATGTTGAAAGATTTTTCAATGTTTTTACTAATGATGCTTTTTACCGAATCGTATTCGGTTTGCAAAGCGTTATGCTCGGATTCAAGTTTGCTCAATTGCAAGTCAAACTGTTTATCCTGTTTTTCAATTCTGTCCATTGCGGCATTGTATTCTTGTTCGGCTATTGCAATAGCCGATTTATCTTCTTTTTCGGTTATGGATTCATCATCGTCAATGGTTGTTCCGATAAAGGATTTTTCAACCGTTGAATAGTATGAAAGTGTTAATGCACCGGCTTTTAGCTGCCTTACAAACCATTCGTTTTCTTTGAAATGGATTTCGTCTTTTATCGTTGTGTAACCGCAAGTTCTCATTTCGTTGAAAATGTTTTGATAGTAAGTTATAATTCCGGCATCATATTTAAGATTATCAACCGAACCTGATTTTTGGTTGTTGTAATATGCTTCGGTGATTGCGGTTGCATAATCGTATAATTCTCTTTGAGCCTGAGTTGTACCCTCAAAGTTCAATGCTTGAGGTGAATCGGTTACGGTATAAATTATTCCGCTTTCCGAGATGTATTGATTGGTGCTTTCATCATACAGTGTCAGATAATTTTTAATTTCTTCGCTTAAAACCGCATTCCCGTCAGCGCCTTCTGATGCGTAAAGAACTTTCGTTTCAACAGTTTCACCGTCGTTGTTTGTATAAGTGAAAGTGCCTGTTTCTGTGTTATAAGTTACATCAAGCAATTGCGTATAGTCGTCTGTTCCTTCTTGCTCTGCGGTTTGATAGTAAACACCGGTTTGAAGTTCGCCGTTTTCATCTTCATATTGTCTTGCTTCGACCGCGTATCTGTATGTGTAATAACCCGTACTGTCTTTGTAAAGGTTTAATGTTTTGTCTTTTCCTGCGGTTGCAGCATAAGCGGTGTTGTATAAAACATATCCGTCAAACGGTTCGTTGCTGAATGATTTATACCCGAATCCCAAAATGTGCTGACTGTCAAAATCGTTGATGCTTCTTCCGACAGATTCCAAATATCTGTCCCATGCTTCATGTATCGCTTCTTCCGATTCATAGTATTTTGTTATATCTATGTTGGATTGTGTATATCCCAAATCTCTTAAAAATCTGTTTAAATCACCGTTATTCTTTTTGAATGCTTCCGCAATTTCGTTTGAAACCAAAACTTTACCTTTTCTGTCTTTGACAAGGTATTGTTTTCCTGCCGCAACCGCGTTGTATCCGGTCAGTTGATTGTAAGTTAAATCCGCATAACATGCCTCAGAACCGTTGTAACCGGTTAATACCTGATATTTTGTTTTTTCTAATGCGGCAAGGTATTCATCGTTAATCTGTTCGGAACTTTCGGCAAGCCTTTGCTTTGAGTAAGCTACGGACTGCTGCTCAAACTCATTGTTTGACAGTCTTGCTGTCATACTTAAAAGTCTTGCTTGTGATGCTGCCATTCCCATAAATTTAACGGTTCCTTTCGTTAATTTTCGTATATGTATTCTTAACTACGGCATTTTTTTTCAAAACTTTAGGATTTTTATATCGATTGTTACAAAATTGTTACAATCGGTTTTTGATGAATTATTAAAAAACGTAACATTTTTGCTTGAATAAAAACAATATGCTAACTTGTAATAAAGAGGGAATTACATGAAAAACATTGTTATATATACCGATAAAAATTCATCTGATATTGCGGAAGTTCTTTCCGCAATGGAAGACGTTAATGTGAGGCTTGAAAGTGCCGCTAATTTAAAGGATTATGAATCATTAAACCCCGGGGTTGTGGTAGTTGAGAGCGTTCCGGATGTAAAAGATGTTTTAATGGTTACAAAATTCAAACATCCGATATTATTTATCGGTGAAACTTTCAAAGGCAGCACCGTCAGGGCTGTTGCATTTGACTATATAAAAACTCCCGTTGATAATCAGGAATTGGTTATTCGTGTTAAGAACATGTTAAAAATCAGAGAATTGAGAGACAAATTAAAAACATTGTCAACAACTGATGAATTAACGGGATTGCATAACAGAAAATATCTTTTGGAGCGTATGGAGCAGGAAATTTCGCGTTCAAAACGTTACGGCACTCCTTTATCGGTATTGTTGTTCGATTTGGACTTTTTCAAGGTCGTAAACGACATTTACGGATATGAATGGGGCGATGTGTTGCTTCGTTCTATTGCTGATAAGCTGAAACAACTAATCAGAAAAGAAGATATTTTGACTCGTTACGGCGATGAGGAATTTATTGTGGCATTGCCTAACACATCAGAAGATAACGCATTTTTGTTTGCCGAAAGGTTTAGAAAAGATATTGAAAAAATGGAATTTATACCGGCAGGCGAAGAAGAACGTCATCCGATTACGATATCGGGCGGAATTTCGACATTTCCTTGTATTCCCGACACCGAAGAAGATGCAAATACGATAATTCGTTACGCGGAACACGCTTTATACAATGCGAAAAAACGCGGTAAAAATAAAATTGTACAGTTCTCTCAATTGAATTTGGGAGAGTAAATATCCTTTAAACGGGATAGAAAAAAGTTCCTTTCTGAACACTTACATAGTGTAAATCTGGTTAATAGGCGGTAGAAGTAATACCGCCTTTTGTTTTTTTAATCGTTTTCTTCGACCCATTTTTTTGCATCAAATCTGAGGTCTTTGACGGTAATTTTTAAAGATTGCGCGTAGGGTTGAAATTTGGATAAAAGCTGAGTTTTTCTAAGCATCAATTCTTGGGCTACGGTGGGGGTTTTGCAAGCTATAACCATAATTGAACCTTTGACCATTGAATAGGGTTTGGAATTTTTTGCAAATTTTTCTCCCGCGACTTTGCCCCAAAATTTGCACAAATTACTCCTTGTCACGGCTCGTTTAATTTCGGTTTTTTCCATTAGTTCCGAAATTATATCATCAACATTTTTGAATTTTGTGTATAAAATTTTCTTCATAATTTTTATTTGTCGGTTTTTTGTGCTAAAATCTTGGAATGAGCGTTGAACAATTAGATATTAGCATAAAAAGCTCTAAAAATATATTATTGGTATCCCATATTAATCCTGATGGGGACACTTTAGGTTCAATGTGCGGGTTTTATTGGTTGATTAAGGATAATTACAAAAAAACTTGCGAAATGGTTGTGGTTTCAAAAATCCCGAGTGTTTATGAGTTTTTGCCTCAGATTTCGTGTGCGAAATTTATTGAAGAATACGATTTATCGCGTGAATACGATTTGGTAATAAATTTGGATGTAGCTTCAAAAGACAGGTGTTCAGAGGCTCAGGTGCTTTTTGATAAGGCAAAAATGACGGTAAATATTGACCACCACGAAACAAACACGAATTATGCGGATTTGAATATCGTAAACCCCGAATCTGCCGCAACATCGGAACTTATAGTTGAAATTGCCGACAAATTAAATTGGAAAATATCCAAAACCGCTGCCGAGTGTTTGTATGTCGGGATAATGACCGATACGGGATGTTTCAGGTTTTCAAATACCACGCAAAAAACCTTGCAAACGGCAGGAAAATTATTATCAACCGGAGTAAATTCCGCGCAATTATACCAAAATTGTTACGAATCAAATTCCAAGGATATGGTACTTTTCCAGAGCTATTGCGTGGGTAAATCGGTATTTTTGAACGATGATAAAATCGCTTATACAATTGTTTATAAGAAAGATTTGGAAAAGTTTAATTATAACGGCGACGATTTTACAGACGGATTAACCGAAAAATTGCGAGCGGTAAAGGGCGTGGAAATAGCGTTTGTGGTAAAGGAATTAAGTGCGAATGTTTCAAAACTTTCAATGAGAAGCAGGAGTAAAGATATTGTGCAAATCTGTACGGCATTCACGGGCGGCGGGCATAAATTGGCTGCCGGTGCCGTCATTAAAGCTAATCCTGAAAATGCGGTTAAGTTAGTTTTGGAAGAAATAAAAAATAATAAACTATGTTAAAAAAAATGATAAAAAATACATATATACGAGCTTTGGTTCGGCTGGTAAAATCCGTTATTCGGAACGATTTTTTCGGTATGGCGGCTGAGATGGGTTTTATGCTTGTAGCCGGAATTTTCCCGTTTATGCTTTTTTTAATGGCGTTTTTTGGCTGGCTCGGGAATAAGTCTTATTTGGATGCAATTTTGAGAGTTCTTTCAAATATAATGCCGTTGCAGGCGATGAATCTTTTAAAATCGGTCTTGGAAGAAACGATGATTTTTAACCACGGAAAACTTCTTGCAATTATCGGTATCATCACTACGATTGTGCTTTCTACAAACGGAATTGCGGTCGTTTTGAAAGGATTAAACAGAGCTTATAAAGTTGAAGAAACCAGAAACTTTATTTATACAAGGGTTTTGTCGTTTTTAATGGTTTTTGTATATGTTTTGGTTTTGTTTTTAACGATAAACATAATAATTTTCGGAAAAGTAATCATAATGTTTTTGGTTGCGCATTTTGGAATGTCAAAGGGTGTTGCAATAACGATTTTAACCTTACGTTGGCCGGTTTCATTTTTGGCATTGTACTTAATGGCATTTTTAAGTTACTATATATTGCCCGATTTAAAGGGAAAAGAATCTTTCAAAAGAAAAAGTGCCCTGCCGGGAACGGTGTTTTTCACAACCTTTTGGCTGGTCGGTTCGTGGGGATTTTCGGTTTATGTCAACAATTTGAGTACCTATAACATTGTCTATGGTACAATCGGTGCTTTTTTTATTTTAATGGTTTGGTTGTATTATACGTCTATCCTTCTTTTAATCGGCGGGGAAATAAATTCTCAGGTGTATAACCAACTCACTCATCGTTCAATGGAAATCAGAGAAGAAATATCCAATCTTCGCGCGATGAACCGAAAAAATAAAAACGCGATTTAACTTAGAGCGGTTAACCTTTACTAAATTTTACTTTTTTCATGTTCTTGGTATGATTGAAGTATGAAAGATATGTTAGACAAAATACTTCAAATAGAAAAGAAATACAAAGAATTGGGTGAAACGTTGTCCGATCCTGCGGTAATACAGGATTATAACAAGTTCAAAGATTTGTCAAAACAAAGAAAATCAATGGAAGATACCGTAAATTTGTATTACCAATGGAAACAAACGACAGAGGCAATAGCCGATGCAAAAGAGATGCTGCATGAGGAAAAAGACGAGGAAATGCGCTCGTTTTTAAAAGCCGAAATGGAAGAAAATGAAGCTAAAATCCCTGTTTTTGAAGAAAAGATGAAGGTATTATTATTGCCGCGCGACCCAATGGATGATAAAGACATTATGCTTGAAATCAGAGGCGGTGCCGGTGGCGATGAAGCCAATATTTTTGCGGGCGATTTGATGAGAATGTACCTTCGTTATGCCGATAAAATGGGCTGGCAAACACAAGTATTAAGCAAAACCGATTGTGAAGCGGGCGGTGTTTCCGAAGTTATTATATCAATGAAAGGCGACAGTATCTATTCAAGATTAAAATACGAATCCGGAGTTCACAGGGTTCAAAGGGTTCCCGCAACAGAATCACAAGGACGTGTTCATACATCAACCGCGACGGTAGCTGTTATGCCTCAAGTTGATGATGTTGAAGTTAATCTTAATATGAATGATGTTGAGATAACCACTGCACGCTCAGGCGGTGCCGGCGGGCAGAATGTTAATAAAGTTGAAACCGCTGCCAGAGTTTTCCACAAGCCTACGGGAATTATGATTTTCTGTACGGAAGAACGCTCTCAATTGCAAAACAAAGAGCGCGCCTTGGAAATTCTTAAAGCTAAACTTTATGATATGGAAGTTCAAAAGCAAACAAAAGAAATAACGGATTTAAGACGTTCTCAAGTCGGAACGGGTGATCGATCCGAAAGAATAAGAACGTATAACTTCCCCCAAGGTCGTCTGACAGACCACAGACTAAATCACAATTTGAATGTTTGGACTGTTATTGACGGCGATTTGGATG
This sequence comes from Candidatus Gastranaerophilales bacterium, assembly GCA_947626645.1. Lineage (GTDB taxonomy): Bacteria > Cyanobacteriota > Vampirovibrionia > Gastranaerophilales > Gastranaerophilaceae > Zag111. The sequence goes on from CANQSZ010000011.1 coordinate 18,082, forward strand.
AACTTATTGATTTGCTGATTGAGTATGACCAAAAATTAAAATTGGAAAAACTCGCCAAAGAACAGTGAGGTAAAATTGACTGAACGACGTTGTGCAGCTTGTTGGCAATTAAAAGACAGAAAAGATTTAATAAAAATCACGCACGACAAAGCCGGCGGCAATATTGTCATAAACCCGAATTCCTTAACATTTGGCAGATCGGCATATCTTTGTTATAATGAAACTTGTATAGAAACGGCTTTCAAAAAAAATAAACTTGCAAAGCAGCTTAAAACATCTATACCAAACGAATTGAAAGGACAGTTACTAAATGAGTTATGATACGGTTAGAATAAGTGAAGTCGCAAAAGACCTTAAATTGTCGAGCAAAGAGGTTGTCGAAAAATTCCGCTTAATCGGAGTTACCGGCAAAACGCACTCCAGTACCGTAACACAAGAACAAATAAAAAGATTGAAAGACTTTATCGAAGGCGGAGAAGTTAAAAAGACCTCCAAGCCAAAAGCGTTTGTTGTCAAAAAAGCCAAACTTCCCGAACCCGAAGAATCAAAAGATACTAAAGAAACCAAAGATACAAAATCGGCAAAAAAAGCTGAACCAAAAGAGAAAAAGCCTAAAATAGAAAAAGTTGAGCGACCCAAAGTGGAAGTCATAAAACCCACAAACCGTCTTGAAATAGTCAGACGCGCTCCGCGCAAGCCGGCTGCTTCTTTAGAGGAAGAAAAATTATCTGCCGCAAATTCAACCAAAGACGAAAAATTAAAGTCGGATAATAAATTTCCGCCAAAAGGTGAAAAGCCCCAAAAGCCTTCGACATCCGAAAGAGTTGATTCTGTTAACAAAAAACCTATTGAACGTCGTATAATTTCTCAAGATATTTACGAAAACAAAAATTCTTCAAAGCGCAGATCGGATAATAAAAGAAAAGACAAGGATTTTAATTCCAAAAAAGAAGAACAGGAACGAATTTCTTTAGAAAAAGCCGCAGCGCAGCATCATAAAAAAAGGGTACAAAAAGTCGAAGAAGTTGAAGAAGTTAAGCAAATTGTCGTAAATCAGGCGATGACGATATCAGAGTTGTCGGAAAAAATTAAAAAAACTCCCGCCGAGATTGTTAAGTTCTTAATGCTTAACGGTATAATGGCTACGGTTAACCAGTTGATTGACGTTGACGTTATTAAAAAAGTTTGCGCGGAATATAATCTTGAAGTTCTTGAACAGGATTTAGACGCGTATATTGAGCAAGAGCTTGAAAAAGAAGAAAAAGCCAAGGCTCTCACGGAAATTGATAAAAAACTTTTGAAAAAACGCGCACCCGTTATAAGTATTATGGGACATGTTGACCATGGTAAAACGACACTGCTTGACAGTATTCGAGCATCAAAGCATAAGATTGTGGCATCGGAAGTCGGCGGAATTACCCAATCAATAGGTGCTTATACGGTTTATGTAGGCGATAAAAACGATAAAAAGATAGTCTTTTTGGATACCCCGGGGCACGAGGCATTTACGGAAATGCGTGCAAGGGGTGCGAAAGCAACGGATATTGCGATATTGGTTGTAGCAGCAGACGACGGTATTATGCCTCAAACAATAGAAGCGATAAACCATGCAAAAGCCGCAGAAATCCCGATTATTGTTGCGGTCAACAAGATTGATAAACCGGGGGCAAACCCCGATAAAGTATTGCAGCAACTCACAGAACACGGACTTGTCCCCGAAGATTGGGGCGGGGATACCATAACCGTCAAGGTTTCAGCTTTGCAAGGTACCGGCATGGATGAGCTTTTGGAATATATTTTGCTTGTTGCAGATGTTCAGGATTTAAAAGCAAACCCGAAAGCCGAAGCATCAGGTGTTGTCATTGAGGCTAACCTTGATAAAGGTAAAGGACCTGTTGCGACATTATTAGTCCAAAACGGCACGTTAAGAGCAGGTAATTGCATTGTTGTCGGCACGGCTTGCGGAAGGGTGCGCGCACTGTTATCCGACAGCGGCGAAAGGATTCAAAAAGCAGAGCCTTCCACCCCCGTTGAAATCCTCGGATTATCCGAAGTTCCGCAGGCGGGCGATTATTTTGAAGTCGTTAAAAATGAAAAAGAAATGAAGACAATTGTTGAACAACGAAAAGAAAAAGAGCGTGATAAACGCTTAGAGGCAATGCTTCCGGCACATATTCGCATAGAATCCGTTTCGGGTGATGAAGATGTTCCTCAACTGAATTTGATTATTAAAGCAAACACTCACGGTGCTGCCGAGGCTGTTGCTCAGGCTATTGCTCAGGTTGAATCAAAAGAAATTATCACAAAAATTATCCACGTCGGTGTCGGTGATATCTCAGAAGCAGACGTTATGCTTGCGTCAGCTTCGGGTGCTTTAATTTTAGGATTTACCGTTAAAGAAGACGGAAATGCGCTTGCATCCGCCGAGCGTGAAGGGGTTACAATCAAGAAATACGATATTATTTATCAACTGTTGGAAGATATTGAGAAAACTCTGTTATCACTGTTAGAACCCGAAGTTAAAGAAGTTGAACTCGGTAAAGCTGAGGTTCGTCAAGTGTTTACAATCGGTAAGACCAATAAAATTGCCGGATGTTATGTAACCGAAGGTAAGATTGTTCGTTCAAAAGATGCAGTTTTATACCGTAACGGAGAAAAAATATTCACAGGGGCAATTGACCAATTAAAACGTTTCAAAGATGATGTAAAAGAAGTTGCCCAAGGGTTTGAATGCGGTATTTCATTCGGCAAGTTTAACGATATTCAAGTAGGTGATATAATTGAAGTTTCCACAACCGAAGAAGTCGCAAGAAAATCGTTATAGGTTCTTTGAGGAAAACACAATGAGCATGTCGGTACAAAAAATATTATCTTTTTTCAAACCAAAACCTTTCACCGTAAAGGTCAAGGTTGCCGATATGTACTTTTCGCAGATTGATGCTGAAAAAACATACAACAACGCCAATGCCAAAAATATTTACAAAGAACTCAAAAATGCCACTGACATATTTGAAATACAAAGGCTTTATAATCTGCTTGGCGAATACACTTTGGAAAATACGTCTGCAAAAAAAGCAATTCAAAGATTTATAAATGCAAAAATCAAATAAAAAGGATAAAATACGATAAATGACATTACGAAATGAAAGAGTAAGAAAAGAATTGATGCGTGATATCTCGGAAATCTTGAGAAAAGAAATCAGAGGTTTAGCCGGAGTTGTTTCGATTGTAGATGTAGAGGTTTCGCACGATAACTCTTTTGCAAAGGTTATTTACAGTGTTTTGGGGTCTCATGGTGATATTGAAAAGACAAAATCCGTAATCGAAAAAAGCACCCCTAAAATTCGCTATGAAGTCGGGAAAAGACTTCGTTTAAGGCTCACTCCCGAATTGCGATTTGTTTATACAAACGGATTAGAAGAATCATCAAGAGTTGTTGATTTAATTAACAAAATATCCAGAGGAGAGATTAAGTAATTGTTCGGTTTTGTTAATATATACAAACCAAAGGGACTTACATCTTTTGATGTTGTGGCTTATTTGCGCAAAATAACAAAAATAAAACAGATAGGGCATACCGGAACTTTAGATCCGTTTGCGCAGGGTGTTTTGCCTGTGTGTATCGGAAAATCCGCAAGATTGATTGAGTATTTGGCAGATGACAAAGAGTATTTGGCATCGGTTCAATTTGGGAAAACAACAACGACTTATGATTTGGAAGGTGATGTTGTTCAAACTTTTGATAAAAAAGTTTCGTTTGATGAAATAAAAAAAGCACTTAAAAGTTTTGAGGGTGAGATTGAACAGATTCCGCCGATATATTCGGCTATAAAAGTGAACGGAAAAAAACTTTATGATTACGCAAGACAAGGGCAAAAAGTCGAAATTAAACCGAGAAAAGTTTTTATATCGGAAATTACGCCGATTGAGTTTGAAGAAGAATTGCAGATTGTCAAAATAAAAGTCAGATGTTCCAAAGGCACATACATACGCTCGATTGCAAATGATTTAGGGAATAAACTCGGCTGCGGCGGGTATCTTTGCGAACTTATAAGAACCCTTGCCGGTTCGTTTTCTGTTGCTAACTCCGTTAAACTTGAAGATATCAAAAGTTGTGAGGATGTTAAAAAAGCACTGATAAATCCCGTTGATGTGCTGAATTATCCCGTTTATGAATTGAACGAGAGCGAAAAAGATTATGTGTCGCATGGAATGAGTCTGCATTTAAAAGATGAATTATTCAATTCGGATATTGTAATTTTGGTTTATAGTGGTAGAATATATGCAGTAGGCAAAGTAGAACAAAATAAGATAATAACAAAGAAGGTATTTGAGGTTATATGAAGAAGATTTTTTTAGTTTTTGCGGCAATGATAATGTTACAGCTCTGCGCTAATGCAATGCAAACTTGCGAATGCGAATGTCCGAAGCCTTATGATATGAATTCTAAAATAAGAACAATCGCGGGAAATGTCACATGTTGGAATTTTATTTCCGAAAAAACTACTCAGTCCGTATTGAAAAAGGCTATCAAAAAAAATATTAAAAGCGACAATCTAAAAGTTAAATTAGATTCATACAGTGCTGCCGATATGAAAAACGGTATCTTTAAATCGTTGAGTATTGAAGGGGATAATGTCATTATCAATAACGGTATTCACCTTACTCACCTTGATATGAAAACGGTTTGTGATTTCAACTATATAAAACACAACGGTGATGTTACGTTGTTTATGGAAGATTTTCCGATGGCTTTCAATATCAAAATGAATTCCTTGGATTTGAATAAAACAATGAAATCAAGCAAATATCAAAAAATGATAGAAAAGTTGAACGAAACGGGAAGGTCTTACGGCGGAATTAAAATTTCTTCCACTAAAGCATCAATCAAAAGTAATAAATTTTACTACGTAATCGGACTTAGTGTTCCGCTTATCAGAACGGAACAAAAATTGGTTATAACTTCCGATTTGGCGGTAAGAAATAATAATATCGATTTCAAAAATACTCAGCTTATAACAAATACTTTCAGGCTTGATATGAAAAAATTGGATTTTATATTGAATTACTTAAATCCGCTTAAATTCTCGATAAATGTATTTGACAACAAAAATGCACAAATATATGTAAATAATGTAGTTATACATAATAATACGATAGAAACTCAAGGGGTAGTCGTAATTCCAAAAGATGTTGACTAAAGGGTAAAAGAATGACAAAAGGACAAAAAATACTATTAATAATAATCGGTATATTTATGTTTGCGGTAGTGGGATTGGTGGCATTCAATGTACTGATGCCCAAACCCGACGTTCAACCCGATGATATATCCGTTTCGGAACGTAATGTGGAAGAAGTATTTGACAGACAGCAGGAAGAACAGGATACAAAAACCGAAAAAGAATATATTAATATATATTTTATCGGCAAAAATAAATCAAACGAAGAAGTGTATAAAGCCGTAAAAAGGGTTTATAACAAAGATGTTGACGGTTCAAAAATAAGATATGCAATAACATCTTTAATAAGAGGACCCCGACCGGAAGAAAGACAACTCGGAGTATATACCGAAATACCGTCGGGCGCGGAGATAATAAATATTACAGAACAATCCGACAAAATAATAATCAACCTCAATTCAGCGTTTGTAACAGGCGGCGGAACAGACAGTTTGTATAAAAGATTGTATCAGCTGATAAAAACTTCGCGCCTAAATTCGTCATTGCCGGTATATTTGTATATAGACGGTCAGCAGGCTGATGTTGTGGGCGGTGAAGGTATAATGTTGACCCAGCCTCTGAGCAATTCTTCTTTGGATAATTAATAATATGGCTCAAAATAAAGACTTAGACTATTACATGAATTTGAATTGGACTTTGATAGAAGGTCAGGATTTGGATTTTGACGGTAATCCTTATTATTATATTGAGATAAAAGAGATACCGAGCTTTACGTTTTGTGCTAAAACGCTTGCAAGGGCGCGGGAAAATTATAAACGGCAGCTAAAATTATCGTTAATGGTAATGCTTGAATGCGGTGAATACATCCCCGAACCGGGCGAGGGGTAAATGATGCTACTAACTGTTGTGGTATTTGGTAGAGGGTAGGTTTTTAAGTTACGCCCCGCCCACCCACCCCTTTTGGGTGGTATCCATCCGCCTTCGTGTGTGATGATAAATAGGGCGCACGCGTAGCGTGCGCACTTAGTTTTGGGTA
>CANQSZ010000012.1 GCA_947626645.1 Candidatus Gastranaerophilales bacterium
AACGAAAGATACCAATGGGGTTTAAATAAAATGACACCAAATGAATTTAAAAACTATTTACTAAAGTCCTACTGATTAATTCCATTTTAGTGGGTACACTTCAAGTAAATCCGACCTACATTATTGCCCTGTGCAAGCAAGCAGTGGGCGAATGGTCAAGACGGTAAATTATAAATTTTTATTTAATTCGCACCCCATGGGGTGGTTGTTGCAAAGCAGGTGATGTCTTTTATTCCCGCATTATTTAATTCGTTTATCATTTCTTCAAAAGTCGAACCGGTTGTGCAGATATCATCTATCAAAAGAAGTTTTTTACCTTCGACATTTATATTTTTATTAACTTCAAAAGCGTTTGCCAAATTAAGCATTCTTTGGGATTTATTTAACTTGTACTGCGGTTTTGTGTCTTTGATTCGTTTTATGAGTTCAAAATTTGTATCAAATCCCGACAGTTTAGAAAATTCGGAAGCAACAAGTTCCATGTGGTTGTATTTTCGTTTCTTTTTTCGTGTCGCAAAAATCGGAACGGGGATTATTACGTAATCACCTTCAAGATTTAGTTTTTGCCAGTATTGCCACATAAATTTCGCCTGATAGTAGGCTAAATCTTTTTGCCTGTGGTACTTTAAACCTCTTATCATTTTTTGAAGATTTTTGCTGTATTGACCGGCGCAATAGATATTTACACCTAAATATTTTCTGTTGACTTCCGCGGGCAAAAATTCCAATTCGTCAAAACATGATGAACACATTTTTACCGATTCTTTTGAGCTTCGGCAAAAGTAGCATTTCTTTTTATATATCCAGTCAAGTAAATTTATAAAAAAATTCTCCATACTCTGAATTTAGCATATAATTTACAGTTTGTAAAAATATAGTTTGTTAAGCCAAAGTATGTTAAAATTTTGTCAGCGGTGAAAAATTCCAATCCGGATGAAAAATATCGAAAAAAGTATTAAAAATAAAAGTAAAAAATCAGAGGTGTTATAATGACGGAAACTATTGAAGATAAAAAGACGGTTTTATTTGACCCGGGGTATGCAAAGCATACTACAATTTTGTCTTTAGGTTCGGATTATTTATATTCTTCATTGGATAAAATTAAAAATTTCAACCAAAAGAAAGCAAAGTTTAAGATGATATATCCTCAACTTTTGAGAATGTCCGATAATAACGTCGGATTTTGTCTCGGGAGTATGCTTTGGGCTGTGTATGTAAAAACTCTCGGCGATATAGAAATTGAAGGAAATCCATGTCTTGGGGATACTTATAACGAAAAAGAAGCAGTCGAAGAAGTCGATTTTTCCATCGCATTTTTTGACAGGCTTAAAAAAGATGCAAAATATTATCTCAATTCGGAATACAATGTTAACCCGCAGCATATAAAAATCCTTGAACTTTACAGGGAGTTTCTCACTAAAAATTGCAGTTTTGTAAATACCCGCACGACAAAAGATATAATTCTTCCTGACGGAATAACAATTCCGGATTCGTCGTCAATCGAAAAAATTAATGCAAAAATTTCCGAAGTTGTTAAATCGGGAAACCTTTTGGATTTGTTTGAAGTTTGGGATTTGGTATATAAAAGTTAAATGGCTAATTTAAAAGAAAAACTTTATCAGATGTTTATTTTGGGATTTTCGGAGTCGGTTGAATGCGCAAATGCTTTAGGTAACGGACTTGGCGGAATTATCTTTTTTACAAAAGATATTCAATCGGTTTCTCAGTTTAAAAATCTGACACAATCAATAAAATCAAAATCAAAAATTTCTCCGTTTTTATCCGTTGACCAAGAAGGCGGGCGGGTTGAAAGAACGGAAAATATCCACAACGGAAAAAAATATTTGAGTGCAAAATTTGCTTTTGAAAAAGGTGAAGAATTTTTAAAAACTCAAACCCGTCAGATTGCCCGAGAATTGAAATCTTACGGGATAAATCTTAATTTTGCACCCTGCATAGACACAAACACCAACCCTGATAACCCGATAATAGGCGAGCGAGCCTTTTCTTCCAACCCCGACGAGGTTATAAACGCGGCAAAAATTGTTTGTGAAATTTACGAAAAAAACGGTATTATTCCTTGTGTTAAACATTACCCCGGACATGGCGATGCCGATTCTGACAGCCACTTAACTCTGCCGGTTATTGATTTACCACTAAAACAGATGGAAGATATTCATATAAAACCGTTTAAGTTTATGGTTCAAAACGGTATCGGAATGATTATGGCTGCACACCTTCATTGTACATGTTTTGACAAAAACCGGATACCTTCGTCTTTAAGCAAAAATGCCCTAAATTATTTGAGAAATAACCTTAATTTTGACGGTGTAATTGTATCTGACGATATGGAAATGCAGGGAGTAAAGGATTTCGGTTCGGTTGATGCCTGTATTAAAGGGATTAAAGCCGGTATTAATCTGTTTATTTACAGATATTCAAATTCTGATACAATTAATATTATCGAACAGGTTTTGGAAAAATCAACCGCCGATAAGGAGTTGAAAAATTGTATTGAAACTTCCTTCGATAAAATTATTAATTTAAAAAAACGGTATAATATAATAATAAAATAAGGAGAGAGTTTATGAATAAAAAAAGAATAATTGTCGGGATATTAATATTGTTGCTAATAGCTTTTATCGGCGGCGGTGTTTATTTTTGGCTCAACGCAGTATCCGCCAAAAATTCGTACGCCGAAAAAGAGGCGGAATTTACCGAAATGTATTTGGCAGGTTATGCCGCTAACGGTTTTGATGCCTCGCCTTTAGGTAATGCCAAAGCCGTTTCAAAACGATATCACTTTTTGGAAGATGTTTATAATTCCGATAAACCCGTACTGTTTTACGGTTATGAAACCGACAAGAAAGCCAAAAAAGGTTTCTTGGATGAAAGTTTCAACATAAATCTCACCAAAGAATTGGAAAACGGCGATTACGGAAAATATAAAATTGTCGGGTTTACTAATCTTGAATCCGTTGTGCAAAAATATTCTTCAAACAACACCGATTGCAGCACATGTTTTGAAGAAAAATTTGACTCCGAAGAATTGGCAGAACTTATCGGTATGACAAGACAGTGTTATGTAAATACCTGTTTGATTGATACGAAAAAAAATTCTTATTTTATCATTCCGAGAATACCGCGTTTGGTTGCGGGAGTTTTGAAGTTGTATAAATAAAATATATATTAAAAATTTGCGCAAAATATTTTCATGGGTATATAATTCATGAAAAAAGGGAGAGTGTATGAATTTAGAAAACATAAAAAGAGTTGATCCTGAAGTTGCGCAGCAGATAGAATTGGAGCTTCAAAGGCAGCAGGAAACGATAGAATTAATAGCCAGCGAAAATTGTACATCACTTGCCGTAATGGAAGCATGCGGAAGTGTATTAACAAATAAATACGCGGAAGGCAAACCCCACAAACGCTACTATAACGGTTGTGAGTATATAGACGTGATAGAAGAAATTGCCCAAAAAAGAGCATGCAAATTATTCAACATGGAGCATGCCAACGTTCAACCCCATAGCGGTGCACAAGCAAATATGGCGGTATTTATGGCAACAATGAAACCCGGGGACAGAGTTTTAAGCATGGATTTGTCAAACGGCGGACACCTTTCGCACGGCTCGCCCGTCAATTTTTCGGGGCTGTATTTTGACGTAAAAAGCTACGGAATAAACGATTACGGCGAAATAGATTATGATAATGTTTTGCAACTTGCAAAAGAACACAGACCGAAGTTGATAATTTGCGGTGCGAGCAACTATTCAAAAATCATAGATTTTAAAAAATTTCGTGAAATAGCCGACGAAGTCGGGGCTTTGTTATTGGCGGATATCGCACATATTGCGGGTCTTGTTGCCGCAGGAGTCCACCCCTCGCCTTCGGAGTATTGTGATTTTGTTACCACTACAACTCACAAATCTTTAAGAGGTCCCAGAGGCGGAATTATTATGTGCAAAGAACAGTACGCAAATGCCATTGATAAAGCGGTTTTCCCGGGGTTGCAAGGAGGTCCTTTGGAACATATTATTGCCGGCAAAGCCGTTGCACTTTTGGAGGCTTCAAAACCCGAATTTAAAGAGTACGCGCAGCAAATTGTCAAAAACGCTAAAGCTCTTGCTCAAGGACTTATTGATGAAGGTATGGATATTGTAGGCGGAATGACGGAAAATCATCTTATGACTTTGGATTTGCGCAAAACCGGTAAAACAGGTAAAGATATGGCTAATGTTTTGGAAAAAGTCGGGATTACGGCAAATAAAAATACTGTGCCGAATGACCCGCAAAGCCCCTTTGTTACCAGCGGTATAAGATTAGGTACTCCCGCCGTTACCACAAGAGGTTTTAAACAAGACGATATGATTGAGGTTGCAAAAATTATTGCATCTGCCATATTTTCATCGGATAATGAAATCGGATTGAATAATTTAAGACAACGCTCTTTAAAATTATGCAATAAATATCCTTTATACAGTTAATAAGGAGAAAAATTATTATCATTAAACTGACACATGCTCATATAATCGGAACGGTAATAGCCTATATTTTCGGGGTATTCATTGTTCCTATGGTTATAAGTTTTTCAAAGCGCGAAGGGCTTGTTGATGTTCCGAATGAAAGAAAAATTCATACCAAACCCATTTCAAGAATAGGCGGGGTTGCAATTTGGGCAAGTACAATGCTTACGTTTTTGTGCTTGGTTTTGATGAGTTATTACCCTTACGGAAAATTAATGTCGGGGATATTGTTGGGAAGTTCGTTGATGTTTTTGTTGGGGCTTATTGATGATATTTACGGTTTGGGTGCAAAATTTAAACTTCTTATTCAGGTATGTATTGCAACGGTGGTGTATTTATTGGGTGTTCAAATAGACAGTGTCCCGTTTTTTGGCGGAATAGATTTGGGATTTTGGTCTTATCCTATTACTTTATTGTGGATTGTAGGAATATCCAATGCGATGAACTTTATTGACGGTGTTGACGGACTTGCGGGTTCTGTTGTTACAGTCAATGCCATTACACTTGCAATTTTAGCAATAACTTTATCTCCGCCTAATCCTATCAGTGCTTTAATCGGGTTTATTCTTGCGGGTTCAATGCTTGCGTTTTTGACGTTTAATTTTAACCCCGCAAAAATATTTATGGGCGATAGCGGGTCGTTATTTTCGGGATTTTTATTGGCAACTATTTCAATAACCGGAGTTATGAAGGTTGCAACTCTGGCAATTCTTCTTCCGTTCGTGGTTTTGGCTGTGCCGATTATGGATATTACTTACGCAAGTTTAAGAAGAATTTGCAAGGGGCAGTCGCCGTTTGTTGCCGATGCCGAGCATATTCATCATAAATTATTACACGCAGGGTTTTCACAGAAAAAAACCGTCGTTATTTTAACCTCGGTCGCCATAATTGCCGGAGGGTTGGCTTGTTTATTTGCAAGTCATAATGCCATAAAATATGACTTTTTCCTCACTTTGGCGCTTGTCGGGGTTATGTTGTTTTTAAATTTGCTAAGGGTATTGACAAAAAAATAATTCTGTTGTATAATGCCAAAAAATAAGAACTTGATTACTCAGTTCAAAAAGGGTGTTTTTTCTGCAACCCGATAAAGAATATTTAAGTGCAGGTTCTTCCATTAAATCGTAAGTTAAGTTTAGGGCATACCAAGACTTAGCCGAGGTGTATATATACAAATCAAGAGAAAGGATTTGATAGATGCGTGCAGAAGCAGTAGATAACAGAAGACATTGTTGTTTGGTACCGATGGCAAAAGGTGCCGCTATTGGTGCTGCGTCCGGTTTCGTGCTTAAATATGCTCAAGGGCTTACTCCTCAAGAAAAAAATAATCCCGAATACGTGAAAGTCATCACTAAAATTAACAATGAAAAGACGGCTTACAACGTACAAACGGAGAATTTTCTTAAGGAAATGAGAGCTAAAAAAGATTTGACTTTAGCCGAGGATACTTTTGTGAAAATGTTTGACGGAATGAAAGAAGGCAATCATGTTTCAAAAAGTACAATTCGTAAGGCTATTGTTTCTTTGAGCGAAAAGGGTGATGCCAATGTTGCTCAGTTCAAAAGAATTTGTAAAGATTCTGTTGCAAGAGCAAACGAAACCGCTCAAAGGTGCATTAAATCCTATGACTTCTTAACAAAGCATGCGCGTCCTACGGCATTTTTCCTTATTTCGGGTGCTGTTATAGGCTCTATAATTGCTTTGATAAATGATATTTTAAGTTTTGATGTAAAGAATTAAACACATAATTTTATTAATTGAGTCTAATAAAATTGAGACAGGTATTCACACCCTGTCTTTTCTTTTTGTGTAAATAACGAATAAAATTCCCGAAATGCCTATAAACAGTAACAATATTGAAACAATTTGAGCAATCGGCAGCGTGCCTATATTCAGCGCACTGTCAACCCTTATTTTTTCTACAAAGTATCTTATTATTGAATAGAGTGTCAGATACGAAAAAAATGTAATTCCGGTGTATTTTTTGCCGAACTTAAAAAGTAAAAATACAAGAATGAGAAATGCCGAAAAATCCAAAATACTTTCGTATAAGAAGGTCGGATGAAAAAGTGAGAAGTTTGAAAATTCACAAATTCTTTTGCCGTAGGGAATAAATACGCCCCAGTTTTGTGATTTAACAGGAAATCCGTAGGCTTCGGAGTTGAAATAATTACCCCATCTGCCGATAGCTTGACCCAAAGCGGTTGTGCAAGCTAAAGCGTCCGTTATATTCATCAAAGGGACTTTTGTTTTGTGCGAGATAATGTACATCGCTGCAATTCCGCCGATAATAGCGCCGTGTATCGACAATCCTCCCTGTCTGAAGTCCAATATTTCTATCGGGTTGGAAAAGTAATAGTTAAAATTCAAAACGCAAAAATACAATCTTGCGCAAAATATTCCCATTAAAATAATCAGCGGTGAGTATTCAATAATTATGTCTTTTTTTAAATGCGGGTTTACCTTGTTAAAAAAATGATTAGCAAGACAGATTGCGATAAAAATTGCAATCGCCATAACAATTCCGTACCAATAAACGGGAACGGACAGAAGGTAAAAAGCAACATCGTTTGGGGCGGGTAAAATCATTTATTGTTCAACTTCCTGAGGCTGCGGCGGGTTTATGATTGTTTGGATTTGAGCTTCAACCTCTGCTTTATCCTGTGCGTTGGGGTTGAGTTCAAGATATTTTTGAAAATTTAAAACCGCTGAATTGTAGAGTTCATCAATCAGTTGTTGTTCTTTTTCCGACGGTTTGTATTTTTCATCAAAATCCACTTCTTCCGCTTTCGGAGTGTAAAGCGTATCGTCAATATTCATACGGACAACGCCTTGCTGTAAATCTATTGCGAGGTTATTTTGTGCGGTTGCAAGAGAATAGTAAACATCGGGCGAATCGGGTTTTAACTCGAGTGCTTTTTTGTATTCTTCGACCGCGTCCGCGTAATTTTCCGACTTTGTATATGCAACGGCGAGGTTGTAATGTGTTTCAAATATTGACGGGTCAAGGTCAATACAAGATTTTAAGCGTTCTATTGCTTGGGTGTAATCGCCTTTTTCCATATAAACTTTTGCCTTGTTGTTCAAATCCTGTACCGCAAGGTTGTTGATACAAGCCGTTGATGCTACCGCTACGAATAATATTGCCGCAAGCAATAAAACTTTTTTCATATAAATCCCTCTTATAAATTTCAATAATTGTTAACGTAATTATAATTTAATTATAAAAATATGGCAAATTTCATTAATTTAAGTTACAATACATGAGTAAAAAAGGAGAACTTATATGTCAAAAGACAAAGTAGTCAGTCTGGGTTCAAAAAAGAAGCACACAAAAGAAGATGTATCAGCTTCCGATAAACACGAAAAATCCGAGAACGAATTGGTATATTGCAGTTTTTGCGGACGTCCTAATACGCAGGTAATAAAAATGATACAGGGTCCGGGGGTAAATATTTGCTCCGAATGTACGATGATAGCGGTTCAATATTTGATATTGCAAGACAGAATGCCCTCTGCCGAGGCTCAACATATTTTGGATGCGTTTTGGGGAAAGGCAAGATAGTTTTTATGTCAGGTTCAAGGTTTAAACAATTGAATCCGTTTGAGTTAAAATCTTCGCTGACAAATTTGTTGTCAAAAATTAATTCGGTTCAGGATATTACAAATTGTCTTGCCGATTTTGATTTGCTTGATGCTCAGGAAGATAAAGGTGTTTTAACAAAACTGTTATTCAAAGAACTTGCAAACGCAAATGAGCAAAAAATTCCCGTTATTTGCTTTCTGTTGGAACGCTACACTCCAAAAGACGAATTGATAAATAAACTTTGGGAGGTCTTAAAGACTCAAAATCTTGCCTCAGAAGTGAAAATCACCGTAATAAATTTGTTAAGGGAATTGGATTCGGATTGGTCTTATGAAACCTTTGAAGAAGTTACGGGTGAAGATTCGACGGATATTTTAGACGAGAATACCAAAAAACTTTTAAATTCCGCAATAATAAACCCCGAGGTTCAAATAGATTTTTTGGATTTTATGGCATCGATAAAAACACAGGATAAAATCACCCTGTTAAATTCGTTCGGGAAAGATTTTTCCGATGATGCGCTGGCAAATATATTGATACCGGTGTTTGTATCAGACCCCGAAAGTGCTGCGGGAAAAGAAGCCTTAAAACTTTTGGGGACAACAAAATCTCGGCTTGCGCTGCATACACTTGAGGAGATGTCAAAAATTGCAAAAGGCGCGCTTGCTCAAGAAATCAGAAGAAGTCTTTCCACTCTTAAAATTTCGGGAATTAGGGAAGATAATACGAAAGAGTTTTACAAAAAAATTCTCTCAAGCAGTAAGCCCGACAAGTTTTATGTAACCTACCCCGACGGGCATGGCGATATGGCGATGATTTTTACCAGATTAACCCGAGAAAACAAAATCCGATTTGTTTCCGTTGTGATTAACCTTGAAACAGGGATAAAAGACTGCTTCGGTTTTTTTGAAATTTCACAATTTGAAAGGGATAAAATTCTTGAAAGGTTTTTGAAAGACGAAAAAACGGTTGATATAGACCCGAGTACATTCAAAACGATTTTATACAACGCACAAATTCTCACTCTTACCCGTGGCGGCAATTCTTGGAAACTGCCTTATGAATACGTTTGCTGGCAAAATCTTCTTGTCGATATTGACTACGATGCACAAAGTATTGAACAGATTTTAAAACAACAGATTTTACCGCAAAAGGTTGACAATACCGTAATTCCAAAACTTGATGAAATGAAAATTTCCGCACATTGGTTTTTAGACTCGGATTACAGTGATGAATTTGAAGACTTAATAAAGGAATTAAAAACCGCACGGGATTTGGATGAATTGGTTGAGAAACATTTTCCGTCGGTATTTTATCCCGAGGAAAAGCAAAGCTGGATAAATAAATTGATAATGTCCGCTTATATCAAGTATTCAATCGCAAAAGACAATGAGGCGGGAATAATATACGGGATTTGTCAAAACGAGCAGGTTTTTGATGAGTTGTTAAAAAATATTTTGAAAAAAAGCATTTACGAATATTTGATGTTAATAAAATACTCTAAAGATCAAAACAGGGAAAATTTCACAGACGGTGAAATTGATGAAAAAATAGATTATATCGAACAAAAGTGGGTGCACAATGTATAAAGTTATGGCACTTGATATAGGAACAAAAAGGATAGGGATTGCTTTAAGCGATTATCTTTTGATGCTTGCAACGGGACATTCTTATATAAACAGAACCCCCGAAGATAAAGCACTTGATGTAATTTATAAAATTGCCAAAGAAAATCATGTTGAAAAAATAGTTGTCGGATTGCCTTTGAATATGGACGGAACAAAAGGTTTTCAGGCAAAGGACTGTGAGGAATTTGCCGCAAAAATTAAGGGCTTTGAGGTTATTTTTGAAGATGAAAGGCTTACATCCGATACCGCGGAAGAAAACTTGCGCCAAAAAAAAATTGACTTCAAAAAAGATAAAGGATTAGTTGATATTGAGAGTGCTTGTATTATACTGGAACAATACCTCTCAAGAAAAATATAAGGAGAAAAATATGACTGAAGAAAACGAAAACTTAATTGAAATTACGGATGATGACGGAAATGTAATCAAATGCGAATTATATGATATAATTGAGTTTGAAAATCAACAGTACGCATTGTTGACCGAGGCGGATTCCGAGGAAGACGAACCCGAAGTTGTACTGATGAAATACACCGAAGAAGGTGAGGACAGTTATTTTGAAACGATTGACGACGATGACGAGTTTGAAAGAGTTTCAAATTATATCGAAAATTTAGACGACGAAGACACTGATGAAGAATAAGGATTAGAAGTTTGTTTGAAAAGTTTACCGAAAAAGCACTGAATGTAATAGTTGATGCACAAAACACCGCGATATATGACCATAGCGCAGAAGTTCTTGCCGAACACCTTTTATTGGCTATCGTTAAAGAAAAACGAGGGTTTTGTGCTAAAATTTTCAGCTCTTATAATTTAACTTACGACAGGCTTGCCAAAGAAATTTATCAATCCGTTCATATTGAAGAAACCGATATGAATTCTTCAATTCCTTTCAGTGAAGATTTCAAACGGATTTTGCAAGAAACAATGAATCTTGTGCAAATTTCGGGAAATTTGACGGTGCATTACGAACATTTGGTTTTGGCTGCAATCTGCGATAAGAAATCAAAAATTCCGCAGTATCTTGAAAATCTTGATTTTAATATCGAAAAGTCAAAACCGCTGATAGAAAAACTTGTTCAAAGGAAGGTGAAAAAAGATTTTCACCCCGAACTTGATGATAACAAGGAAAAAGAAGTTAACCTTGCAAAAGAAACGGATTGCATAATTGATAACTCATTATCGGCTAAGGTTTTGGAACGTTCAATAGAAAAAATGTACCAAAAGGGTTATGAAATGCTCGGCACGGAGCAGATTGTATCTTCAATTCTTGAAGATACAAATTCCGAGTTATCATCTATAATGGCTAAATTCGGGATTACCAAAGAATTATTTGAAGAAAAATTATCAAAAATACAATCCCGACAATCAGAATACGGCGGCAGACAAATAGTCTATACCCCGAATGCTTTTGGGGCAATGACTTTAGCTTTACAAACGGCAAAAGAACTCGGCTCATCGGAAGTTTTGCCCGAACACATGATTTTAGGGCTTTTGAAAACCAAAAAAGGTGTCGCTTACGATATTTTCAAATCACTTCAAATAAACGACGATGACTTGGCTCACGGGATTATAAAACCTATAGAAAAACAAATGCCCGAAACCTTGACAATACTGCGGCTTGCAAAACAGGAAGCAAGACAATTAAGCAAAGGTGTTGTCGGAACGGAGATGTTTTTGCTCGGGATTATCGGCGAGGCAACAGGTGTCGGTGCAGTCGTTTTGAACGAATTGGAAATAAATATCCGAGATGCACGCATAGTTGTCGAAAAAATTATCGGTACCGAAAACGAATATTTTGACAGAGAAATTGTGTTCACAAAACGGGCAAAAAGAGTGCTTGAAACCGCATGGGAGCATGCCAAAAAAGCCGATAAAACAAAAATCGAATCATCGGATTTGTTGTGGGCAATAACTACCGAACCCGATTCGCTTGCTATGCAAGCTCTTGAGATGCTTGGCACCGATGTTGTCGAAATTCGTGAAGGTATTAAAAAACATTCCGAAAATCAAAATTATGGATAATATTTCTCAAAAAATAAAAATATTTTTGGAAAAATACGAGATTAATAAACCTGATATGGTTTATCTTGTTGCCTTTTCCGGCGGTTACGATTCGATGTGCCTTCTTTGGGCGTTAAAAAATTTGACCAATAATAAAATTGTTGCAATCCACCTAAACCACTGCTGGAGAGGGAAAGAAAGCGATTTTGAAGAAAAAAATTGTGAAAATTTTTGCAAAAAAAATAATATCGAATTTTACTCCGAAAAATTACCTGAAAATGTACCCAAAACCGAGACCGCGGCAAGAGATGCAAGATACGAATTTTTTAAAAAGTGTGCCGAAAAATTCGGTTCAACCGTCGTTTTTACCGCTCATAACAAAAACGATAATGCCGAAACTTTAATCTACCGGATTTGCAAAGGAACGGGTGTGTCGGGGCTTCAAGGAATTGCACCCGTCAGAGATATTTTTTATCGACCCTTACTTGATATTTCAAGAGATGAAATTGAAGTCTTCTGTCGCGAGCATAAGCTCAAACCCAATAACGACAGTTCTAATAAAGATATTAAATACAAACGAAATTATATCCGTTCAAGAATTATCCCCGAATTATCCAATATTTGCGATAATGTTGAGGATTCGTTAAATTCTCTGTCTGAAGTTGCAAAAGAAGAAACTCAAATTGTTCAAGAATATGTAAATTTAATTCTCGATAAAATTACGCAAGACGGCAAAATTAAGACCAAAAAATTTCTTAAACTGTCCGAGTCTTTACAAAAAAGAATTATATATAACATGTTTATTAATAATAATATAGATTACGACAGAAAAAAAATAACAGGGATTTGGGAATTTATAAAATCCGCATCGCATTTAAAATCGGGCAAAACATGTTCTCTCACGAAGGATTTGTGGGTTTTTGCAAGCGATAAATATATTGAAGTCATTAACAAAAAAAATAACCGAAGTCATTCTTCGGTAAATATTTTGAAAGAAGGCACATACGAAACCGATGATTGGACATTTAAAATCGAAAAATTTACCGAAAAAACAGATAAATACCCCAAAGATAGCGATAACGTTGCCTATGTGGACTTATCCGATGTTGTGATTGATTATCAAATAAGACATCGCAAAGACGGCGATATTATTCAGCCTTTGGGGTGTTTCGGCTCTCAAAAGTTAAAAAAATATCTTAACGGGAAAAAAATTCCTAACCACGAAAAAGATAATTTGTTTTTTCTTGCCGAAGGCAATGAAATTCTTTGGGCGATAAATCTCGGTATTAGTGATAAAATAAAAACAAAAGATAAACCTACTCATAAATTGACGTTTTACGAAAGGCGAAAAAATGGATATTAAAATTGAGAATTTGAAAGTATTGTTTGATGAAAACCGATTGCAGACAAGAATTATAGAGCTTGCCAACGAGCTTAATAATTTGTACAAAGGCGAAGAAGTTACTGTGGTTTGCGTATTAAAAGGTGCGGTTATGTTTGCCGTTGATTTGATAAAAAGCCTTAATATGCCCGTAAAAATAGAATTTATAAGGCTTTCAAGCTACGGCTCATCCGTTACGACTTCGGGTAAAGTTAATGCGGTTGATATAAGACTTCCCGATTTGAACGGAAAAAATGTCTTGATTATCGAAGATATTGTTGATACAGGCTTGACAGCAAAATTTTTGCTGGATTTTATGAATTGTAATTTCAATGTTAAATCGTTAAAATTCTGTTCTCTGCTTGATAAAAAAGTTTCGAGAAAAGTTGATATCCAGCCGGATTATTACGGGTTTGAGATTGATGATAAGTTCGTGGTCGGCTACGGACTTGATTATGACGGATATTTCAGAAACTTACGATACATAGGTTATAAAGAATAATCAAAATCGGTCAAACAGGGGTTAAACGGCGAAATAACTTGCTTAAATAAATTCTTTAGTATAAAATTATGGCAAAAGGAGAGCCAAAATGGATCAAGAAACTTATATGAAAATAATGGGCTATGTGCCTACGGTTATTGAAGCATCGTCAAGAGGTGAGCGTTCTTTCGATATTTTTTCAAGATTACTCAGAGAAAGAATAATCTTTTTGGGAACAGAGATTGATGATGATGTTGCAAATTCGGTTGTGGCACAGCTTTTGCTTCTTGACAGCGAAAACTCCGAAAAAGATATAATGTTATATATTAATAGCCCCGGAGGGGTTATAACTGCCGGCATGGCAATTTATGACACGATGAACTTAATAAAATCAGACGTATCGACAATCTGTCTTGGCGAAGCGGCATCAATGGGCGCATTCTTGTTATCAGCGGGTACTAAAGGCAAAAGAATGGCTTTGCCGAGCGCAAGAATAATGATTCACCAGCCCCTTGGCGGCGCTCAAGGTCAGGCAACGGATATCGAGCTTGAGGCTAAAGAAATTATGCGTATGAAAGATATGCTAATCGGTATTATGGCTGAAAACTCCGGTCAACCTTTTGACAAAGTTAAACAAGATTGCGAACGCGACCACTACCTTTCCGCTGCCGAAGCTAAAGATTACGGTCTTATTGACAAGGTCGTCGAAAGAAGTTCTTTATAATTAATTGTTACAAATTCTTAACAAAAGCTCAAAAACATGCAATTCCTTGAAGTTGCATGTTTTTATATAAGTGTAGGTTAGAAAAAAGGTTAGTTATACAAGGTTAAAGGTAGGTTTATTATGGCGATTTTTATGTTTATGTCAAGGGTCAATGCCTTAATTCACCAAAAGTATGATGTCCAGTACAGATTAGCAAAAATTATGAAAAGGATATCTGACTTGGAAAGTTATTCTGCGATGGTGGGTAAAGGAAGTATCAGCATCGGGGATTTATTAAATTCTCCGGCATCTATGTCGCAAAGGACATTGATGTATCTTTCGGGGGCGACTAATTATGCAAATCAATATATGCAGCAAAATGCCCCGTACTATCAACAGTTGTATGCTCAACAGTCGGGTCAGGTAAGTCCGCAGCAAGCTCAACAAATGCAGCTTTATATCCAAAGAATGTTGTGGCAGCAAGCTCGTGATAGATATTCCGAAATGGAAACAGCAAATCTTCACGCTGAGGAGAAAAAATTAAATGTTGAAAAAGACAGATTAGAAGCTCTGAATATGTCTATCGAGCAAGAACTTAAAGCAGCTAAAGAAGCTCGTGATGCAGGAATTAAAGATTTTGCTCCAAAATATGTAGCTCAAGCGTAATGATTTTATAAAGGAATTAACTTTATCCTAACGTAAAACTAACCCTTTAAAAGCGGGACTTAGACAACTATGTCCTGCTTTTTTCATGCGTAAATTATCTCATCAATTTTTACATCAAAACTTTCAACCGGCAAAGATTCCACATACAACTCTTTTGCAACGGCGCATAAGGTTTTAAAATTTCCTCCGGTGCTACCTGTAAATCTGTCATAAAATCCGCCGCCGTATCCGAGCCTGAATCCGTTTTTATCCGCCATCAATGCCGGCACTATTACCAAATCCAAAATCTTTTTATCAACCCCCTCTTTTTCGGGCTCCATAGTGTTAAATCCCGATTTTATCAATTTATCACCTTTTTTATAAGGGCATACCTCAAGATTTTGACGGTTAACTTTCGGAAGATAAAAATTCTTATCGTCATCTAACAGTCCCAACAAATTTATTTCATACTTCATCGGGTAATAGAGCATGACGTTTTTGGAATTTTTATAAACTTCATTTTCGCGAATTAGCATGACAACTCTTTCGGAAACTTTACAAATATCTAAAGTTTTACGAATATCCTTTGCTTTAATTCTTAAATAAGTTTTATTATCCATTTTTTTAATATATAATAAACAAAAAATAATATCCCAAAGTCTTAAGGAGTAAATATGGAAAACTGCACAAACAATTTAATAAACCCGAATTGGGCGCAGCATGGATACATTCAGGTTTACACGGGAGATGGAAAAGGCAAAACGACGGCATCTTTAGGTTTGGCAATGAGAGCTTTGGGAAGATGCTGGAAAGTTCTTATAATAATGTTCACCAAAGGCGGTAACGATTACGGTGAGCTTAATTCTTTCCGCGAATTGTCCTCCGGAATTTCCGATAATTTAAAAATTGTACAAGCAGGACTTGACCGTATTATTTACAAAAATAACCAAAACGAAAACGACAACAAAGCCATTAAACAAGGTTGGGAACTTGCCAAAAAAGCAATAGAAAATCATGAATATCAACTTATAATACTTGATGAAGCCAATATCGCAATTGATATGGGGATTTTAGATGTTGACGATGTCGTAAATACTCTTAAAAATAAACCGGATGAAATGGAAATCGTCTTGACCGGCAGAAATGCTCATCCTAAAGTTATTGAAATTGCTCATCTTGTGTCCGAAATTAAGCCCGTAAAACACTACTGGGATACCGGAATTGCCGCAAGAAAAGGCATTGAATATTAAAAATTGAAAATTTAAAAATTAAAAAGCCGTAATTTTTATTACGGCTTAATTGATTAAATAAACACGAGAAATTATGTATTAACAAATGTAACTTGATAATATTGCTCCGCCCGAAATTTTCATCTTCTTCAATGCTCTCAATTCGGTTTGTCTTATACATTCTTTCGTAACGCCATAAAGATTTCCGATTTCTTCTAATGTAAATCTTTCGCCGTCGTCAAGTCCGTAACGCATTTTTACAACTTCCTGTTCGCGTTCTTTTAATGTCGAAATAACATTGTGTATGTCGTCTTTTAATGACTCATATTCAACATTTGCGCTGACTAAGGTCGTATCATCGGCAAGCATATCCGCAATATTCATCTCTTTTCCGTCAGCGCGCTCAATGCCGTTTTCTATTGATACGGTCTTTGTGTATGCCGATAAAAACATCTCTATTTTGTCTGTCGGAATGTTCATTTTTTTCGCAACATCTTCAGTCTTAATTTTTGAATTTGCCCTCTGCTCCATTTGAGATTTTACCTTTGAAAACTTTGAAAGCGTTTCTTGTATGTAAACCGGAATTTTCATGCAATGCGACTGCTCGGATATTGCCTTGAACATCGATTGCTTTATCCACCAGCCTGCGTAAGTTGAAAACTTATATCCGAGTTTGTAATTGAATTTCTCTGCCGCAATCATTAACCCTAAATTGCCTTCCTGTATTAAATCAATCATCGGAAGCCCCGATGCGTGAATGGTCTTTCTTGCAATTTTTACAACCAGCTTTAAATTTGCCCTTATAAGTTTTTGTTTTGCCTCAAGACTTCCGTCTTCTTTGATTTGTTTTGCAAGCTGACGCTCTTGCTCGGGGGATAATGACGGATAATCGGCAATCTCTCTTAAATAAGCGGTCAACGTATCGTCGTTGTTTGCTTCTACTCCCGCCGGTTTTGCCGGATTTGAACTCTGCGGGGTAATCTTTAATTCGATAATCTCTTCTTTTTGCATAAAACTAAACTCCTTCTTTTTTTGCAACGGAAATTTCGCGCCTTTTTTGTGTTTGCGCTTTTGGGGTAACACGAGTATTCTGCTAGTATATATTATGTATATACCCAAATATATACTAAGTGTTACATGGTGTTAAGAAATATTAAGAACAAATATTATTAATTTATGTAAAAAGAGGTCAATTCAATATTTTTCGTAATATAATAAAATAGTAATAAGAAGGAGATACAGGCATGGGACTTAATTTAAAAGAAAAATTTGAAAAATTGAATAAGAAAAGCATAATAATCGTGGCGGTAGTTCTTTTTGCGGTGGCTATATGCTCTATTTGCGGATATGAGTATTACCAAATGCGCAGTTTTCAAAGCAGTGTTATGAATAATGAACAACAGCTGCCTGATTTAACGGGAAACAGTGAAAATTCCGAACAAGTCGCGGAAGAATCATCTTCCAAACCGGAAGAAGTTCCTACCAAAAAACCGTCAGAGTATAAAATCGGTGTTCCTTATGAAAAAGCAATGAGCGGGACAAAACCTGTTATAGCTTTATTTTATGCTGATTGGTGCGGATATTGTATAAGATTCATGCCAACCTACGAAAAATTATCTAAAATTTATAAAAATGATTACGAATTTACAAAGGTTAATGTCGAAGATGAAAAATACATCTCGGTTGTCAGAGATATGGGTATAACCGGATTTCCGACCGTTTTCCTGCTCGACCCGAAATACGATAACAAGGTTTTGTTATCCAACGCAACTTTTGGCGACATAAACCTTTTGAAAAAAGAAACTGACAGGTTTTTGCGTATTCGCAAACTGCTTGATTCAAATAAGTAGTTAATAAAACGTAATAAAATACTTTTATTTTGTTTTTGTATTTTGTATAATAAACATGTTTCTCATCTTAAGGGAAATTTTGGGGTGGATTATTACATGATGTAATAGCGTAATTCGTTTCTGCAGCGGCACCTCAGCCTTTTTTAAAAGAAAATTTACTTAATATTTCTTAATATTTGAGGAAAAAATAGCAAATTTTTCTTTTGTTCATACTCTATATATATAGAAGGTGTGTGTAATATGAAAATACAAAAGTTAAACGAAAATTATTCAATTGCTCAACGCGTTAATCAAAATCGATTAACGGGAGCGCAGCCTCAATTTAAGGGGAATCCATTATCAAATGCGGACATCATTATGAGAGAATTACCTCAGGGAAAAACTCTCCGCATTTTGGAAAAATTCAATTATTTCAAGGGTGAGCGCGGAGGTATATTATTTACCGCATTCGGAACTGGGTTAGTTGCACCGATATTTATTGCATTCAACCCGTTTGTAAGAGCTCCGAAAAATGCTACCCCCGAAGAAAAAGAGGAAGTAAGGAATACCAAAGCCTATACTGCTATGAGACAACCGATATCGGCGGTTTTGGCTGCGATATTCCAAGCAGGTGTTCTTGATTACATTGACAGAGGGTTGGATGCTTTGACTAACAATCCCGAGCTTTCCAAGTATTGGGATGTAGTTTATGACCAAAGCTCATTAAATAAAAAAGAATACCTTGTAAGACAGGTTAAAAAGCAGCTCAAACGAGCTGATTTCAGCAGCAAGAAAGATTACGAAGCAGCAGTTATTGCAAAGGTTTCCGCTATACAAAAGCAGCAGCTTGATGCAATGGCTTCGGCTATCAGAAGAAACGGTCAAATTATAATCAACGGAAAAGAAGTTCCGGGCAAAGTTTTAGCAGAAGTCATCAACAGTCAAATTGATGAATATATGAAATCTGCCCGTGCATTAAAAATTGAAACCGATCCTCAAAAGACCAAGAGTAAAATCAGCGGTATAGAATTTTACAAAAACAGAGCTTCACTTCTTGTCAAAAACGAAGATGAAATAAACAGACTGTTTGATATCAAAGCCGATAACGTTTTACTCAATCAGTTAAAAGAACTTCAAAAGAACTCCCAAGACCCAAATCTTAACGTAATTTTAGAAAATGCAATCAACTCTTTTGAAGATAACAAGATTATCAAATACAACGAAGGTTTGGTAGAGTCTCTTAAAAATATCAAAACGGAAGATGCCGAATTAAAAACATTTGCATCAAGAGTTGTGGAATTATTTGAAGAAAACTTATCGGGAAATGATTCCGAGGCAATAGTTAAGAATAAAGAAAAAATCTTGGAATTTACAAATCAGACTTCATCTGCGACTGAGAATGCGGATATTAAAAAATTTATTACCAAAATAGAAAAATCTTTAGACGATAATCAGGTATTCAAGTATGACAAAGATTTGGTCGAATATTTGAAAAATTGTGCCAAAACATCAGAAAATCCGGAAATTAAAACGGTTATAAACGACATACTTAAAAACCAAATTTCCAAAGACAAAGTTGAGTTGTCAAATTACTTAAAAGATATTTTGAACACAACGGAAAACGAAGACATAAAATTGTTGATAAACGAAATACTTGAAAGAGATAACATTCTGGTTCAAAGCAGCAGAATGAAACGAACGGTTGAACGTATCAAAAAAGTAAAAAGTGCGTGCGGTGGCACATTTGACAAAGAAAAATACGGCGAATATCTTGAAGAAGGAAACAACATTATCGACAGAAGGATAAAAGAATTGGATGCCCTTCATATCGGTGAAAGAGTTGAAAAGGTTAAAAAAGGTAAAACGGTAGTATCATATAACGTAACAGGCAATTTCTCTCCCGAACAAATCAAAGGAAAAATCGCAGACTTGATAAAAGCATGTAAATATGAATATAATGTCAGATTAGACCAATTACTCGGAAGCAGCGGAGTATTTTCATCAAATAACGAGTCGGTACAAGCAGCAGTATGCAAAGACCTTGCAAAAGGTTACAAAAAGTTTGTCGAAAATACCTACAAAGGATTTGGTCAAATAAGTAAGGTAATAATAGGTGTATTTATCACGTTACCGATTACTTGTACGGCATTGAACTGGGTATATCCGAGATTTATGGATTTGGTATTCCCGAACTTAGGTAAATCAAAAACAGAGCCGCCCAAAGAGGCTGAAAAAGTGAACGGAGGTGATAAATAATGGCTATATCACCTGTTGCAAGAGGCATATCACACGCAATATCATCATTACCAAAGACTAAACCGATTCAAAAATTGGGTAATTGGTTTAACAAAGATTTTGAAAATGCTTTGGCATTGTCAACGATTGCATCTATCTGTTTGAAAGACGGTGTCGGTTGTGCAATGTATGTTTATCAAAGTACACATAACGAAAAAATCCCCGAAAAAAGAAGAAAATTCGTTTCGGCACTGGATTTAACCAACGGTATTTTGATGATTGCATCTCAAATCGGCATGTTCTTTGCCATGAGAAAATTCAATGAAAAAATCTTCAACGCAATATTCAAAAAATCCTTCAATGAAAATATGTTCAAACACTTGAAAGAATTGATTAGAGTTGAACAAAAAGCAGCAGGAAAAGTTCCTGACAGCACATTCAAAATCAGAAGAGATTTCAATGATATCAAAAATAGCAAAGGATTATCGGTATTCAAAGTTGTAACAGAATTGTTCGCGGCAACAATATTCGGTAAACGTGTCATCGTTCCGTTTATTGCAACACCTTTGGCAAAAGTTGTTGAAAAGAAATGGGACGAAAAAAATGCAAAAGCAGAAAAAGAAAAGTCAGATAAATCAGATCCGACTATGCAAGGGAAAACCGAACCGGCAGAAGAAAAAAATGACACACCTTCTTCTTCTGTGCCGGCATCGGCACCTGTGCCGGAGGTATCAAACGATACAAGCAGCACAAATCTCCTTGCGAAATACAGAAAATAAAATTAAAACTCCCGAGCAATCGGGAGTTTTTTTGACTTTTAATATGTTTGCTGCAATTCGCTGACCAATTTTTGGATATGGTTTTTTACCGCCGGTGTTATGAGTAAATCCGGTTCGGACATCGCAAATTCATCAAGAATTATAATTGCTTTTTTCTTGTTGCCCGTTGCTTCTTCCAATAATGCCCAAATAACCTTATTCAAGGCTGAATTGTCCTGTGCGGATTTGTATATTTTTAATTGCTGTCGGGCTTGTCCGAGCTTTGAATAACATTCAACAAGGTTTTGGTAGTATTCAAAGTTCAGACTGTACTGGGTTATCGCGTTTTTAAAACAATCAAGCGCAAGGCTGGGATAACCTATTGTCATATAAACTTTTCCCAAATTATTAAAATACACCGCAGTTGCTTGTTTTTTCGGGTTTAAACTTATCGCCATTTTAAATTCTTGTATTGCCGCATAGTAACATTTTTCTTCAACATACATAACGCCCTTATTGTTGTGGTCATAGGCATTTTTTTCAGGGTCAATGGTGTATGTAACAATGGTTCCCGAGTTGGCAAAACATTGTGTTGCAAAAATTGTTATAAATAATGTTGTTAACCAAAATCTTTTCATACACTTTTTTGTTTAATTATTAATCCTCAAATTTCAAATATCAGATGTTTAATTCCAAACCTTCATAAGCCATGATGACGTTTTTGTTATCCGATGTGTAATGTTCTTTAATTCTGTTAAGTTTAACGTCATCGTAATTCGGATCATAGTGGAAAAATACCAATTTTTTTGCGTTAGTTTGTTTCATAGATTCAAGCGCCATATCAAAAGTTGAGTGCCCGAACCCTTGTTTTGGCGAATGAGGATTTAAGTAATCTTCGGTTGTATATTGCGAATCATGAATTAACAAGTCGCAATTTTTTGCGAAATGAACAAATTTTTTGTCGCCGCCGGAGTAGCATTCTTTGTCTGAAGCATACACAACGGATTTGTTTTTGTATGTTATTCTGTAAATCATTACCCCTTCTTGCGGGTGGGCATAAGATTTGTAGAAGGTAATTAAAACATCATCATCTTTAACCTCAGAATCGCATGTTGTAAGCTTGGGTGATTTATTTTTTGATAAAACGATTGCTTGCCCGTCTGATATGTTGTGGATATTTAATTTACAAGCGATATCGCCTAAATCAAGCGGAAAAGTTTTTCCGAAAACGAGTTCCGATAAATTTTTTGACAAATCGGATATTTCCGAACCCGTTCCGTAAATTTCCAAATCCGTTGATTTAATGTGAATAGGCTTAAAAAATGTTAAACCCATCAAATGGTCTTGGTGAATGTGCGAAATCAAAATTGTAGCTTTTACAGGTGTTCTTTTGGAAACCGACGGGTCAGATGCGATATATTTTTCGGTCAAATCGTCTCCGATACTTACTATTCCTGTTCCCGCATCAATAATTATCAAATGGTTTCCGGCATTTACCTCAACGCATGGAGTATTCCCGCCGTATTGCAAGAACTTCTTGTCCGCGACCGGAAAGCTGCCTCTTACACCCGTAAATTTTACTTTGAAATCATCCATCTCTTGCTTATCCTCAATTTATTTTTTAATTTCGTATATTCCGGATTTGTCTTTTTCTTCTCCGGCATATATGGGTGCTGAAAATACCAGCAATTTTGCCATTTTTTGAATGGTTTTTTCGCGCGTTTCAACCCATTGCAGTTCAAAAACCGTTTTATTTTTGTAATTTGTAACCGTTACAATTCTGAAAGCATTGGGATATGAAACAACCGCAGGTGTATTTACGTATAACACGTTGTTGTGCTGTGTTATTTTTGTTGCGTGGTAATGCCCCTGAAAAACGCCTATCGGGTTTTTATAGCTTTCTATTAAATTCATCACTTGCGATGAGTTTTTCAATTTGTGGTTAGGGCTTGCAAACGGTTCGATTATCGGAACGTGCATGAAAATTAAAACGGTATCTTTTTTTGATTTGTCAAGTTCGTTTTTTAGCCATTTTAATTGCGTTTCGTCTATGTAACCGTTTGAGGTGATTTGGTCTGTAATTATGTCGTCAAGGACTATAACTTTGTAATTTTTCTTGGGTTCAAACGAGTAGTACGAGTTTTTGAAAGTAAAATCTTTGTTGGCATTTCTAATCATATCAAGATAAACCAAAGTTGTCAGATATCCGCCAACGCATCTGTCGTGGTTTCCGAAGGCAAAGTACCACGGGGTGTTTAAGTTTTGAACATGCTCTAAAAACGCTCGTAACTCTTTTTCAAACGGTTTGTCTATTAAATCGCCCGTAAAAATCGTAAAG
>CANQSZ010000013.1 GCA_947626645.1 Candidatus Gastranaerophilales bacterium
AATTCTTTGGCGTTCATTTCACCTGCTTCGACATAAGTATCAATATTGTATATTAAAAGCCCGTTATTTTTTTTCCAGTATTTTTGCGCCATCATAGCAGTTGTTGCCTGACCGTCTGTTAATTCATTCAAAATTATAACGCGGTAATTTGCTACATTAAGCCTCTTGCACTCTTTTTTTATGAAATCTTCAACATCGGTAGTGTTATCTTTGAGTGCAATAAATAAATACTGATTAACAATATCTTTATAACCTAGAAGGCTGATTATCGACCATTCAAAAAGAGTTTTGCCTTTCGCTTTTATCATATATTTAGGGACATTAAAGCCTTTTTGCCGAAATCTTGAACCAAGACCGCCCATTGTTATAACTATATCAATTTTTTCCTGCATTGATTACCTCATTTGTGCATCTTGAATTTCTGCATATCTGTTCCAATTCTTCAACCGAGCTGTTTAAAAATTCATCGGGTCTTATCGTTCTATCATCAACATAAAATCCTTTATGTCCCGGCCAAACCTTTCCGTAAATAATTTCATCATAAGGAATTTCCCATTTTTCAAGCCATTTTGTTAAAATTGACGCGGTATGCTTATTGATTAATCCTATATTTCCGTTATAAGTATTCATATTTCTTGATGTATATAGAACAATTTTTGCTCCGTTTTCTTTGTAATATTTCAATTTATCAACCATATCTTTGTACGGAACTAAATCTTCATATTTCTCATCTTTCTTTTTTATGGGGCATAAAGTACCGTCTATATCGAATACAAACGAATAATCACTATACATTTTCTTCTATTTCCTCCAATATATTTTTAACATTTAAAGTAAAACCTAAAACTTTGTAAGGATTATCAATATGCAAAGGCAGCATTGACAAAAACAAAGATGCTTCATATATTCTGATAGTAGAATAATCAATGTTGTTTTTAATCAGCTTGTTTTGAAAAATCTTCTTATATTTCTCGTTATTAAACGGAATTTCCAATTCGTAAGAAAATTTTTCATTCAACTTGATTTCAAATAAGTTATTGTTGAAAAAGTCATACCTCCCGCAAACGCAATGGCTGAGTTTTGCAATATCATAATAGGGATTAGTCCAAAGTTCATCTTGGGTTAAAGCCCCTTTGGGGTCAATAAATTTCAAAGTTTGTGTAGCTTTATTGTATAAAGTATTTGCAAACCCCGGGTCGCCATGTCCGATTACGCTGATGTGGGGGTATTTATTTTTTCTTTCAATTTTTTCCTTCAATTCAAAATATTTACCGACAATTTCATCAAAATTTGCATTGGCACAATCGAGCAATTTTTCTATAACTTTAAACTGCTCAAGACTTTTAAGTTTTTGTATTCTTTCATTAACTTTATTCACGTATAAATCATCAGAAATTTTTTGGTATTCATCATTTGAACATTCTTTTTCATGCCTGCTGTTGAAGAAAAACATATATTTATCAAGTAAATTTTCAAATTCATTTTCATCAATAGAGCCATGAACGTATTTTATTGCCAAATCGGTCATGTGCAGCCTTTCCATAGTATATGAAGCGGTTGTTTCGGTTTCTTTATAATTAAACGGCATAACAAACCAAAATCGCATATCTTCCGGTAATAAGCCGTAAAAACAATATTCTTTTTTGATTTTTAATTTGTCGGTTGAGGTTTTGGTTATTGTGTATTCATCTTCTTTCAAGGAATTGTAATATCTTGAATCAAAACCGCCCGTAATACATTTTACAAAGTCCGATATATTTGAAATATCCGTAAGTCCTTCAATAATAAATTCGGATTTTATTTCATTTTTTGCTTCTTCATCGGAACCGTTATTTATAACGCTTTTACAAAACGATATATATATTGATACTTTATCGAACATAAAACCTGTATTTTTCTTGTTATACATAATTTTGTAGGGTTTATCGGTGTAGAATATTTTTTCCAGCGACAAATTAACTTTTTTAATATCCGTAATGAAATAATTGGCAAAGATGTGTAAAATTTTAACCTCATTATCATCGTAGCGTTTGAGATAATTGATTAAATCGGGATATTCAAAAACAGAGTTAACCCTTTTCCAAACAATATCTTTATACAAATCGGATATAATTTGTCGGGTATAATCTTCCAAGACTTTCTTTTTAATAACGACATCGCCGAAATATTTGTCGCCAATAATATCTTTAACAGCATCAGATTTTTTAATATTGTTGTCATACACTACAATAATTTTCATTTTATTAATACCCTCTTTTTAAATATATTGATAATTTGTAACAGCAAATAAATCAGCGAAAGTATAATTACACTGATAAACACGAAAGAAGAAAACTCAACAGATAAAGCATTTCCGATTGCCGCGTTTAAGTATTTTGTAATTGTAACATTCGGCAATTTATGGAAGAACAATTTATTAAGCATAAACAGGTTAAATATCTCAATTGTCCAAGCAAGAATCGATAACGAATACAAGATTACAGCCCTGCCGTTGATAATGTTGTTAATTTCCAGATAAACCATATTGATTTTTTCAAGATGTTTTAATCCCCACAGCTTATTTTTTGTAGCCTTTGCATCTAAAAAATAAGCGTTCCAGAATTTGTAGAAATTCGGGAAGATATAATATGTGAGGAATAACACAAGCAAAAACAAAATCAGAAAATAAGTCAAAGCGGTAACTTTTGTTCCGTAAAAAGCGCACAGTATTAAAAGCAAAGTTATAAGTGCGATTGTATCCATAAAACGGTCTAATAACACAACGATTGTACTTTTCAAATAATCATTAAGCAAATATCCCCAGCAATAAATTCTGTATAATTCGCCCGATTTAAAAGGTAAAATAATATTCACCGGAGTAACTTTGCAATAGGTTTTAATATAGTCATTTGTATTGATACCGTTGCCATAGAGAGCAATATAAAGTCTTAAAGCCTTTATAAAATGCACCGCTGCAACGGAAAGAATAAATACACTTACAACGGAGAGCGGATATTCACATAAAACATTGTGTATCGGCAAGTCCTTGCTGCAAAATACGTAAAATGCCACGGATAAAATTATTATATTTACTGATATATAAAACATTTTATTCCTTTACAATTTCCGCCGTATAATTATCGATAACAACATCTCTATGCTCATCCGACACAAACTTTTTCTTATTAAGAACAAACGCAGCCAGTAATTTTAAGACCAATATTGCTTGACTTGTAAGTTTGACATTAGAAACCTGATCATCTTCTTTCCACAAAATAGGGAAAAATTTGAGCTTATGTTTATAATAAGCAGAACCTAGAATCATGCAATTATTAAATACAAGATTATCTTTATATCCCAAATAGAATTTATCTTTCAAAATTTCTACTTTATACATATTTAAGCCCGAGCCTAAATCGTATATCTTTTTTCCTGTACCCAGAGAAAATAAAAAGTCATAAACATAATTTCCGAATGTTCTAAATTTTGAATATCCTTGTAATTTAGAACCTTTCATAAATCTTGCACCTAAGAAACAATCATAATTTTCATATTCTTTGTTTTCTAAATACGGCAAGATATTTGATATATCGCCCTGATCATCACCGTGAAGGACTATTATATAATCAAAATTATTTTCAATTGCGTAGTTAAAAGCAACTTTGTGCGAGCCGCCAAGGCCGTAATTTTGGTTGTTACGTAGTATTTTTATCGGTAATTCGGGATGTTCATTTGCATAATTTATTGCAGCCTGTTCGCCGTTATCGGTGCTGCGGTTATTTACAATTAGAACTTGTGAAATATATTTCATTATTTCAGTATTGAATTGATTAAGCACCCGAACAATTTGCTTTTCGCAATTGTACATCGGAATAAAAACTAATATTCTAGGCACATTTCGCCTCCCTTCTTGAAATCAGGTATAGTATGGAATAATAAAATACCAAATAACCTATGACATATAACGGCAGCCAATACATAAGCCAACCAATTGGTTCAGTTGCGAATATTATCGGTATCTTGATTAAAACGCTTATGGTTAGTAACAATTCCTTGTAATGTTTTGTAAGTAACAAAAATATGCTAAAAATAACTAAAAATATCTCGGGAACAGCATGGTTATAAATAGGTTTTACCTGCATATATTTGATAAGTTTATATCTTAAATAAGGGAAAATCTGCTTATTTAATATCCATCTGTCGGATAGAAACAATTTTTTGGATTCTGAATATAATGTTATCCAAAAACCTCCTCCACGCATAGAATATTTATAGACCTTATACCGTTCTTTTATAAAAGTATTGGGATATTTAGTTATTAGAAACATATATTGGTATAGGTAATTTTTATATTCTTTTGGTTTATATTTTCTTACTAAATTCTTTTTCCAAAAAAGTTGTTCTCCTCGAATATTAGAATATTTATATACAACATCAATTTTTATAACCTTATCTATAATATTTAATTGGTGTTGATATTTTTCTTTATCAGCTACTCTTATAATTTCAACAAGAGGGCTTACCGTGGACATTATTTCATAATTATCATTAGCTAATGAAATATTTTGGAATGTATTAATCCCAAAAGTAAACAAGCACAACAGAAAGGCAAAAGCTGTCCGTTTTTTATTTGAACCGAGAGATTTTAATATAATAATTAATACTAAAAATATTGGAAGATAAAATATATTTTCACTCCTCCAATTTATAGCCATTGCACTTATAACGGTGAAAAATAAGAAATAAATATTATCCCATTTTTCTTTACATTGAATGGCACATAAAAGCATTACAAGAGCAGCTATTTCAAAATATGTTGATATTCCAAGCCTGTAACCTGAAAACTGGTATCGCAATTGCGGAATCAATAAAAATGGTGCGAACTTTAAAAATAAATCCAATAATTCCTTATATAAATTATAACTTGTTTCTAACTTCACTATAATAAATGCTGCCAACGCAGATACGCACAAATTTTGAATAATTATTATACCCGCAGGAAATGGTAATATCTGTAAAAATAATAAATGTTCTATACTGGTCAGTATATGCTGCCACGGTTGATAATGATATTGAAAATCGTGTGTTAATGTTACAATATCATCCCACAACCAAGTCCCGGGCCATAATATCAACATCAATATCATCATTAAGCCGAAATATCCCGCAAACAAATGCACTCCCCGTTTAAATAAAGGGTTGCCTTTTTTGTACTCCCTTCCAACGTAAAATATAAAATACCAAGCTATTGTCGAAAGTATCAAAAATAATATCTTTATAAATATCTTATGATCAACAGTTATATCATTATCAAAAAATAACTTGTCCATATCTAATATATTTGTTATCCACGAAAATGAAAATGCTATTATTGCAGGAAGCATATTATCAAAGTTTAATTTGTTTTTAAAATTTATAAATTTTTCATTGATATATGAAAGAATCGTATTCGTGAGTAGAATTTCCGGAATTAAAACTGACAAAATTAAAAACAGTAAAAACCACCATATCTGAAAAATCATAGCGGGATTTCCTGCGATTGAATACGACAATGTTATTCTGTCCGAATCCGGTGTTAATACTAATTTGTCATCAACTATATCCTTTTGTGCTCCCTTAACTTCAAATTTTTTCAAATCATCAAGTTTTATTTTACCGTTTCGTAAATTTACATTACTTATTTCAATTCTCGGATTTTTATCTTTATTGATTTTGAGAATAAAATTTATACGATTAAAACTACCTTTTTTGTTCATTACTAAATGAATATGCTCGTTTTTATCAAGATCTGATTCACGCTGAACCTGCTTTTTACCGATTTTTACAAACCAAACAGCTTTCCCTTTTCCGATAATATCCAAGTCTATATCGACAGGCTTTCTTTTTAACCAAATTGTATTGGTAAAAGCTAAAACAAGAATTGTAATAAACGTTATTATTGCAGTTTTTATAAATTTAAATTTGTCCATAAATCCGTCGTTCTCCTAACAAAATCCTCAGCTTGAACACATCATTTTAATAATTTTGTGATGTAGGCTCGAAGCTCCGTTATTAAGTGTGTTTCGGCACACCATAGAAAATATACACGCCCCAACTTAATAATTTGTAATAAGAAAATGAACGTCGTTTCTTTTATGTTATGATAGTTTCAGCAATTAAAAAAATTAACATCACAAAATTATTAAAATGTTACGTTGCATCATTAATGTAATCAGAGGATGAGATTAGAACAGCTTTGGTCAATTTGGTCTTGTTCAATGCCGATGTATCGGAGTGTGATTTCAGGGGTTGAATGGTTAAATTTTTTTTGTAGCATTGCGACATTTTTGTATTCATAAACACCATATAAAAAGTGAACAAATTTTCACCAAAAATTGCTAAATAAAAAAAACACCCTCGACAGGTGTTTTCTTTTAAAGTGGTGCCGCAACTCGGAATTGAACCAAGGACACAGGGATTTTCAGTCCCTTGCTCTACCAACTGAGCTATTGCGGCTTATTCAATTTTAAAACTGCATGCGCAGCTACATCTTTCATATTATGCGCTCAAGATTTAATGTCAAGCCAAAACCCCGATTAAAAAGGAAAATTAAGACTGGGGTGCAAGGTACAACGTGACGTTTCGTCCTTCCAAAATCGGTTTTTTCTCAACCTGTATCGGATCATTTTCCAAATCCTTTAAAAATCTGTTGGCAAGGTCAAATGCCAAATTTGAATGCTGCATCTCTCTGCCTCTCAGCATTACAACTATCTTAACCTTATTACCCTGTCCGATAAATTTTCTCACGCTCTTTAACCGCACTTCGTAATCATGAACATCTATTTTATAACGGACTTTAACCTCTTTAACATCAACAACATGCTGTTTTTTCTTCGCTTCTTTGGCTCTTTTTGCCATCTCATACTTGTATTTACCGTAATCAAGTATCTTTGCAACCGGAGGTTCCTGATTAGGGTTGATTAAAACCAAGTCAAGCCCCGCATCATCTGCCATATTCAACGCTTTTGATGTAGAAACCACCCCATGATTTTCTCCGTTTTCTCCGATTAATCTCACTTCTTTTGAACGAATCCGCTCGTTCATTATCACTTTGTCCTTGTCCTTTGCGGATCTGGTATCGTTAGCTATTGTTTTATCTCCTATGTTAAAGTAATACTACCAAATTATCCTATCATAAAAGTAAATTTATGCCAATATCTTTAAAAAATGTGATATTAAGTTTTGTAACGTATTCAAAGGCAACAACCGCAAGGGTTTTATAAAAAAGTTCAATAATTATTAAAAAAACATTAAAGTTTTCAAATATATATCCGATATATATACTGTTAAGATTGGGATATACCTCAAGATAAAATTAAATAAGGAGTATTTGTATGGAAACTACACAGGCTGAAAGAATGATGAGAACTTTGAAAATTACGGAACTGGACTTGACTTCCGACATCTTAACGGAGAAACCGGACATTTCAAGACCGATTCAAGATTTATTTGATGAATGCTTGAACTTCATTTCGGTAACCGATTTTAATGTTTAAAAACGGATTGAAAAAGATTACAAAAGAGTAAGATAGTAAGTTATCTTACTCTTTTTGTAATATAAAGAAAAACTTTACAA
Organism: Candidatus Gastranaerophilales bacterium; assembly: GCA_947626645.1. Taxonomy (GTDB): domain Bacteria; phylum Cyanobacteriota; class Vampirovibrionia; order Gastranaerophilales; family Gastranaerophilaceae; genus Zag111. Next base: position 7,595 of record CANQSZ010000013.1, read on the forward strand.
TTAACCTTGTGTGTATATACAATAAAAGGAAATTGTAATAAAATGTTGCTATGAAGGGAGCAACCATGAAAAACTCACTAAAAGCAACGGCATTTGCGCTGATATTATGTTTGGCAAGCACTACGGTATTTGCATCGGATTTTAAAGAACATTATGATTTAGGTCAAAATTATTTGTCCAACTATCAATATTCGGGTGCTATAACGGAATTTAAAAGTGCGTTAAGAATAAATTATCTGGACAATTCCGCAAGAATAGGGCTGATAAACTCATACTTATCAAGAGCCGCAGAATACGGAAACAAAGACAGAAACTACAACAAAGCCGCAGACGATTTTAGAAGTGCGTTGTTTTATATGATGTATTACCCCAACGACAACGTTGTGAGAAACTCCTCAAACGAAATTAACCAAACAATAAACAATTTAGACGTATGTTTTGAAGCAACAAATTACGATACATCGCCGCAAAACAGATTTAACACCGCCAAAAGACTCAGAGCGGAAGGAAATTTTGCCGCAGCAGCCTACGAATTTAATCAGGCATTGGGAAGCCGAGAGCTTCAAAAAAACAGTTTTGAACAAATCGGCGATATTATGAAACTTTTGGGTAACGAACCCAAAGCGGCGGATTATTATAAAAAAGCCGTCTCGGTTGACCCGTCGGATTTGAACGTAAGATTATCTTATGCAAAAATACTTGATAATCAGGGTTCAACCGATGATGCTCTAAAAGAGTACAGTTATGTCATGGACAAATCGACTTCCGATAACAAAGATATATTATACACATTAGAAAAAATATTCAGTCAAAAATTGCAAGCCACACCGAATAACGGAAACTTAAACGCAAATATGGGTGCGGTATTACAAAAAGAGGGAAGGTTTGATGAGGCACTGACGTATTACAAGCAAGCCGAAGCACTTGATCCGTCAAACATCAATACCAGAATCAATGTCGGAACGTTATACCAGCAAAAAGGGGATTACAGAACGGCAATCAAAGCCTATGAAACGGTATTGATATTGTACCCCGATAATGTTAATGCAAATTTATTCAGAGCGCAATGCTACGAAAAAATCGGAGAAAACAAGATTGCACAAGACGGGTACAAAAAAGTGCTCGCGCTTGATCCTAATAATACCTACGTAAAAAATCAAATGTTGACCGTTGCAAGAAACACCATGTCAATTGAACAGTTTGTGGAATATGTGAATACAAACGTACAAAAAGCCGACGCATCGGCAATATTTTATGATTACGCACTTGAACTTCACAAAAAAGGCGATATACCAAAGTCGGTGTATATGTACAACGAGGCAATAAAATCAGATTCAAGCAATCCCGAAATATATGTGAATTTAGCACTGGCACAAGCTCAAGGGAACAATTATGACGATGCTTTGACAACGTTGCAAAACGCGAAATTGAAATTTCCTCAAAACGAAACGATAGAAAAAACCACAAAAAATATAGCCGGCATGAAATCAGACACCTTGATGGCACAAGCAGCGGCATATTATGAAAATAACGGTTATAACGATGCAATCAAAGCATATCTGAGTATAGACCCGCCGACAGCCGATTCAATGCTCGGTGTGGCAGGTGCTTACCAACAACTCGGAGACAGAGCTAACGCTATTGAATATTACAAAAAAGCGTTTGCGCTAAAACCCATGGATTCTGATATTGCATACTACATTGCCGTTTTGTACGGTGAAAATGAAGATTGGACAAATGCCAAAGATTATCTTAATAAATCACTGACATTAAACAAGAACAATCAAAAAGCCGTAGAATTTCTTGCATCAATAGAAGAAGTTGACAGGTCTAATTTATTAAACGATGCAATTGCCTTATACGAAGCAAATAAAATCGACGAAAGTCTTGTAAAATTTAACGAAGTGCTTTCAAAAGATGCAAACAATTCATACGCGCTTTATTATCGCGGAATGATATATGAAAGCAAAGACAAAAGAAAAGACGCAATAAAAGACTTACAAAAAGCGTACAGTTTAAACAATGAGCTTTTAATATGCAACTACTTAATCGCATCGGATTATGATGCAATGGAAAAATACAAAGAGGCATACAATTATTACACGACCTACGCAAATTCAACGGCGCAAGACGATGAATACAAACAGTATGCCAAAGCACGAGCGGAAGAATTGAAAGAGTATGCGGGCAAATAGAGTCGAAAACCTAATCCGAAGTAAAGTTTCGCTTGCCCCGATGGCGGGGATTACCGACTACGTATTGAGAACACTTGTAAGACGGTATTCACCGAATGCGTTAATTACAACGGAGATGATAAGTTCAGAGTTTTTAGCACAAAATATCGAAACGGATATAACAAAGCTCGACAGCAGTCATCACCCGATAGCATACCAAATTTGCGGACACAAACCTCATCTGATGAAGTTTTCGGCACAATATTTATCTGAGTTTGCCGATATGATTGATATTAATATGGGGTGTCCCGTTAATAAGGTCGTAAAAGGACAAGACGGAGCATCATTGATGAGAAACCCCGAACTTGCCTCGGATTTGGTAAAAGCGGTAAAAGAGGGTACGACAAAACCCGTGAGCGTAAAATTCAGGCTCGGCTACACCCAAGACGAGATGAATTATGTTAAATTCGGGCAGCAAATGCAAGAAGCCGGCGCGGAATTTATAACAATACACGCAAGAACCCGCTCTCAATTCTATTCGGGTAAAGCCGATTGGGAAAAAATCAAAGTTCTTAAAGAAAATGTCGATATTCCCGTATTTGCAAACGGCGATATAAATTCAATCGATGATGCAATAAAATGTCTTGAACAAAGTAAAGCAGACGGAGTTGCAATAGCAAGAGGAATACTCGGAGACCCGACACTTATCGGAAGAATAGAAAACTGGTTTAAAACAGGCGAAAAACTTCCGCCGCCCGACTTGCACCAAAAACTTGATATGATGAAGTTTCATCTTGATGAAGAAATTAAACTTCGGGGTGAAAAAGTTGCAATAAAGTTTTTCAGAAAATTTTACCCTTATTACATAGCGGGAATAAGAAACGCATCAAAAATCAGAGGGGTCTTGGTTTTGGAAGAAGATTACAACCGAATAGCAGAATACATTGATTATATTAAAAAAGAAAATACCGAACAAAATATATTGATATCTTGAAAAAAACTGTTATAATAACACGTATGAAGATTTTAGCGATAATATTAACACTGATAACGGCAATGGCAATAATCCCCCTTGAAAGTAAATCTGCACAACTGAGTAATGTACAGCTTGAAATGAGAGGGTATGATGAAATTATCCTGCCCGAAGGAACGTTTATACCGGTAATTAACGCACAGGAAATATCAACCGAAACCTGTCCCGAAGGTTACAAAGTAAAATTCATAGCAACAAACGATTTGTTTATGTATGAAACAAACATAATCCCGAGAAACACTGAATTTTACGGATATATAGAAAAAATTAACGAACCGGTAGTAGGTACGCACGCATCAATGAAAGTAAAAATAACAAAACTTGTAATGCAAGACGGATTTGAAATACCGATTCGCGGATATTTGTACAGTTCAAACGGAAATTTGATAGGCGGGGGATTAACACCGCCTTCGGAGTGGGTGAAAATGCCGCATTATCAGAGCAAATTTCAAGGGATATCATGGATTCACCGCTCGGCAACATTACAGATAAGACCGGGAGGGAAACGCTCTATGGGTGAACACACAAGAATACCCGCGGGTGAGCAGCAAATGATTATTCTCACCGCTCCGGCTGCCATTACCCATACAATCACCGACTAAAAGTTAATAAATTGACAAAATCACTTAATATTGTAATATATATAATATAATGTTATGTCTTAGGGAAGGGGGATAAAAATGAAAAAAATATTACTTTTAATGACAATGTTACTGTCAGTAAACGCGGTCTTTGCAAACGGGAATTTTACATACCAGCAAAATAATGCAAAACCGGAATATCAACCCGAATATTATCAAGAAGAAAATTATAAACTTAACAACAATACACTCAAAGGTCATATAATAACGGTACCGGCAGGAGAAATGTTTAAGGCGGTATTGATGGCACCGTTGAGTTCGGAAAGTGCTTACGCGGGGCAAAACATAACACTTGCGCTTGCAAGCGACTTTTATTATAACGGAAATTTAATAGCACCTGCGGGAAGTTCTGTTGCGGGTACCGTTATAGAAGCCTCAAAAGCAAAGCATGGAACAATTAACGGTAAAATATCATTGAGATTTACCAAAATAATCACTCCCACGGGACAAAACATTCCGATATCGGCAATAATAAAAACGACCGATAATTCAGGCATGTTAGTCGGCGGAACGAAATTTGAAGTTGCAACCGAATATGCAAAAGACCTTGTAATCGGAGCAGGCTCGGGTGCGTTAATCGGAACGGTGGCAGGACCTTTATCGGGCGGAAGTGTCGGCAAAGGTGCTGCATTAATGACCGCTGTCGGTGCCGGCGGAGGACTTGTTAAATCGATTTGGGATAAAGGAGACGATGTGGTTATTCCGGCAAATGCGGGTGTGGATTTACTTCTGACTCAGCCCATCACAGTTAATCCGACAGGAAACTAGAATCGGTAAGTCAGGCGATAATATTATTTTTAATTTAAAATAAAATCTATATCGAAGATTAGAAGATTATTTATTAGGGAATAAAATGTCAATATTAGGAAAATACTCAGAAGATACAAAAAACCGAATCGCAAAGACTTCGGACAAGTCGGAATATATCATGCCCGCAGTAACAAGGGAAAGCGACGATTACGTAACATTACAAAAAGGCTTGGCAATATCAACAATATTACACCCGTCAGCTGTTGCGGTTCTATGGATAATATTAACAATATTGGCACTGTTGGGAATAAATTTGAGTTTATTCAACAAACCGACTCCCAAGAAAAACGATATAGAGTTTGTGCTTGTCGATAAAGAGGAAATGCCGTTAGACAAAAACACGAGGTTTCGTGCGGACAGAAATTCAAGAACCGGCGGAATAAACAATCCGAAACTTCCGGTATCAATGCCCTCATCAAAACCCGCAGCAACACCAAAACCCTCGGCACCGGCGCCTGCTGCAGCACCACAGAAAAAACCGTCAATAATAAACAGACTTACTCAGCCTGCCGCGCCTAAAAAACCGACAAACACTCAGCCAAAAGCGACAACACCGCAAAAGAATGTTCAACCGGCACCCGAGGTAACAAAAGCAACACCAAAACCGCAAGTTGCAAAACCTCAACCGCCAACGGCAAGACCGTCGGTGAAACCGCCGATGACACCAAAAACAGTATCAAAACCGTCATCGACACCGTTTAAAGTACCTGTACCTGCGGGCGGAACAAAAGCGGGACAATACGCAACAGGACCGATAAGCGGTTCGGGTTCGTCAAATAAAGGCGGAACAAGAGGCGGCGGAACGTATTCACCCAACCCGACACTTGCACCTGTGGGAAGCGGCTCGGGTACCAAAACCGCATCAGCAGGACATGGAACAGGCACAGGAACAGGTTCAAGACCCGGAACAGGAGGCTCGGGCGGCGGCTCAGGCTCAGGCGGTGGCAACCCCGGAGGTGGCGGCGGTCGTCCCGGAATTGATGCAATCAGAGAACCTGATTTCGGACCTTATATGAGAGAACTTCAACGAAGAATCAAAATGAATTGGGATCCGCCAAAAGGAAACGAAAGTAAACGTGTTGTTCTTTTATTCAAGATTGCAAAAGACGGCAGACTGCTTTCATGCAGTGTATTCAAATCGTCAGGGTTACAAAATGCGGATAAGGCTGCAATAAATGCCGTACATTTGGCGGCTCCGTTCAGACCTTTACCGCCCGAATTTAAAGGACAAAGTATTGATATTCAGTTTACGTTTGACTACAACGTATTCGGAGCAACAAAATATTAAAAAAAATAAGAGTTACTACATAACAAGAGGATAAAAACTATGGAATTATTGTTAGAATCAATTAAAATGGACTGGCCTGTACTGTTACCGATTTTGGTGTGTTCAATATTGGTATTGGGCGTAGTAATCAGTAAATGGTCATTTTATTCCAAAAACCAAAGGGATATAACCATTTACATGAAAGAATTAAACAGAGAGTTGTCAAAAAATGATTTGGCTGCCGCACAAAACATTGCAATCAGATGCGGCGGTGTAATCGGCGAAGTTATTGAAGAAGCGGTAAGAATTTTCTCCGAACAAAAACAGGGATTTTCGCGTTCATTCGATATTTCTGCCGCATTGGCAACAAGAAAACTTGAAAGTCATTTAACAATTTTAGGTACAATCGGCGGTGTGGCACCGTTTTTAGGTTTGTTCGGAACGGTTGTAAGAATTTTGTTAACGTTCAACATTTTGGCAGATGCAGGAAACCAAGCGGCAACAGTAGCATCAGGCATCGGTTCCGCGTTGATTGCAACAGCTTTCGGTTTGGGGGTTGCTATCGTTGCGGTTATTTTCTTCAACTCGTTCCAATCAATTGTTAAGCACTACGAAGATGACTTCCAGCTTATCAAGTTGTTGTTCTTGAGCTTCGTTGATTCTGAAGAACAACAACCGACAAAATACACATCTTCAAAAGTAAACTTATAACAGGGAAATAAAAAATGGCATTTAACACAAATAAAAAGCAAAAATTATTTTCTGAAATAAATATAACACCGTTAACGGATATCTTTTTGGTACTGTTAATCATAATGATGGTTGTGGCACCATCGTTTCAATCAATGGATAATGCGGTAGATGTTCCGGAGGTAAATAACGGCGTAAATATAGAAAACCCGAAAGTAACGGTATCGGTAACAAAAGACGGAGCGATGTTTGTAAACGGAGAACCCACAACCGAATCTGCTTTAACCGATAAACTTATTGCCTTAAAAGGCGATACGGAGAAAGCAGAAGTTATTGTTAAAGCCGACAAAGACATAAAAAGTGCAAAAATTATGGACATAATGAACTCGGCACAAAATGCGGAATACAAAAAACTCGTCGTTGCGGGTGAACCCTTAAACAAAAAAGAACAAAAAGAACTTGAAGAAAAAGCGGGACAGGTTAACGTTCCGGTCGAAGAGGAATAAAATACTATGAGAGATACATTTAACGAAATAAACATAACACCATTAACGGATATCTTTTTGGTACTGTTAATCATAATGATGGTAATTGCGCCTCTTTTAGACCAGCAGGGTATAAGCCTTACGGTGCCTGAAAACGTTGAACAATCGCAAATTGACAATAAAGAAACAAAGATTCTGACAGTAATGGTTTCCGCAAACGATAAATATTATATTAATAACGAAGAAGTACCCGCAGACCGTTTAGGAACGGTTCTCTCACAAGAAATAAAGAACTATCCCGACGGGTTAATGATTGAAACAGACGAAGATTCAACCCATGGTGCGGTAGTAAAACTTATGGATAAGGCTCGCTACGCGGGGGTTAAAGCTATATCGATTGACAGAATGTAATTAATCTTGCGATTTCGTTTTACGGATTAAATCTTCAACCGAAGATTTAAGATTTATTTCATTTATTGCTTTTTCTTCCGTTAGTGCTTTGCGTTTGTTAGCCAAATCGATTTTTGCATGCTTTTTAGCTGATTTTTTCGCTAAAGCGGTTTGAATTTCTTCATCCTTCAATCTCATGTGAGAATTTAAAACACCGCTTTCATCCGAGAAATAATGTTTCAAATAAGATGTTGTCGATTTAAGACCCTCTTTTTTATCCCAAACATTGGAAACAGACGTAAGATGGACACGGTCTTGTTTACCATTTAAAGAATCAAAAAATTTTCTTAATTTTCCTTTAGAAATATTATCAATGAACATAACAAAATCAGAATAAACAAAATTAGAGTCCGACCGAGAGGAAAATACAAGATCAACATCGTATTTTTTACAAAAAGCAATCGCTTTATCATTGGTCATAAAAGAATCAACCAATTCTTTTGCTAAATTGGGATACTTTTTATAAAGCCCTAAGGATTTGATACTTTTTATCGAGCCGAAACTCGGGTTATTGTAATTGTTTTGACTGTTTAAATTTACGCTGCTGATTGTATTCATTTGATACTCCTTTTTTATTTATTATAACACTTAAATATTATTCAATACCGAAAAACAGGACTTCGGCAAATTCTTTGCCGTAATTTTTCACTGTATTTTTGTAATCGTCAGACAGACGAATTTCGTCGGGGGTTAATTTTTTTGAGACAGTTTTTTCAACCTCAGAAACATTATCGGTTAGTTGCGGTTTTAAATCATCAAAGGAATTGAAACTTCTGTCATACCGTTTCTTTTCTCTAATTTGGCGCGGTAATTTGTCGGGATTTTTTCCTTTTTGCATAAAATCTCTTGAATCAAGTTTTGATTTTATAAATGTGTCCAAATTGTTTTTATCAATATTTTCACCGTCGAATTTTTGATAAACCTTATAACCGATACCTTTGAGTCTGCGTAAAAATTGCGCATCTTCAACATTAGCTATTGAAACGCGTGCATAACCCGTTTTATTGTTTCCTATTAAACCGTTCGGATAGGATAGAATAAGAGTTTTCAATTTTTGCTTTTTAGCGGCGTTTATTCCGGCATGGGTGATGGGGATTCTGAAAGTTGAGCCAAATGATATATCATTCATTTTTTGTTATTCTCCTTTTGAGGTTTTAAAACACGAAAAAAATATTTTTTGCTATTTGACAAAAAATATTTGTTATATAATAAAAAAGAGGTAAAAATATGCTACTCGAATTTTTATATTCAAAAATCCACAGAGCGACAGTAACGGATGCAAACCTAAACTACGTAGGCTCTATAACAATAGATGAAACACTCTTAAAAGCCGCAGATATAAAAGAATGGCAAAAGGTTGAAATTTTAGACGTCAATAACGGCGAAAGATTTCAAACTTACGTAATTAAAGGGAAAGCAGATTCGGGCGAAATTTGTCTTAACGGCGCGGCAGCAAGAAAAGTTCAACCCGGTGATAAAGTTATAATCGTTACATACGGCTATTTTGAACAAAATAAAGCCCAAAATCATCAGCCCAAAATTATTATCGTTGACGATAATAATAAAATTGTCGATAAACATTAAATGTAAAGATTATTAAGAACATAAAAATTTGAAAAATATAATTCATTTTTGTTTATGATAAAATAAATTAAACATTTTTCAATTTTATAAATTAAATAATTTAATATTAGAAAAAAAATCACAGGTGAATTAAAATAGTTGAAAAAAATTAAATAACTTTATAAAATCTTTACAAGAAAAACACTTGACCTTTTAGACGAAAGTTTTTATGCTAAGATAGTAACAGCAAAAGAGCAGGGAAAAGAGGTAAGTATGACAGATTTCAAACATGTAAGACTTGACGGGAAAAATTATACAAAAGATGAAGTAAAAAAGATAATTAAAGACTGCAACGTAAAATTTATAAAGCTGCAATTTGTGGATATAAACGGTCAGATAAAGAACATGTCTGTACCATCCGAGCATATTGATAAGGTATTGGATAACGAGATAATGCTTGACGGCTCATCAATAAAAGGGTTCAGAAGCATAGAAACATCGGATATGTTCTTCCACCCCGATATTAACAGTTTCCAAATTTTACCTTGGAGAGAAAATAACGGAGTTAACGCGGCAAGACTTATTTGCGATATCTATAACGCAGACGGAACGCCGTTTGAAGGCTGCCCGAGATGTAACCTTAAAAGGGTTATGGAAGCGGCAGAAAAGATGGGATTTTCGATGAACATAGGTCCCGAGGCGGAATTTTTCCTGTTTTCAAAAGACAAAGACGGAAACGTAACAACAGAAACACAAGACAGAGCAGGCTATTATGATGTCGGACCGGAAGATTTGGGTGAAGATATTCGCTCGGATATTGTCTTAACACTCAAGGAAATGGGGTTTGATATAGAAGCCTCTCATCACGAGGTCGCAGACGGACAGCACGAAATTGATTTCAGATATGCGGATATTTTGACTGCCGCAGATAATGTTACGACATTTAAAATAGCGGTAAAAGCAATAGCCGCAAAGCATGATTTGCACGCAACATTTATGCCCAAACCCATATTCGGAATCAACGGTTCGGGTATGCACTGCAACGTGTCGTTATTCAAAAACGGCAAAAACGCATTTTATGACGAAAAAGCCGAGTATCAACTTTCTGACACCGCAAAATACGCGGTTGGCGGGATATTAAAACACGTAAAAAGCATAACGGCGATTACAAACCCTGTTGTAAACAGTTATAAACGATTGGTTCCGGGGTATGAAGCGCCTGTATATTTGGCATGGTCTTTGGCAAACAGAAGTGCATTGGTCAGAGTTCCCGCAAAAAGAGGAATTTCAACAAGAGTTGAGTTAAGATCGCCCGATCCTTCATGCAACCCTTATTTGGCATTCGCGGCAATTTTAGAAGCATGCCTTGACGGTATAAGAAACAAAATTGACCCGCCGGCTCCGGTTGAAAGCAATATTTATAAATTAACTTCTAAAGAACGCAAAAAACAACGTATTGATTCTTTGCCGGGAAGTTTAGCCGAAGCACTTGATAATATGGATAAATCACTTGTTGCTAAAGCGGCATTGGGAGAACATATTTTCAAAGAATTTATGACTTCCAAGAAAAAAGAATGGGATTCGTTCAGAACTTATGTTTCTCAATGGGAACTGGACAGATATTTAGAAAGATACTAATACTAATTAAGCACATATTGTGAAAGAGGGATAATCCGTTAACATTATTATTTATAATCCCTCTTTTTTTTGCCTTTTTTTTGAATAGGGAAAAATTTATAAAATTTTGCACAAAATTTTATCCTTTGTGTTATACTAAAAAAGTAAACGGGCTTGTAGCTCAGTTGGTAGAGCAGTTGACTCTTAATCAATTGGTCGTGGGTTCGAGTCCCACCGGGCCCATTTTTACGGTTTTCAGTCTATATAAGAAGGGGTGTATATGGTTTCAACCGACTTGAAAAGTAAGCTCAAGGTTATTAAAAAAGCACTTAATATCCTCGGGAAAAAGAATTTTGTTTTTATAATGCACAACGGAAGTTTTCCCTCCGAATACGGAGAAAATACCGGATTTGGAACAATCAACTCAAACGGCGGGAAAAAATTTTTGAATTGGGCAGGAGGTCTTTTTGATGCAATACAAATGGGACCGGCAGGAAAAACCAAATCCTCCGATTCTTCACCTTATACGGGAACAATTTTTTCAAACAACCCGCTTTTTGTTGATTTAAAAGAACTTACCACCGATAAATGGGGCAAAATTCTATCTGTTGAAACCTACAATGACATCGTAGAAAATAATCCCAATAAAAATACAAACAAAACAAGCTATTCATATATTACAAGAAGGCAAGCAGAGGCTCTGTCCGAGGCTTACAAAAACTTTATTTTAAAAGCCGACAAAGATTTATTGAAAGAATTTTCGATATATAAATCAGAAAACGATTCTTGGCTTGACAAAGACAGTTTATACGAAGCTCTGGCAATAGAAAACGATACGGATTACTGGCCGAATTGGAAAAATGAAGCAGACAAAAGACTTTTTAACCCGAAATCTATTGAAGAAAAAATGGAATTTGGAAACCGAATTAACGAAATTACAAAAAAATACGAAAAAGAAATTGATGAGTACAAGTTTATACAATTTGTTTTGAATAAACAAAACCTTGAAACGCAAAAAATAGCTAAAGAATTAGGGATAAAAATGATAGCAGACCGACAGGTCGCATTCTCGGACAGAGATACATGGGCATATCAATCATTATTCTTAGAAGGGTGGTGTTTGGGATGTCCGCCGGATTATTTTTCAAAAGACGGTCAGGCATGGGGGTTTCCTGTCATTAACCCCGAAAAGATGTATAACGATGACGGAACGCTTGCAGATGCGGGAATTTTAATGAAAAACCTGTACCGCAAAATGTTCAGAGAAAACCCCGGAGGTGTCAGAATTGACCATATTGTCGGGCTGATTGACCCTTGGGTTTACAAATCAGGTAAAAAACCGATGCCCGAATTTGGAGCAGGAAGATTGTATTCTTCTCCCGAACATCCCGAATTGGCAAAATTTGCCATCGCAAAAGTTGAAGATTTGGATTATAACTTAACTTCAGACAACGAAAAAAGGGTAAAAAATTTAACTGACGAACAGATTAAACTCTACGGCAGACTAATCGAAAAAATCGTCATAGCAGCAGCCGAAGAAGAAGGATTAACAAAAGACAGTATAGTTTGTGAAGATTTGGGAACACTCACAAATCCGGTTGCGGCGGTTATGAAAAAATACGATCTTTTGGGAATGAGATTAACTCAATTCACAGTACCAACAGAGGAAAACGATCCTTACAGATGCAAAAATATTTCAAAAAGATGCTGGGCTATGGTCGGAACTCACGACAACAAGCCTGTTACATTATGGGCGAAATCTTTGGTTAACACTCACCAAGGGTATTTACACGTTAAAAATCTTGTCGATGACCTTTATAAAGAAGAATCCGACAAAGATTCCATTATTGTCAAAATGACCAACGATTGGGAATTTTTGAAAGAAACAAAACTGGTCGAATTGTTTGCTTGCGAAGCGGAAAATATTCAAATTTTCTTTACGGACTTTTTCAATATGGAACAAACTTACAACACCCCCGGAACATCGGGAGACAAAAACTGGAGCCTCAGACTTCCGGATAATTTTGAAGAAATGCAAACAATTAATTTGCCACTATTGTTAAAAAAAGCTATAATAGCAAGGGGTAGCAAATTTGCAAGTGCAAATGAAAAGATAATTGAGGAATTAGATGAAATACTGTAACTTACTAAAAACAACAATCTTGACGGGAGCAATACTATTAACAACATCGTCAGCGTTCGCCGCAATAGGAACGGATGCAAAATTACAATATAACAAAGGAATAGATTATTACAATTTGGGACAACTTGAACAGGCGGCGGCTTGTTTTAAAGAGGCGGTTAATTTAGACCCGAATTATGTTGATGCGTATTATAATCTGGGTTCAATACTTGAATACCTTAACCAAGATGAAGCGGCATTGGCGGTTTTCAAGCAAATTATCCTGAGAAAGCCCGATGATTACGAATCGGTATTAAAAGCCGCACAATTAAGCCAAAAACTCGGCGAAACAGATAAAGCAAAAATGTATTTATCGCTCATCCCGCAAGACAGTCTTTTTATCCAAAAGGCTCAAATTCTTGAAAAAGAAATCACGGAAAAACAAAACACCGCAGCTCAAACTCAAACGGCATCACAAGAACCCGCCGCAGAACAAAACCGACAAGAAACACAAGAATTGACGAGTGAAAATACACCGATAGTTGAGGTTTCAAACAACACGAACGGAATGTTTAAAAACATTTCAAGCCCCACAGGTGTTGCGGCAGACAAAGAAGGAAACCTTTACGTTGCGGGCTTTGCCGACAATACAATTTATAAATTGACGGTTGATAACAAAAAACTTGTATATATTAAAAGCAGCAAAATTGACGGACCTATCGGCTTAGCAATAGACGATGCGGGAAATATTTACATAGCAAACTACAACAAAGATAACGTTTTAAAAGTTGACACGACGGGTAAAATTACCGATTTAATCACGGCAATTCCTAAACCTTATTGCATGTTTATTTCAAACAACTGGTTGTATGTTTCTTCCCAAGGGAGTAACTCGGTTGTTAAATTCCAATTATAATTTCATCTTAAAAAAAAATGTCCACAAGACATAACTTTAAGTTGATAAAAAAAATAAAGAAATCTCTTTAACATTTAGTTAAGGAGATTTTTTGTGAGTGAAAATAAATTGTCATATAAAAAAATGCCGATAGAAGAACTTGTAGTCTTATCACAAAAAGATGACTATAAGGCGTTGGAAGAATTGATAAAAAAGATACAACGCGATGTGTATGCAACATTGACTTATATGGCAAAAAACAATGACGGTATCTCGGATTTAACTCAAGAAGTATTATTAAAAACCGCCAAAAACATCACCCACCTTAAAAACCCGAAATGTTTCAACAGTTGGTTAAATCAGATAATAACAAACACCTACTACGACTATTTAAGAAAAGAGAAAAAGCACCCCGAAACGGTATCAATAGACTACGAATGTGAACCGTTTAACCTGTCGGTAAAAATAGAAATTCCCGACAAAAAGAGTAAACCCATAGAAAAATGTATAACCTCGGAATGCGAAAGGCACATAAAATCCGCAATAAGAAATTTGCCGGAAGCGTTCAGAATTGCAATTATCCTCAGAGAATTTCAGGGTTTATCGTACGAAGAAATAGCAAATACGACAAAAACAAGCATCGGTACGGTTAAATCAAGAATTTCAAGAGCCAGACTAAAATTACAAGAAGTGCTAAAAAATTATATATAAGGAGAGTAATCTATGAACAAAGACTTAACTTGCAGTCAGGTTGCAGCATTAATTAATTTTTATATAACAGGTCAACTTAACCCCCGATTGAAAGAATACGTGAATTTACACCTTGAAAAATGTCCGGTTTGCAGAAAAAAAATTCAGGAATTACAAAAAATTTTTGCAAAATATAACGGCATAAAAAACACAGCACAAAATGAAAAAGAAGAAGTAAAAACCGAATTTATCAACAATCTGTCGGCTTATATGGATAACGAACTTAACCAAAACGAAAATATAAAAATAAAAAAAATGACAATTTCAAACCCCGCAGCAAGAAAAGAACTGGAAACCATGTACAAATTTAAAAAGATAATGAATTCGGCTTATGAAAAAACAAAAAACGACACGAAATTTGATTATTCAAAAGATATTCTCTCAAAAATACAAGACACCAATGAATATACAACCGATTACTTTTACAAACTTGCGGCAGCATTTGTAATCGTTACAATGGCAATAATCGGGGGATTCATATATCTATATTTTTAAAGAGCCGCTATTAATACGCGACTGAAAATCAACCATAGAAGGTCTGGGGAAATAATTAACCTCCGGTTTATTCATTTTGGATTCGTTAAGTTTATCTATAGCACTTTTTTGGCGTTCTGCGGCAAAGTAATTTCTCAAAACAGGGGTAACAATATTACAAGAAAGAACAGAACCCGCGGTTGTTGCGCCGACATCAACAATCGTAGAGAAATTTTTAAACGATTTTGCCATATCAG
>CANQSZ010000014.1 GCA_947626645.1 Candidatus Gastranaerophilales bacterium
TTTAGCTCTTGCTACGTCTGCTCTTATTCCGTCAACCCCCGCTTCAAGCATCATATCCACAAATTGTCTGTGGTATTCCAAAAGTTCGGGGTTTAATGTTCTTTTCCCTTCATCTTCCCAAGGTTGGAACATTCTTATATCGTTCCAGCCCTGCGGAGTTTTTGCAAGTCCGTTTCTGTCTTTTGCCATCAATTCCGGTTTTGCCAAATATAAATCGTACGATGCGCAGCTCGGCATATCTACCATCACCCGCAATCCTCTGTTGTGGCAAGCATCTACAAACGCTTTAAACTGTTGTTTCGGGGTTCGCGGGTCGTTTTTGTCCGCTAAAACGGGGTCAATTTCGAGCATATCTTTTGGAGAATATACAGAACCCGCCGTTCCCATTGCATTATCTTTGCCTGTCGGGTTTATCGGCAACACGTGTAAAGTGTTAAATCCCTGTTCTTTTATCTCGTCAAGTCTTTCTATCGCGTTTAAAAATGTTCCGTGAATTTCGTTGCCGTCGATGTATTCATTGCCGTTGGTGTCTTTTGCGTTGAATATTCTCGGTACTATTGCAAGAATTTTTGCGTTATTTGTTAAAAGTAATGTTTTCAAATCGTTTTTGTAGGGTTTAATGGGCTCGTTTGATACGGTTACTTGTGCGGGTTTATTAACTTTCGGAGCATTTATCAGTGCCTGATTTTTCAAAAATTCGTCAAGAAGATTTGTTTTGGCGTTTGGTGCAAGCGATTGATTTTGAGCGACAGCCGAAGTCGCGGTGTCTTGTTTGAAACTTATATTATGGTTTGAATTGTAACCTTTTATCAGAGGATAGGTTGTGTTAATCATTTATTTACCCTCCTGTTGGTGAATTTTCGGCATTCTTCCCGTAAAAAATTGAGCTATTACGGTTACCGCTATTAATCCTATTCCAAACCTGCCGAATTTTTTGAGCCAATACTTATTGTTAAATTCTTGTTTTGTCAGCTTATAAAACATTTCATCCAACGCGCTTCCGGTTCTGATAAATCTGCGCTCGGAAGTCGATTCGACTACGTTATTAACCACAAATCCCGGTTTTGCAAAATTGAAGTCGCCTCCCAAAACATCGAGTGCATCTTTTCTGTATTCGGTAAAATCTTTCCAAAATACGCTGTTTTTACATTTTTCTTCCGTTTGCTCATCAATTCGTTCTTCATATATGTATTTCATAATCCGTTTGAAGAAATTGTAATCATTTGAAAGTTCTTTCATTTCCGCAGGGTTTTTCGTGCCGAGATATTTGTTTATTACCTTGCCTTTTTGTGTTTCAATTTGTTCGGTTAATTCTTTCATTATCCGTTCTTTTTCTTCCGGGGTTTTGAGGTTGAAGTCTTTTACAATATCTTCGGGGTTAACATCAAGCGATCTTAACACGTACAGTTTATTTGCATAATCAGACGCGTGTCCGCTGATTAAAAGTTCTTTTATTGCTTCAATCATTTCTTCTTTAACTTGTCTTAAAATCGGTTTGCCGTCTTGGTAATCCAGTATATCGGAACCCGTTTGCGGAAGTTTGGATATTTTTCTGAACACGCTCATTGTATTGAACAGTCTGTACATTGAACTTTTAAGAGCCGTATTACTGTTTTCCATAAACCCGAGTTGAGAATATTTTACGCAGAATTTGCCCGCTTCGCCTGCTCCGGTTCCTTGGTAGCCCGCGATAATATCTGCCGTTTGCGGCATCCTTAATTTTCTCAACGACTCTGCTGCCGTATCATAACTTGTGTTTGTACAATTTATATATGTGTTTGTATTGTTTGTCGCAGACAAGTCTATTGATTCCATTTTGTTGTACATCTTTGATAATTTATGGTTCATTGTATCCAAAAATTTTGTATATTTTGTGTCGTCTGATACAATATCTTCCATTTTTTCACGAAGAATTTTTCCCGCAATTTCAGGCTCAAGCCTGCTGCGTTTAATTTCTTCGGGGGTAAAATTAAATACCTTTAATAAATCGTTGCATAAATCCAAATTCCAAATGTTTGCATGAATTGTTTCAGGTGCTTCCGCGGCTTTTATAAACGCATATTTATCCAAAACTTTTACCTGTGCTTTGAAGGTGTTTAAAACTTTTGAAATGTTTTTGATTTCTTCCGTGAGAGGCTCTGTTAATACCGCTGCCGATTTGTGCTTAAACGCTGCATTCAATCCCGACGATTGTGCGTAACTTTGCGAATGGATGAATTTTTTAAAGTGAAAAAGTAATTTTTTACCGGTTATACTGTTCGGGTTTTCTTGTATATATTTATTGATTCTTTCGCTGATAAAATTCTGAACGTATTTTGAATATTCGCTGACATCTTGGGCATTATCACTCAAACCGTTTTTCTCTCTTAGCATCTGAGTAAGAGTTTGGACATCGGGTATAATTTCGTTAATAACATTTTCCGGCAATTCCGATTGTGAAAAATGTTCCATAAGTTTTGTATGAACGTGGTTAATTGTTTCCTGCCGAATATTATAATTTCTTATGTTGGGGATAAGATTTTTTAAATCCGCTTCAAAATATTGCGCAATTGCAGGATCCAAATTTTGGGTCATATTTTTGCATATTCTGTTGAAAAGTTCGGGGGTTATCGTTTGACCTTTGTTTTGGGTCAGTATTTCATCTAACTGATTAACATTATCTTTAAAATTAATTTTTTGTGTTTCTTCGTTAAAATTAATCAATAAATTGTTAGCTTTTTTATTTAATCTTGAATCTTGTATTTTTCTTATCGGGTTTTCAAGCGCGTTACAAATCAATGCACTCATAATGGGAGTTGCAAAACCCGCCGTAAGCATCCACATAGTGTTGTTTTGCAGCGCGATTTTTCTCATCTTTTCCTGTATAAATTCTCTCCTGTTTGGGATATCCTTTGGCACATGGAGTCTGTCGCCTATTTTGTTTATTTCTTTGTCGGAGTATAAATCCCAAGGTATAAACTGATGGTCAAGATATACCATCTTTTTTCTGCCGTAGTTGTCGGTATATTTTTGTCTGATATTAAATCCGTGGATTAGATAAGCCGGAAGTTGAAGCGCGATTTTCGGCCACAAGTCCATTGCCGCAAAAAATGATGTCAAGCCCACAAATTCCATTATCTTTGTCAACGGTGTGGATTTTCTCGAAAAAAGATACGTCGCTATTGCAAGCCCGCCCAATTTCATTCCCATATCGTTGAGCCTTCCGAGTTCGTGGTCGTTTGCTTCACCTTTTATCGAATGTTTTAATGCCCGATAATCGTATCTCACATCTTTTATAAATTCCGAGGGTATCTCAAATAAACCGTTCTTTACCAATTTTCCGTGTGCCGGTAACGGTCTTATAAATGTGTGGTTTAACAACTCTTGGTTCACGTCAAAATTTCCGTCGGGCTTGTGCGGGCTTTTTATCGGCGGTCTGTATGTCGTTTCGGGTTTGTATGATTGAATTAAGTTCATTTAATTCACCACACTTTCTTTATTTTTGTTCATGACATCTTTTGCCGTTATTTTTGACGGCTTTTTGGTAATGTGCATTGCATTAAACATTCCCGCCAACGTCGATAAAATTGTTACCCCGATAAGCGCTTTTCCCGAATATTTTGAGAATTTAGATGCGGCGGTTTCCGGTCCTTTATATAATGACGAGATGCTCTTTACAAAACTCCGGGCAAATATTTTTATCGAATGGAAAAATTCTCTCGGTTTCCAAATTTTTAACGTCGCGACATTAAAATAATCCTGCCAGCAATCTTGAAATGCCAACGCTACTCCGGTTGCCGCCCACATATACGATGCAAAAGATTTTGCCAATGCAGATTTTACAAGAACCTCTTTATATATAGGCTTAACTTCCTGATCGGAATCTGTAAGGTTTTCACCTAATCCGTTTTTCTTTGCTATCTTGTCATAACGGAAGTTCGGCGATTCGTTTTTATTTACATCTCCGTATAACAAATCCCATCTTGTAAAATCTACGCTTTCCCCTATCTTATGATACTCAATGCTTGTTAAATCGTAATCCCCCGGTTTTTCTTGCAGTTGATAATTAACTTTTGCGTACGGAATTTCTGTGTCAATTCCTGTTTTCATTTTAACCGGATAAGTTATTAATGATTTTGATAATGACTTGAATAACGAATAAAATATTACCCCCAAAGCCATCTTATTACCTATTTTTGCGGCTCCGATTTTGTCCGATTGCGCATAATTTTTGTAGGAGTTAAATATTGTTATTAAAATGATGCTCCCGATTATTGAGGGTACATTACTTCCCATTGTCAGGTATTCGTAAAAGTTGGAGTTTGTGCTCCCCTTCATACCCCTTGCAGGATAGATAGTGAACGCTTTTGCAAATTTATCTATCCCTATTCTCATCCTGTTTGAAAAGTTGTTTTTCAACAAAGTGTCTTTATCATAGGGCGACGGCTTCTCTTCCCTTGGGTTTTGGGAATTAAACGGTATTTGTTCTGTTTTTGTAAGATTACTTACCGGTAATATCATGTTAACTCCGTTTTTATGTTGTTAGAATGCTTCTAAAGATTTTTTTTTGTTAGTTTTTCCTTTGTTTTGTTACAAAATTTTACAATATTTTTACTTAAAAATATTAAAAAATACTAACGTGAAAACCCCTACCGCTACACAATAGTAGCCAAATATGTTAAGCGAAAATTTTGCGATAAATTTCATAAAATATTTTATACACAAATATCCGACCAAACACGATACAATTGTGCCGATAATTATTGAACACCAATTGTAAGTCAGAGCCTCTTTGATGTCAATTTCGACAAGCGGGTAAATCATTGACGCACCCAAAATTATCGGAATACTCAATAAAAACGAGTATTTTGCGGCACTTTCTCTGTCCAGTCCCGTAAACAGTCCTGCCGCCATTGTCCACCCCGAACGTGAAAACCCCGGCAATACCGCTATACCTTGGGCTAATCCTATCAATATTGATTGTTTCATAGTTACGGTCTGTTTTTTGTCAATCTTTCTTTTAGAAAGATATTCACTTAAAAACAAAGTTCCTCCGGTAATTATCAGCAGCCCGCCGACAAATGCCGGATGAAATACGAGTTTTTCGGCAACTTTATTAAGAGGAAGTGCCAATATTATCGTTACAATCGTTCCCAATATAATGTATATTGCCGTTTTAGCGTTATTATTCGAAAAATCTTTCGTTTTTATTGCTTTTATAAGTGCGGTTAAAAGTTCCCGTATCTCTTTTCTGAAATACACCAAAACGGCAATCAATGTTCCCAAATGGAGCATTATGTCAAAGAATACTTCTTCATTTGACTGCATTACGATGGGGATATTTTTTATAACCTTGTAAAAATTTGATGTAAAAACAAGATGTGCCGAACTCGATATCGGTAAAAATTCGCTCAATCCCTGCACTATACCCATTAGTACAGCTTGTATTAAATTCATTATCTATCCCCTTTTTTTTGTCTAGTCTGCTTCAAAATATGAGCAGCATGATGTCTGTGTTTCCCAAACGGTAATTTTATTTAATTGTACTATCTTTTCTTTGAGTTTTGAATAAATATATGCCGAAATCATTTCGCTTGACGGACTTTCGCCCTTAAATGCGGGCAATTCGTTTAAATCTTTGTGGTCTAAAGTTTCTAATACGTTATTAAGCTCGCGTTTTAAAACTTTGTAATCAATAAGTATATTGCTTTTATTCAAACTTTCTCCCCGTACAAAGGCTTCGACCATCCAGTTGTGTCCGTGTTGATTTTCGCATTCACCCTCATAATTCAACAGATGGTGTGCTGCCGAGAAAAAAGCCTGTGTTTTAATTTCGTACATAATATCTCTCCTGTTATTTAGCCTGTTTATATGAATCAAAGATGAAATCGCAAAGCTCTCTTACCGCTCCTTTGCCGCCTTTGCATTCGCAAACATAATTGCAAACATTTTTGACATTTTTTACCGCATCCTCAGGACATGCGGCAATGCCGACTTTTTCAAGTATGCAAATATCCGGTTCGTCATCTCCCATATACGAAACTTCCGAAAATGTCAGTTCGTATTTTTCCATCAATGCTTCCAATATCGGTAACTTATTTTTCACACCCTGATAAACTTCGGTAACTCTTAAGTCATTCGCACGTTTATCGACGGTGCCGTTGTTTCTGCCGGTAATAATCGCCGTTATAAAACCGTTGCTTGACATTTTTGCCAGACCGTAACCGTCTTTTGCGTTGAATGTTTTGTATTCGACTCCGTTTTCATCATAAGTTATGCTTCCGTCGGTCATTACTCCGTCAACATCGAATGCCAATAGTTTTATTCTGCTCGCTTTTTCTTTTAAATCCATTATGCAACTCCCGCTTTCAATAAGTCGTGGATATGAATAACCCCTATCGGGTTATCGTTTTCATCGACTACCGCAAGTGCGGTTATTGAATATTTTTCCATAAGATGCAGCGCAGATGCCGCGTAGGCTTCGCAATCTATTCTTTTGGGGTTAATTGTCATAACGTCTTTTACTTGAATATTTGATGTGTCATGATATTTTATAACAGTTCTTCTAATATCACCGTCTGTCAAAACTCCGATAATTTTGTTTTCGGGATTCAAAATTATTGTCATGCCCAGTTTGTAATCCGATATTGTCTTAATAACCCGAGCGAAAGAATCCGTTTCTTTAACCAGCGGAATGCGGCTTCCCGTTATCATCAAGTCTTTTACCTTGTAGGTTAAGCCTTTACCGAGCTTGCCCGAAGGATGAAACATTAAAAAGTCCTCTTTTGTAAACCCTTTCTTTTCCATTAAGCACACTGCCAAAGTGTCTCCCATTGCAAGAGTTGCCGTTGTGCTTGCCGTTGGTGCTTTTCCCAGAGGACATGCCTCTTTTTCCACCGAAATATCCAAAACAACATCGCTTGTTTTGGCAAGTGTTGAGGTCAAATTCCCCGTCATTCCTATCATCGGGCAGCCAAATCTTTTTATTAACGGTAATAAATTAAGCAATTCTTGAGTTTCACCGCTGTTAGATATTGCGATAATTACGTCCTCTCTTGTTATAACCCCCGAATCACCATGGGTGCTTTCTGCCGGATGAAGAAAATATGCCGGTGTGCCGGTTGAGGACATTGTTGCCGCAATCTTTTTCCCGATTAATCCCGATTTTCCCATCCCCGTTACAATTACTCTGCCTTTGCAGTTGTAGAGAATATCTATTGCTTTATCAAATTCTTCACCTATAGTGTTTTTTAATCTCAAAATTGAATTTGCTTCAATTTCCAACACTTCTTTTGCTAATTCATTAATTTTACTTACTGTCATAGTTGTCATATCCGCCTCACTTAACTCATGATGATTATACAATAATTATCTCAGAAATGCAGTATCTTTACAATTATTTTAGATTTTTACATTTCATAAGTAAATTGCAAAAAATTCCCCATAAGATTTTCGTTCCATACCTGAACATTTTCATCCAAATCCAGTATTTTCGGAGTGAAATTCCAAATGTATTTGATATTCAAAGAGGCTAAATATTGCGCTGTTTCCTGTGCGTTTTGTGCCGGAACGGTTAATATCGCTATTTCAACCGGATTTTTTTGCATAAATTCTTTTAATTTTTTTATGTTCAAAACCTGTTTATTATTTATTACTTTCCCTGTTTTATTGGGATTGTTGTCAAAAAGTCCGATAATATTCAAGCCGTAATTTGTAAAGTTGTCGTATTTTGCAAGTGCCATACCGAGGTTTCCCGCACCAACTATTATTGCCTTTTTCCTTTTTTCAAACCCGAGTGTGTTTTCTATTGATTGTTTCAGCTCATCTACAATATATCCCACGCGTGATTTCCCTGAATTGTTCAGCAAATTCAAGTCTTTTCTTACCTGTGAATCGTCTATTTTTAAAAGTGTTGCAATTTGTTTACTTGAAATATATTCGATGTTTTTCTCGGCAAAATCTTGCAAAATGTAATGGTAAAGCGTTAAACGGTTTATTACTTTTTCGGAAATATTTCTTTTCATAAATAAATTATACATAAAAATACCGTAAATAAAATTTTTAGTGTTATAATGCGTTTATGAAACACATATTTGAACAAAAAGTATTTTATTCGGACACAGACGCATACGGTGTTGTATGGCATGGGTCTTATTTGAGATGGCTTGAAATGGGCAGAGTCGGACTTTGCGAAATGATGGGACATAGTCTGTCCGATTTGTTAGCTCAAGACATCGTTCTTCCCGTTGTTAATATGAATATTAAATACAAAATGTCCGCTAAATTGGAAGATGTCGTTATTGTTGAAACCGAAATATCTCAGTTTAACGGTTTTTGCGTTAATTTTAAACAAATCATCAGGTCAAAAAACAATTTAAAGGTTTGTGTTGAAGCCGATGTAAGCGTTGTTGCAATTTCTAACGCGGGCAAGTTATACAGAAAAATGCCCGAAGTTTTGGCAAAATCTTTTGATGAGGTTTTAAAATGTCCGGCACTCGTTTAAACAAATATATCGCTTCATCGGGTTTATGTTCAAGAAGAAAAGCCGACGAGTTGATTGAAAACGGTTCGGTGTGCGTTAACGGCAAAAAAGTTACCGAACTCGGGTTTATCGTTCAACCAAAAGACAAAGTCTTTATCAACGGAAAAATGATTCACCCCGTTAAACACGAATATTACAGGTTTTATAAACCCGCGGGATATATCACGACCGCGGATGATGAAAAGGGCAGAAAAACTATCTACGATTTAATTCCCCAAAACCTTCATCATTTAAAACCGGTAGGAAGATTGGATAAAGATTCCACAGGCTTGCTTATTTTAACCAATGACGGTGATTTAATTAACGAGCTTACGCACCCGAGCGCGAAAGTTCCAAAACTCTATAGAGTTTCAATAAACGGCAAAATTTCTCAAAACGACATCGACAAGATGTACAAGGGAATTGAGATTGAGCCTGAAAAGATTGCTTATGCGCAAGTTGATGTCATTGAGGTTGACAATGAACATACCGCCATGGAAATTTTGCTCTATCAGGGGCTAAATCGTCAAATCCGCAGGATGTTTGAATGCCTTGGGTTTGAGGTAGTTTCATTGAAAAGAATCAGGCATGCGACATTAACCCTTGAGGGGTTAAAACGAGGGGAAATTAAACCCGTTAAGCCTAAGCAAATAAAGGAATTGCGTAATTTTCTAAACAGAATTGCGAGGACTAATGCTTAAAATTGCAATCGTCGGAAATATCGCAAGCGGTAAATCCGTTGTGGAAAAGTTTTTATTTTCAAGAGGCTACTCTGTTTTGGACACTGATGTTGTCTGCCACAAACTTCTTGTCGATAATTCAAAAACAATCGTTGAAAAATTTAAAGATTTTGATATTCTTGAAGGTGATAAAATTTCCAGAGAAAAGCTCGGCAATCTGGTCTTTTCCGATGTGCAAGCAAAAAAAAATCTTGAAGATATTTTGTACCCTTTGGTAAGACAAAAAATTGAAGAATTTTTTATAGCTCAAAAAGGAGAAGAATTTGTTTTTGTTTCCGCTCCGCAGTTGTTTGAGGCTAATATGAAAGATTTGTTTGATAGAATTTTGTTTATTTATTCCGATGATGATATCAGGCTTGAGCGGTTGATGAAAAGAAATAATTATTCAAAAGAGTATGCACAGACAAGAATGAATGCCCAAACAAGTCAGGATTTAAAAGCCGAACAATCGGACCGGGTAATTTATAACAACAAAACCGTCGCTGATTTAGAAAATGAAGTTAAAAAATTCCTGACAACAGCAACTTAATTTTCTAATTTTCGGGGAAAATTATTCCCGCCTCGGCTTTTCCCATATCAACCGTTTGAAACGGTTTTTCGGTGTCGGTTCCTGTTTCAAAATCTTCCGGTGTGAAATCAAATTCTTCAACGAGTTTGTTCCAAATATCAAATTCTTCTTTGATTGTGAAAAGATAATACTTGTTGACGTTTTTCATATAAAGCCCGACGGTGTTTTTGTTTTGGGTAAGTTCTTTGAAAAAAGTTTCTTTTTCGGAAAGTTTTGTTGCTCCGTTAAAGATAAATTCTTTTACTTCGCAGTACTGTTTTATGGTTTCCAAAAGTTTGTAAGGCTCAATCCATTTTGTAATAATAACGGTTTTCATAGAACGGCAGTCTCCTGATTTTTGAACTGCATTTCGTAAAGATGTTTGTAATTTCCGTTTGGAATAGCCATCAATTCATCGTGCGTACCCGATTCAACAAGTTCACCTTCGTTAATAACGGCAATTCTGTCGGCATTATTTATTGTTGAAAGTCTGTGGGCAATTACGAAAACGGTTTTGTTTTTCATAAGGTTATCAAGCGCTTTTTGAACAATTGCTTCCGATTCGTTATCAAGTGCCGAGGTTGCTTCATCGAGTATAACAATCGGTGCATTTTTAATCATGGCTCTTGCGATTGCAACGCGCTGTCTTTGACCTCCCGATAACGATGCTCCGCGCTCTCCCACATAGGTATCTGCTCCGTTTTCCAAAGTATTTATAAATTCGTCAAGGTGTGCCATTTTTATTGCGTTGTTGATTTCTTCATCCGTTGCATCAAATTTTCCCATAAGTATATTTTCACGTATCGTTCCCGAAAACAGGAAGTTGTCTTGGAATACAAAGGATATATTGTTTCTTAAAGATTTAAAATCGATATCTCGGATATCCGTGCCGTCAAATTTTATTGAACCGCTTTTAACGTCATAAAATCTTGGCAAAAGATTAACAATCGTGCTTTTCCCTCCGCCGGAATTGCCGACAAGCGCAATTGTTTCTCCTTTGTTAATATGCAACGAAAAATTCTTTAATACGGGAGTGTTTTGTTCGTATTCAAACCAAACGTTTTCAAAATCTATGCTGCCTGTTAAACCGTTCATTGTTTTGGGGTTCTGTTTATTTTTAATATACGGAACCAAATCAAAAAGTTCAAACACACGCCCCAAAGCGACAAAAGTCGATTGTAAATCCGTCAGGGTTCTTCCCATATCTTTTACCGGTTTATAAAGCAGCAATAATGACGTTACAAACGAGGCAAAACTTCCGGCACTCATTTGTCCCGTTATTATCAAATGGTTTCCGTAAAACATAACAAGCGCAATCCCGATTGAACAAATAAAGTACATAATAGGCGACATCCAGCCTACTCGTTTGGTTAATGAAATTGTCAGGTCGAATTGTTTTTTAATCTGTTCTTCAAACTTATGATTTTGCTGAGCTTGAAGGTTGTATGCGCTCATAATCTTGTTGCCGGAGAAGGTTTCGTTAAAATTGGTTGTCATATCTCCGCCGACAACCATTGTTGCGTTGGAAACTTTTTTAATCCTTTTTCTTATTAAAGTTACCGGAGTTATTGCTATTGCCATAATACCGACACCGATAATTGCAAGTTTCCACGAGTTGTACAATAAAACCGTTACAAGTCCGACTATTCCAAACCCTGTCATTATAAAACTTTTTATTGTATTTATGATATTTTTTGATGCCGTTTCGGGGTCTGTTAAAAATCTTGTAAGGACAAGCCCCGATGAATTTATGTCATAAAATTTGCAGTCTAACGAGGTGAGTTTTTTGAACAATTCAACTTTGAGCGAATTGGAAATTTTATTTCCTGTCCAATCCGTTAAATAGTTGTTTGCATATTTTAAAAGTCCTTGAACGATGGCAAAAATAATTATCCCAAGGGGAATTACCGTTGCAAGCGTGCTTTGGTCGATTGTTAAAGAGCCTAAAGACCAAGGCTTTCCGTTTATTACGCAATCCATATACGGCTTGAGAGCATAAGCAACGACCGCATCCAAAAGACCCAACGGAACCGCTAAAACCATATTCAAAATTATTCTGCCCGTGTGCGGTCTTATAAACGGCAATATTTTATTTATCAAATAACCGTATTTGAAGGCATCTTTTGATAGTGTGTCTTTTAGTTTGTATTCCATCGCTCTTATCCCTGATAATTATTACAATGAAATTATCACATAAAAATTGTTGATTTACAAATAAAAAATGTTATCCGACGGTGCTCAGTATTTGCCCGACGGTGTTTATTTTCGCCTCGTCAACTTTATGCCCGCCCGTGGGAAGAACCTTGAACCATTTCATTATCCCGTTTCTTTTGGCATTTTTGTAAATTTGACGGCATCCTTTAATTGTTGCAACCGTGTCGTCGTAAGATTGTATTATGTATGTCGGAACTTTTACTTCTTTAATCGTATCTATACTGTCAAATCTCATACTGTAAAGTGTTTTCAAAATCGGGATTTTATTTGTAAGTTTTTTTATTTTTGGAGGAATACCTTGCCCGAGCCTTTTGTTGAGCGCAAATTTATCACTGATGTTCATTGCGTTGCTGATTGGTGAAATTAAAATTAACGATTTAATATCGGGGTGATTTTTAGCAAGATTTGCGGCTAACGCTCCGCCCATGCTGTGTCCTATTGCTATGATATTTTGCGGAAGGATTCCCTTTTCTTTTGTCAGATAATTAAATGCTTTTTCAACATCGTTTCTTAGCTTATCTTCGCTTAATTTTGCGGATGAATTGGCACCGTAGCCTCTGTATTCTAAAGCAAAGATGCCGTGATTGAGTTCAAGAATTTTTTTATAAAGGTTTTGATAGTTGCTTACGTTTTGCGCCATTCCATGCATAAAAAGAACGTATTTGTCGGAGTCGCCTTTGTTGATATCCCAGCCGGAAGGGGAAATTTTGCATTTGCCGAGTTTGACCTGCTTATACATCCCTTTAAGCTCGGGCAATGACGGGATGAACTGTTGCCTTGTTTTTGCGGCGGATTTTGCAAGATACTTGTCCGCGTAGTATGAAATCGGATTTAAGACGTTAAAAGACTTGTATCCTCCTTGAAATGCGGGTTGAGCAAGAGGATAACCTTTGGTTGTATTTATACTGTAGTTTGTTGTTATTTTCATGTGAATCCAAGCCTGCCTATATTATATGCGATTTTATCACCTTTTGCAATAGTTAGGAATAAACTTGACAAAGGGGTATGCTTATAATAAATTAAACAAGTGCAGCAAGTGAACGAACTTGCTTTGACAATTGAATAAGGACTGTGTACTACTTAGTTGCTGCGATAAGCGTGCGGATGGTAGGTCGGATTTACTAATCCGACAAAACACATACGGAGTGGTACATTGCACAAATGAGTAAGGGCGTGTGGTACACTGCCGCAGCAAAACGATTAAGTATCGTTTTGCAAGAGGGGCAGACACGCTGTCAAGAAAATCCGTAAAGGATTTTCGCAGACTTTGACAATTAAGGGCGTGTGGTGGAATGGCAGACACGCTAGTCTTAGGAACTAGTGCGCAAGCGTGGGAGTTCGAGTCTCTTCACGCCCAAATGAAAAAGAGGTCTTTTAGACCTCTTTTTCATTTGGACAAATCGACTCGAAGTGTTGTTTGATTTCGTAAGAAATCAAACAACCTCGTCAGCCTTATGGCATAACGGGATTTAAGAAATTATTTTAATCTTCCCAAGCCATAAGGCATACTTGCCTTGTACGGCTCGAGCTGCACACTCTCGCCTACAATCCAAGCATCTTCACTGCCCAAAACTATAAGGGTAATCTTACTGACCACCCTTTCACTTTGGGCAAGGATACTCCATATTGTTTTTGTCATTTTTCTTTCCTTTATGTTAATATGCACGTATGAAAATTACAAAATATATTTGTGCAAATATATTATCGCTATTTGGAATATTTCTCTTATTGTTATTTTTGCTTTATTTAATAACAGATTTCTATTTCGACGGAACAAATGACATTTATGGTGTGTCTTTAATTGAAAATAGTTTCTATTATTCCGCAACTGTTATTTGTCTCATATTCTTGTTATTAATAGAAATATTAGTAAATAAACTCTCTAAAAATAAATATCTTTTAAAGACAAATATTAATGATAAAAATTTGCAAAACTTATATAATGTAATGTTTTGGTTGGGTGTTATTTCTTCTGTTTTATACATAGGGGGACTATGTTATATAATTATCATTTTATAAAATTATTTTAAAAACACCTTAAGTGATTCGACTTCTGACGGGCAAGCGGTTTTTAATTTTTCCGCCAAATTTTTCACCTGTGCGGTTGCACTATTGCTTTTTTCTTTTGGCAAAAGCATATATCCCGTCATAAATGTAGTTGTCTTTTTGCAATCCGGATTCGGAGTGTTTTTCAGGTAGTTCAAACATCCGCTGTACAAATTAGCAACATATTCTTCCTGTTCTTTCAACAATGCGCTCATATCAACGGCGGTTCCGGATTTTTGAGACATTCCCTCAAGTGCTTTTTGCCGGAAATAACTCATCTTTGCTTGAACATCATCGGGCGACGGGCATACATAAGCCGCCTGTGCGCTCATCAAAACCCCTGCTGCCAAAAACATCATTATCAAAAATGCTTTCTTCATCATTAACCCAAAGCTCCTATTTTTGCGCATCTAATTGTTTTTGTGAATCTCTTTTAACAATCCTTCTTGCCAACAACACGATTAAACCGATACCCAAAAGCAAGATTAACAAAATAGAGGCACTGTTATATTTTACGTATTGGAATTTTATATTAGTAACTCCGTCTTTTTTAATATTCCAAGTATAAATATTCCCTTCAACAGAATCAGCGTTATTGTAAGATGCAAATGACGGAACTTTTATGCTGAAAGTTGAATTGATATCGCCTAAAACATTCGACTTATCAGACGATGATGCACTTTCAACGGATTCTTTTATAAATTCTTTTGTATCATCATCCAAGTTTTCAAGGAAACCGTCGGATGTATCAATATCATCAATATCGCCATACTCTTTTAAGTAAAC
This sequence comes from Candidatus Gastranaerophilales bacterium, assembly GCA_947626645.1. Classification (GTDB taxonomy): domain Bacteria; phylum Cyanobacteriota; class Vampirovibrionia; order Gastranaerophilales; family Gastranaerophilaceae; genus Zag111. Next base: position 14,834 of record CANQSZ010000014.1, read on the forward strand.
CGGATCAAGTCCACCCGAAGTTATGGCATCCGATTTAACTTTTTCGTTCTTTAACTTTGCCGTCTGTGCGGGATAATCGAACACCGCATCAACATTATAAGACGTTACAAGAAAATTTTTCTTGACATCAATAAATTTACCGTCGGGCAAGTTTGATTTTAACCCCAAAGACGACAAATCAACATCGGAAAGTTCAATATTTCCGACGTTTTTTGTTGCGGTAATTGTCGATAACTTTTTACTGTAAATATTTTGAGTAATATACATCGGGTCTAAAAAGCTGCGGTAATTATTATCAATAGCCGCGGCATTAGCATCTGTTGCATCTCCTATATTCCCCTGATACGCCAGCGACGTAACAACCGTTGCAGATTTATCGTTATTAATCGTTAAACGTGTATCAATGTTTGCACACCCGCTTATAAACGGTACCATAAGTAATAATGTAATTATAAATTTTTTCATAATCCTGCTCCCTCAAATTCTATAAAAATATAATATCATATCTTTAAAAAAGTGCTAATTTATAAAGAATGTTTAAGCTATAATAAATCTATGGAAATGAATAAAGAATACATCGCACAGGTAGAAAAACTTGCTAATTCGGGATTAGGGCTTGTAAAAGCAGACGGTGTTGTCGTCTTTATAAAAAACGCTTGCCCTGAAGATATCATAAAATTTAAGATTACAAAAGTTAATAAAAATTATGCCTTTGGTGAAATTCTTGAAATAATAGAGCCGTCAAAATACAGAACAAAGCCGTTTTGTCCGTTACACAAGGTTTGTGGAGCATGCCAGCTGCAATTCATAGATTACAAATATCAGCTTGAAGTTAAAAGGCAAATTGTTGAAGATACAATAAAAACGATATCGGGACTTGATATAATTCCCCGCGAAACAATCGCAAGCCCGCAAACCGAAAATTACAGGCACAAAGTCCAATATCCCGTATCCGAAACCAAAAATTCTCACCGAATAATTGCGGGTTACTACAAACCCGAAACACACGAAACGGTTAACATCAAATACTGTCCGATTCAACCCGAAATCTGTGATGAAATTATTGAATTTATCAGACAAAAAGCCTTCGATTACGCAATTCACGGCTACAACGAAAATAAACACTCCGGCGATTTAAGGCATGTTTTAATAAGAGTTTCACATTCAACAAAAAAATGCCTTGTAACGCTTGTAGTAAACGCAACAAAAACATTTGACAGGCTCAACGATTTTGCAAAATGTATATACGATGAATTTGAACAGGTAACAGGTGTTTGCATAAACTTTAACCCCAAAAGAACAAACGTAATAACAGGTAAGCAAACAATCTGTATTGAGGGAAATGAATTTATAGAAGAAAAAATGGCGGGTAAAATATTTAAAATCGGCTCAAACACATTTTTTCAAATAAATCCCGAAAGTGCCGAAAATATATTCAATTACGTGAAAAGCTATATCTCGTACAACTTTGAAAATGCGGTGGTTTTGGATGCTTATGCGGGTATTTCGGCATTTGGTATTTGCGTATCCGATGTAAGCAAAAAAGTTGTCAGCGTGGAAGAAAACAAGCAGGCATGCGAACTTGCAAAAATTAGTGCAAAAGAAAACAACATCAATAATCTTGAAGTGCATAACGCCGATGCAACGGAATTTCTTAAAACCGAAAGTCGAAAATTTGATGTAATTATCCTTGACCCGCCAAGAAAAGGCTGCACTAAAGAATCACTTGAAGCGGTGTTAAGACTTGCAAAAAGTACAATAATTTATGTAAGCTGTAACCCGGCAACCCTTGCAAGAGATTTAAAATTTCTTAGCGATAACGGTGCAAAAGTTCAATCTGTCCAACCGTTTGATATGTTTGCACATACCTGTCACATTGAAAATGTTGCAATAATAACTGTTAACCCGCAATGTTGACATAATCGGTTTGCACAAATAAAATAATATAAAAATTCTGAGGCTTGGGATTATGGGAAATACTTCGGAAAAAGAAAAACTTATCGATATAAACCAATTTTGTAATGAATTGTCCATATCTTTGGCGACCGCAAAAAACTGGATTAAACTAAACAAAATCATCCCCGACAAATTTGCGGAAAAAAAACCGATGTTTTACCCCGAAACATTGAACAGATTGAAAAATGAAATTAAAAGCGGACTGAATCAATCACTGAAAAGCAGGAGAAATAAAACGCATATCTCAGGCAATAAAATATATAACTCCTACATTTCTCAAAGTTCTCAAAATCACAAAAGTATCAAATTTTTGCTTGATAATCTTCCGCCAAAAATAACCGAAAATGAAATCGGGTTACTCATTGCAGAATGTGCAATACAACTTTTTTCACAAAAAGAAAACATAAAAGCTCCCGAAACAAATCTTTTGGCACAATATCTTGAAGGCAAACTTGATATAGCAAAATTCAGCGCATATATTGATGAATTTATCGGCGGCAAATCAGCCGCATGCGAATTTATCAAAAACAACCAAAACCTTTTTAATATCCGATACATTTATGAACCTGACGAAGATATCCTCGGGCTTTTGTACATTTCATTGAAAAATATCGGAAACCGAAAATCCGCGGGTATGTATTACACCCCCTCAAAAATCGCCAAAAAACTTGTATCAAATCTTTTCAAAGGTAAAAACCTTGAAAACAAAAAAATTTTAGACCCTTGCTGCGGGTCGGGAAACTTTTTACTGCACCTGCCAAAAAGCGTACGGTGTGAAAACATTTTTGCTTCCGATATTGATATCAATGCCGTAAAAATTGCGCGTATAAATCTCGCACTCAAATTCGGCAAATATGATATCGATTTTTCAAAAAAACATATAACTCAAAGCAATTACTTAATCCAAAACACCCGCAAAAAATGCGATTACATTCTCGGAAATCCTCCGTGGGGGTACAATTTTACGGAAGATGAAAAAAAGTGTTTAAAACCGCTCTACAAAACCGCCGAAGGTAAAAATATCGAATCCTTTGACCTGTTTATTGAAAAGACATTTAAAACATTAAATAAGGGCGGGTGTTTTTCGTTTGTTCTGCCTCAAGCACTCTTAAACGTCAAAACCCACGAACAAACAAGAAAAATCATAATAAACGAAGGAAAAATCGAATATCTGGAATTTTTAAACGAAGCGTTTGACAAAGTTCAATGTCCGTCGATTATACTCAAGGTCAAAAAAGCGCCTGAGAGTTTCTCTTACAAAAATACTCAGGTATCAGACGGCAGAAAAGTTCGCACGATAAAAAAAGAACGCAAAATTACATCACGTTGTTTTTCATTAAAAACGACCGATGAAGAAGAAGAAATTATACAAAAGATTTTCAACACAAAAAATACGATAACACTAAAAAACAACGCCGACTTCGCACTTGGAATAGTAACAGGATACAACAAAGACTTCGTAACAAACACCCCGACAAAAGGAACAGAACCGATTTTAAAAGGTTCTGATATTTATAAATACAAAATTAAAATAGCAAACAATTATATACATTTTGACCCTCAAAAATTCCAACAGACCGCACCCGAAAAATTATACCGAGCAAAAGAAAAACTTTTATACAAATTCATATCAAACAGACTTGTATTTGCTTACGACAATGAACAAAAACTGTCTTTAAACAGTTGCAATGTTGTTATTCCAAAGATAAAAGATTTGGATATTAAATACATTCTTGCGATATTAAATTCAAAAATAGCGGACTTTATATACCAAAAACATTTCAACTCGGTAAAAGTCTTGCGCTCACATATAGAGCAAATTCCAATCGTAAAAGCCGACAAACAAACGCAGCAAAAAATAGTGAAACTTGTCGATAAAATTATCGCACAGAGTTCGCCTTGTGAATGTAAAAAACTGTACGAAAAAATCGAAACACTTTTATCCGACCTCTACGGATTAACGGTCGAAGAATGTGAAATAATTTCCAAAACTTGCCCGACGGAACTGTTTTAGCGGAAAAATTAAGCGTTTGTTCCTTCTTTGCTGTATTTGATTACGGTATTATTCAGTTGTTTGAACATATCAAGGACTTCATCTCTATCGCTTTGGAAAACACTCCTTATTTCAGCTTTTTCCGCTTTTGTTGCTGCGTCTTTTAAGGATTGAGCGCAAATTTTCTTCATACAGTTGTTTAAACCTTCAAAATACGATTTAAAAAGGGTTATATCCGTAGGATTGAAACTGATATCGACTTCTTCCATAATTCCGTATATATCTTTGTTTTTCGCGTTAAGGTAAAGTTTTTTAGAAATCTTACCTTGAAACAACTGCATGATTAAGTCGATATATCTTGCGGCTTTTTGCACAACGGGGTTTTCAGGTTTTGCTTTAATGATTTTTGTCAGATTAAGTTGTTCAAAGTGGCGAAGGTAATTATAAACCTCATTATACTCTATATGTTTGGCTTTTGCCATTTCTTTTCCCGATATTACAATCAGTTCGTATGGAATATCCGGTGCTTTATTATTTCCCGTATATAAAAAACGCATTTGAATATCTTCGTATCCGGATTTTTGCGCGTGCGAAATTGCGTACTTGTATTCAGGGTCAAGTTTTGCTATCTGGTCTGAAACCCCATGAAGTCTTATATCCAAGTCCGGAACGACTTTTTCTATATTTTTACCTTCGCTTAACATTTTCATTTCCGCTTCAGTGGGGATATATCCTTTTTTAATCAGTTTTTTTATCGGTGTTTCAACCGTTGCAAGAACGTAATTTTCTTTTTTCATTGCAGGAATTAAAAAGTCATTAAGCATTGACAAATCGTATAAATTTGAGCAGTAAACGGTCGCTCTGACGGGGTCTTGAACTTTGAATTTTCCGGAGCGCATAACTTTACTTACCCATGATTTTGTTGATTTGGTGGAATTTTCTTCACAGTATTTTATATCAAATTCAAACCCTTGGTCTTTCAGCCCTTTTGTAATTTTTTCCAGTGTTTTAAGATATTTTTCCGCATACACTTTAATTTCGCCTTGGAGTGCATCAATTTGAGCCTCAAAAACATCAACGATTCTATTCCCGGCACTAATACCCGAACCTCGAAAAATCGGAGTTGTTGCTGCGGATTTTACCCCTGATGTTGACAATGTTCTTGCCGTATTTGCTGCCGTACGGTATGTCTGTGGGATTTGTGCTATTTTGCTAAGATTAACTTTCATGATTTTTTTCTTTATTTCCCCTATACATTAATAAAAAATAAACACTAATATTTTTTTACTTAAAAAAAACTTTTTTGGATAAATTGTAACATAAATTTACATCTGCAAAATTTGGTTAAACAAAATGTTTGTATTATGATGAAAGAGAACAGTTATTAAATAGGAATAGTGATATAAATAAGGAGGGTAAAATACTATGCCGGGAAAAACAATAACAGTTGATGGCAACTATGCCGCAGCGCATGTTGCATACGCACTGAGCGAAGTATCAGCAATCTACCCTATCACTCCGTCTTCCACAATGGGAGAATGGATAGATGAATGGGCATCACAAGGAAAGAAAAATATCTGGGGTAAAGAAGTAAAAGTAGCCGAAATGCAATCGGAAGCGGGAGCGGCAGGTGCTGTTCACGGTTCGTTGGCAGCAGGCTCACTGACTTCAACATACACCGCATCACAAGGTTTACTTTTGATGATACCGGTTATGCACAAAGCAGCCGGTGAAATGTTACCTCACGTAATCCACGTATCCGCAAGAGCTTTAGCCGCTCAATCTTTGGCAATCTTTGGCGACCATACAGACGTTATGGGCTGTCGTAATACGGGTTACGCGATGCTTGCGGCAAATTCCGTTCAAGAAGAAATGGATTTGGCTTTAGTTGCTCATCTTTCAACTTACAAAGCTAAAGTTCCGTTCTTGCAATTCTTTGACGGATTCAGAACATCCCATGAAGTTCACAAAATTGAAGAAATCTCTTATGAAGATATCGCAAAATTAGTTGAACCCAAATATATTGAAGAATTCAGACAAAGAGCAATGAGACCGGAAGAACCGATTTGTAAAGTCGGTGCACAAAACACCGATGTATATTTCCAAGGTCGTGAAACGGTTAACAAATACTATGATGCAGTACCCGATATTGTTCAAGAATATATGGATAAAGTAGCCGAAGTAACCGGCAGACAGTATCATCCGTTTGATTATGTCGGAGCTCCCGATGCGACAGATGTTATCGTTGCTATAGGTTCGGGCTGCGAAACAATCGAAGAAACTATCGAATACCTCAACGCAAAAAGAGGTACCAAATACGGTCTTGTTAAAGTAAGACTGTACAGACCGTTTGACGTTAAACGTTTTAACGCGGTATTACCGAAATCCGTAAAACGTATTGCGGTATTAGACAGAACAAAAGAACCCGGCTCTATCGGTGAACCTTTATACTTAGATGTTGTTGCAGCATTAGAAAACAAAGACATCAGAGTAATCGGCGGAAGATACGGATTATCTTCAAAAGAATTTACTCCGTCAATGGTTTTAGCCGTTTACAAACACAGCGAAAACAACGGTTTCCACGGATTTAGCGTCGGTATTGAAGATGATGTAACTCACAAATCTTTAAAAGTTGACGAACACATCGTAACAGAGCCCGAAGGAACAACAAATTGTATGTTCTGGGGGTTGGGTTCAGACGGTACCGTAGGTGCTAACAAAAACTCGATTAAAATTATCGGTCAATATACAAACAAAGATGCTCAGGCATACTTTGCTTACGACTCCAAAAAATCATTCGGTGTAACAGTTTCACACTTAAGATTTGGAGACAAACCGATTAAATCAACATATTTAATTACGGCACCTGATTTTGTATCATGTTCTGCTCACGCTTATATCGGAAGATACGACTTGTTAAAAGGTATCAAAGAAGGCGGAACATTCTTACTTAACAGCCCTTATACAAAAGAAGAAGCATTCTCTCACTTAACAAGAGATATGCAAAAAACAATCATTGATAAGAAAGTTAAATTCTACAACGTAGATGCCGAAAAACTTATCAAAGAACAACCGGGGTTAAGAGGTAAAGGTGCAAATACAGTCATGATGGTTGCATACTTCAAAGTTTCGGGAATTGTACCTTTTGAACAAGCATTGGAAGGTATGAGAGAAATGACGAAGAAAACCTTTAAGAAAAAAGGTGATGATGTTGTAAATATGAACCTTGCACTTATCGATGCAGCGGTTAATGCAACGGAAGAAGTTTCTGTTCCTTCATCATTAGACGGAGTCGGATGTGTTGATGAGGCACAATTGTTACCTCAAGATGCCGATGAATTTGCAAAGAAAATCATTGAACCTTCAATGAGATTGAAAGGCGATGATATACCGGTTTCAGCGATGAGCAATGACGGTGTAATTCCGACAGGCACAGCTTGTTTGGAAAAAAGAGGAATCGCACCGAGAGTTCCTCATTGGGTATCGGAAAACTGCTTACAATGCGGAATTT
>CANQSZ010000015.1 GCA_947626645.1 Candidatus Gastranaerophilales bacterium
TTACCCCCTACCCCCGTTGATTAGATTGTTTTTTACCGATATACTGTAGAAGTATGATAATATCGGAATTTGCAAAATTTTTACAAGACCATGACGATGAGCTTTTGACACGCAAAACAACACCGATGAAGCTCTTTATCGTTTGGCTGAAAAAAGTTATCAACAAAAATCCCAAAAACAATATTGAAAAAATTATCCACAAAGAAATTCTTTATTGCGAAAACGAAAACGGCGACTGTATAATCGTCGGCAAATCCGACAGCGGCAGGGTTTTAGTAAGTGCCTTAATCAAATTTGCAAAAAGCTACGACAACTACACCCGTTCAAAATGGCTGGAAATTACCGAAAAATCTTTACGAAAATAAAATTAATTTACTCAATCGGGAAAACGCTTCTCAGATATTTCACCTCTTGCAAATCGATTTGGCAGTAATTCCCGCCTTCAAAGTTGCCTGCATCGGATAGTACCCGTGATGTTGGGGAAACAACAAGCGATGAACCAAGGCAGCTTAGATTTTCTTCGGCTTTACCCGTCAAATTACTTGAAACCAGAAAAACTCCGTTATCATAAGCTCTGGTGCGGTTTATTGCAACCCACATTTGCTGAGCGTATTTTAATGCCTCAGAATCGTTATAAATTTCGTTGGGAATTTCCCATGCGGTAGGTGAAATTATAATCTCGGCACCTGCTTTTGCAAGTTTATTGTAATGCAGGGGATATCGCATATCAAAACAAATACTCATCCCGATTTTGCCGATATCCGAATCCGCGACAACGACCCTGTTGCCTGCCGTTATTGTTTTATCCTCCGCCCCTCCCATACAGTTAAATAAATGTATTTTTCTGTATTTTTCAACAATCTTGCCTTGGCGGTTTATTAAAAAGGTCGTGTTGTACAAATTTTCACCATCTTTTTCAATAACGGTTCCGGCGGCAATATTTGTATCGTAGCGTTTTGCAAGTGTTTGCATAAATTTTACGACCTCACCGCCGTTTTCATCTTCGGGAAATTTTGACATAAACTCCATATCAACGCCCGTTGAAAAAAACTCCGGCAAAACGATTAAATCCAACTTCTTATCCGAATGTTTATTTATAAAATGTTCAACTTTTTTTAAATTCAGTTCTTTATTCCCGACTGTCGGTTTAAGTTGTATATTTAATATTCCCGTCATTTACAGACCTCTTTCAAACCCGATTTTACCACGAAACTTGAAATTTGTAAATATTCGTTCTAACATCGGGTTATAGATTATCTGAGAGAGGGGAAGGGATATGGTTAAAACTTTGGAGAAAACAAAAACTTACACAAAAGAAGAATTACTGAATTTATACAATCTTCCTTTAGAAGAACTTTTGGAAAAGTCTTCAAAATATATGACAAACAATGTTGAATGCTGCTCGCTAATTAACGCAAGAAACGGAAAGTGTTCGCAAAACTGCAAATACTGCGCTCAAAGTTCACACTACAGAACGGATATTGAGACATTCCCGTTGGTAGAAACACAACAGGTAATAAATGCCGCAAAAGAATCAAAACAAAACCACGCATCGCATTTTGCAATCGTTACGAGCGGAAAAACCCCCGATGAGGACAGGGATTTTGAAAAAGAACTGGAAATGATAAAAGAGATTAACAAAGTAGGCGGGCTGCAATCTTGCGCATCGCTTGGAATTTTAACCGAACAACAGGCAAAACTTTTAGCCCAAAGCGGTTTAAAAAGGTATCACCATAACATAAACACCTGCCGTTCGTATTACCCCAAAATCTGCACAACACACACTTTTGAAGAAAGATTAAACACATGCCGGCTTGTCAAAAAATACGGTATGGAGCTTTGTTGCGGGGTAATTCTCGGTATGGGCGAAACCGTTGAGCAAAGGATTGAAATGGCACTTGAATTGGCACAGATTCAGCCAAATTCAATTCCGGTAAATATCCTTATGCCTATTGCACAAACGCCGTTTGAAAACTACCACAATCTTATTGATGAAGAAAACATCTTAAGAACAATGGCAGTTTTCAAAATAGCGAACCCAAAATCATACCTTCGTTTTGCGGGCGGAAGGATGAAATTATCACCGGAAAATCAGCAGCTTGCGCTTAAAACAAGTGTTGAAGGAATATTAATCGGAAATTATCTTACAACCGTAGGCAGCAAGCCCGCTGATGATATTGAACTTACCCGCAAACTCGGTAAAAAATTGGTTTAACGACCGGTTTGGTTGTTTCCGGTATCTCCGGGTAAGCACACCCCAAACTGGCATGCCGCATTATACGGCGTGTTTCCGTTTGACTGTTCCGGATCATTATACTGCTCTCGATTGACAGTGTCGGGTTTTGCGTGCGGTTGTTTTTGAAACTCCCTTGAACTGTTTCTTTCGGGGTTTGTCATTTGATTTAAGTTATTGGGTATAAGTTTATCTTTTATCGTTTGATTTTGGCTTTGCAATCCTACCGTACAACTTTTGGAAGAATTGGTGTCAAAATTTAACGGGCAGGCAGAAAACGCCTGAATTGACGAAAACAACGTAATTACACACGCGGTTAATATAATCTTTTTCATATCAGTCCTCCTTTTCACAGACTTTCGTTGTGAGTATGAAGGATTTTTATTAAGTTTTCATCGGATAAAAGCGTAATTTTTTATGAGCGGATAATCTTATTTTTTCGGCTTTTTTGAACTTTTTGCAAAACCTCTTTAAAAGGAACTATAGGTTCCATTTTGTATCCGCAATCTTCACTGAGTGTTCCGCCCATTGAAAAAAGCTCCTCTTGCGGATATCTGCGACAAATCCCCGGTCGCCAAAAATGTATCTTGCAACGCTTTGTTTCCTTATCCAAATTCTTACATTCAAATATCAAACCCAATTCGTCTTTGCCGATTATTTCCAAATCCGAATAAAATTTATGCAAATATTGAAGTCTTTTAAATTCCTTTTCATCTTTTAAAACATGCCTGAAATGTTTGACATAAATATGCGTGCAACACATTCCGCAACCCTTACATTTCCCCGTTCTCCAATAATGCTTTCTTAAAATATTTTTTAATATAAATTTGTGTATCTTCTTGAACATAACACCATAATAATATCAAAATTATGCTAATTTATTAAGTTTTGTAACAATTATAATAAAAATAGGCAAATATTAATCTTGAGGAATATTAAAAAAGATGTAAAAAGAAAATTAAAAAAAACCTATATACAGTCTTAACTGACATAATACTATAACATAACCAAAAAATAACCAACCTTGACCTCTAACCGAGGTCTTTTTTTTGAATAAAATTAAAAAAATAAAAAGCCCCGAAAAACGAGGCTTGCAAATTATAATGAATTGTAAATTTAGATTGTTTTTTAATCTGTGTATAAAGGTGCCAATTTTGCCGACTGTTGAGGGATAACTCCTTCTTCAATCGACTGATAGACACGATAATCAATTTCGGAAAAACAATTATCAATGCTTTCGATTTTTTTCAATTCTTCATCATTGATATTACCGCTTTCAATCATATCGGCAATAAATTCAAATCTGTCAACGTGTTCTCTGAATCTGTCCGTTGCATAATCTTTAGCCTGCCAAGTGGTAATAAGGAAAGGCCAATCGGAGCTTTGGAGCAGCAGATTTTCTCTTGCCATTTGATTTAAAGCCCTGTGAAGAAGTTTATCTTCGGGGATTTCAGGGTACTTATCAACGATAGAAGTTATACGTTTTTCGCAAGAATGAATAATAGGCCACATCCATTCGGTCAAATGGTTGTTCCAAACCCAGAAATGACCGCCTTGTCCCCAAGAAGATTCGGGAATTTGTATTGCCTCAACCGGAGGATGAGCGTGCAAGTATTCACCCGCCGTCATTCTTTCAACTTGCGGAAGGTATTGGTCGAATTTCTTGATAACCTGTTTAATAAATTCGATACCCTCAAACCACCAGTGTCCGAATAATTCCGTATCAAACGATACCATCACCAAGCCTTCTTTACCGTTGTGAGAATTTTTATAATCGTTCATCATGTGGTAAAGCAAAGTTGTATAATGGTCGGAATTTTCGTTAACTTTATTCAATGCCAAAACAGGGTCATAAAGCATCTTGTCGCCTAAATCCGTTGTGGGGGAAGTAATTCTCCAATAATTCATGCCGGAATTGTCGTCTTTTTTGTGAAACTCTCTGAAACAACCGTCTCCGGGGTAACCGTCAGCCGCAGACCAAACCTGATATCCTGCCCTGTCGTTTCTTCCCATAACCGCAACTTGAGCATCGGGAAGCCAATAAGCAGAATACGTGTCATACCCTGTCGGCTCTCTGTCCGGTAACGGTATGTATTCAATATTTCCGTAAACCCCGATTACACGTCTGTTTCCGATAGAATTTCCGCCTTCGATTACGTGAGATTCCGTAAAAAAGTATTCAATATCGTTGTTTTGCAAAGTAACTTCAATAGCCGGTCTCCAGTATTTGTTACCGTCTTTTCCGGTGTATTGATAACCTTGCCTGTAAGCGCACTCCGGCAGCCAACACCCGATTGCTTTTTTCCCGAACAATCTTTTTGTTGTGTCAGAACCGACCTTGAATTGTGCGTTCAAATTGTTATCCGTTGCCAACAACGGTGAAAATCCGTGCGTAGCCCCTGAAGTCGTTATTTCTATGCAGCCTAAATCCTGATATTTTCTGAATGCTCCGATTAAATCCATATTATATTTGTTTATAAATGAATCTTTAATATTATTGAACCAGTCAAAATAATACTTTGCAAGGTATTTTAAATGCTGCGAATGCTCAACGTTAGGATTGGGATATCTTTCCAAATCCTCGGATACACTTTTGATTTTAGCGTTCAAATATTCGACAAATCCGTGTTTTAAATGTTCGTCGTTTAACTGTTCAGCCAAAATAGGAGTAATTCCGACAGTTAATTTTGCTTTGATACCTTCGTCGTATAACTCCGAAATAGCGTTAAGAAGCGGAACGTACGTTTCTGCCATACATTCATATAAGTTTTCTTCTCCGAACGGCCACATTCCCGCTTTTCTGTAGTAAGGAAGATGACTGTGTAACATAAATACAAATTGACCTACTGCCATTTTTGCCTCCAATCTGCTGAACTATATCTTAATATAATCCATTTGTACATAAATTATATATACCACAAACGGTTAAAAAATATAATACTTTTTAACTAATTCCTTTGAATAATTTTACAAATTTTAACAGGAAATTGAATTAACAAAAAACTAATCCAAAACTATGTTTTTAACAAAAGAATGAACAACGGACAACTTGGTTTTCTGATTTTTAATAAGCTGCAAATCGGAATTAATTTCATTGAGTAAATCTTCGCAATTGTATTCATCTTTAAAAGTAAACAAATCCGGAAGTTTAACATTGAGCGCGTTGGAAATTTTCACCAAATTTTCGGCGGTCGGAAAATATTTTCCCCGCTCTATTGAACTTATACTGTTGATTTCAACATCAATAATTTCTGCAAGTTTTTCTTGTGTTATACCGTTCAATTTTCGGTATTTTTGAATATTTTTACCAAGATTTTCTTTCAGATTCATCGCAACCCCTGTTCATTTATTTTACTTACTTCATATTAAAGTAATAACAATGTTTAACATGTAATAACTTATTGATTTTCAAAGTTTTGCATGTAGTATATACATGTTTTACATATAAAAAAAAATAAAAAATACAATTAATACTTGGATAGTATTGGAGGTCAAATGACAAAAGTTTCAGTAATAGTTCCCGTTTATAACGTCGAGAAATTTCTCAAAAGATGCTTGGACAGTATCATCAATCAAACATTAAAAGACATTGAAATTATTTGTATTTACTATAATTCAAACGATAAAACTTTGGAAATACTTGAACAAATCGCCTCAAAAGATAGCAGAATAACTGTAATCATGCAACGGACTAAAGGTCAGGCAGGAGCAAGAAACGAAGGAACAGATATTGCAACAGGCGAATACATAGGATTTGTCGATAGCGATGATTGGATTGATTTGGATTTTTATGAAAAATTGTACAATTCAGCTAAAAAATACGATGCCGATATTGCAGTCGGAAGTATTATAAGACTTCACAAATATAACAAAAAATACCATTTAAAAATAGAAGATGAAGTTGTAACAGAAGATACAAACAAAAAATTTGAGCTTTGTGATGTTCCCGAAAAATCTTATATATGGAATAAAATATACAAAACCGAAAAACTCAAAGAATTTAATTTAAAATTTGAAGAAGGTATTTTATTTGAAGATGTAATATATACCCCGCAAGTTTTGTACAATCTGAAAAAACTTGTAACCGTTGCGGGTGTAAATTATTACTACTGGCGAAGATTTGTTTCATCGGTAACAAGAAAAGATGAAAAAGCTAAAAGAGATAGTATTTACGCACATAATAAAGCCAAAGAGTTTTTCAAAGAACATAATATCGACGTATCAAAACAGGAAGTTATAACAAAAAGATACAAACTTTTCGGGTTAACGATATTCAAAACCAAGACCAAAGGGGATACAACGATATACAGTTTCTTAAACTTTATAAAAATTAAATGCCCGAGAAAAGCGGCAATGTAGGGTAAAAGGAATAAAAAAAAGAAGATGTGAAATAAAAAATCACATCTTCCTTTTATGACATCAAATAATATTTAGATAGCAACCGATTGCGACTTAAGTTCAACCTCGACAGGTACAAGGTCTTTCAAGACCTGCGCGTTAAGTTTTCTTGACTGTTCGAGTTTGAATATCGGCAAAGAGCCTGATTTCAAGCCTGACCCGTAGGCGGAATTACCGTTTTTAGCGGCAATCATAGCCGGATCGGGATGAGATTTAAAATGTCTGTAATCGGACATAATTCTTGCGACAAATCTTCTTGTTTCGCTAAACGGAGGAACGGCACGATATTTTTTAACATTAGCCGGTCCTGCATTGTATGCCGCAAGAGCCAATTCCATTGAACCGAACATTTTGTACATCGATTTATAGTACATAATACCGCCTTTGATGTTATCATCAAGCGAATACGGATTTAAGCCCATTCTTCTTGCAGTTGAAGGCATCAATTGAAACACGCCCACTGCGCCGTGAGCACTTCTTGCCTCGTGTCTGAATCCTGATTCTGTTTTTGCAATACTCAATGTTATTGCCGGATCTACGCCCATTTCGATAGAATGTTTTACTATCGCTGCCTTCACTGTATTGACATTGGCTGCCTGCACCTGTGTAAATAACATTAACACTAATGCAATAGTGAATAGTAATAATTTTTTCAAAATGTAATCCTCTATTTGTAAATTGAAAATTCTCGGGAATTACTTTTTTGTTCTTATTTTTTCTAAGATTTTCATTCCCTTGAATGTGCTAGTGTTTTTATCTTATTACAAAAATATAAAATTTCAACCCCCGCCAAACGGGCAATTATATTCAACTTTTCGGCAGATTTGAATTTTTATTTTATGATAAATTTTTCTTCTTTAAGATTATATTTTTTGTCGTGAGTATCGTAAGAAAATATTTTATAAGTTTTGCCGTCGGTTGTAATTTTTATCGAATTTAACAAATCCGTGCGAAGAACAATGGTATTTCTCAACAAATCAAGAGTACCTTTATTCGGGTGTCCGAACATATTAGCACCCGTCGAAATAAGCGAAACTTCACTATTCAAAAATTTAAGCATACCCTCATCGACAACGTAAGGTCCTCCATGGTGTCCGACTTTTAAAACTTCAACTTTATTCGGAAGATGAGTTTTAACTTTTTCAAACGATTCAACACCCGCATCGCCCATAAAAAGCATATCAAAACCTTTGTAACTTAAAAGGGTAATCGTTGAGGATAAATTTGCCGAATTTTTACCGCCGATATCGGCTTTAAAAGTTTTGAGCGTCAAATCGGGTTCGGTATAAATCGTTTGGTTATTTTTTACGTATTTTGTATTCTGTTTTGTCTTTTTAATAACATCAAAAATATTTGCCGCCGTTTGTGTGGAATGCCCGATATTATTCAGATAAAGAGTTTTGACATTTGTATTTTCAATAAATTCCGATGTACCGCCCGAGTGGTCATTATCGAAGTGAGTTACAATAAGCCCTTCAATATTTTTTATCCCTCTGTCTTTGAGGTATTTGAGCATAATTATTTTTGCTTGTGAATTGTTGCTTTTAAAAGCCTGTTTGCCGGTATCAATGAAAAAGTATTTATCTTTGGGGGTCTTAATCAAAAACGAATCCGCATTTCCCACATCAAAAGCAATGACTTGCAAATCGTGCGAAACAGGTCTTATTGAGGTTACACCTATTATTATTGCAGAGGAAATAAGCGTTATAACGCATACTTTGTATTTGTTGTATTTGATAAAATAAGTTATGACAACAAGCGTTAAATAATACAGGAATATGCTGAAAATTTCAGGGTGTGCGGTTTGAATCATACAGTTTGGCAAATTACCGAAGAAATCGGAAATTTTGACCAAAAAATCCAAAAGATACTTTAAAACAAAATCAAAAATTGAACAAACGACATTTGCAATCGGCTCAATTATAGCAAGAACTGAGCTTACAAACCCGCCAAAACTTATAACGCTTAACAGGCTGACGGTTGAAATATTTGCAAAAACCGAATATAAACTGAACGTGTTGAAATAAAACATTTGAACGGGTGCGACCCAAATTTGAGCGACAATCGGAATTATAACGGGAATTTTAATCCAATCGGGAATTTTGTCGAGCTTGCCGGAGATTATATTGGCACTTGTTAAAAGCCCGAAAGTTACAAGAAAAGAAAGCTGAAACCCGACATCGTTGATGTATGCGGGGTTATATATGAGCATCAATACTGCAACAAACGCCAATAAAGATACACTGTGAGCATCTCTGTCAATCAATTTGCCCGCAACAACAAACAAAAGCATCAATGCGGCTCTTATAACAGACGCCCCCAAGCCTGTCATAAGCGTGTAAAGAATTATCATAATCATGCCTGAAATAACTCTGGGCTTAAAAGGAACGCCCAAAAATCTCAGGATAAAAAACCAAAACGTATAAATGAATGCAACATTCATGCCCGATGCGGCAAGAATATGGAGTAAACCCGAATTTACAAAGGAATTTTTGATATAATTCGGCGGTGAAACGGCATCATCACCGAAAACAATTCCGCCCAATATTTCCAAGTTCGGACTTTTCAAATATTTTGAATGGGTTTTCATAACTCTTTTTCTGGTGTTATTTAACCCCCTCATAAATTTCCACCGAAGTCCGATATCATCGGGCAAAAGCTCAAAATTTCCGTCGTTTACGTACAAAACCGTAAATACGTTATAATTTCTCAAATACGCACTATAGTCAAACTGCGAAGGGTTTGTTGAGCGGAACGGTTTGCGAAGGTTTCCTTTTATAGAAATCTTTTCGCCTATATTTAATTGAGAAAGTTTAGTATCATCCGCCGAAACATTAACAAGCGTTTTGGCTTTAACTGAATTTTCGCCCGCTTTTTCAACATCAAGAAAAAATCTGACTTTTGAATCGCCAAAATCGTCGGGAATACTGACTATCCTTCCGATAAATACACCGTTATAAGGAGTCAGGGGAAGTAAATCATCGTAATTTTTTATTTTAAAATATGTTAAGAAAAATCCGAAATAGAAAACAAAAATAAGCAGAAGAACTCTTTTTACACTGAAAATTTTACACCACAGAAGAATTAAGAAACCGACCGTAAACAAACAGGCAAAAAATATTCCCGAATAATAAAAACACGATAAAATCCCCGACATAAAAACCAGCGATGTAATAAACATCACGAAGTTTTTATTTTGTAAAATGTCGTTTAAAAATTCCTTATTCAACATAATTCCAACATTTGAATGATAACATGAAGAATTTTGTTGTACAAAAGATAAAAATATGGTATGCTGAAAAGAAAAGATGAGGGTTTTATGAGCAATAACGATTTTTATATAGAGGATTTTTTAAGACAGGCGGTATCGGTCGGAGCATCGGATGCTCACATTTGCGAAGGCGAAAGACCCGCAATCAGAGTATCAGGACAGATTATGAGAATTAATCTTCCGCCGTTAACCAATGAAGATATGGAGTTTGTAATAAGAACCGTATCACCTCAACATTTAAAAGACAGAATCACAAGATTTTTTGATATAGACTTTTCATACGAAATTCCGGGGTGTTCACGTTTTCGTGTAAATATGAGCCGACAACTCGGCAAAACGGCAATGGTAATCCGTGCAATTCCGTATTACATCAAGACATTTAAAGAATTATATCTTCCCGACACATTGGAAGAATTTGCAAAATGGAACAACGGACTTGTGTTGGTAACGGGTCCCACGGGTTCGGGAAAATCAACAACAATCGCGTCGCTGATTGATTATATCAACGCTTCGGTTGCAAAACATATTGTTACAATTGAAGATCCGGTAGAGTTTATTTTTTCAAATAAGAAATCAATAGTATCACAACGTCAGCTATTAATAGATACACCGTCATTTTCCGATGGTGTAAAATACGCATTAAGACAAGACCCTGACGTAATATTTATCGGTGAAATTCGTGACAGAGAAACGGTTGAATCCGCACTGAAAGCGGCAGAAACCGGACACCTTGTCGTATCAACAATCCACACAAACGATTCGGTTCAAACGGTTTCAAGAATTATCAACCTGTTTGACCCCGGAGAAAGACCGTTTGTAAGAGACCAAATCGCAAACACATTGAGAGGTACAATTTCGCAAAAACTTGTTCCGGCAATCGAAGGCGGTTCAAGATTACCGGCGACCGAGGTTCTCGTTGTTACATCTACCGTTAAAGACTTTATCCAAAAAGATGAATTGGAACAAATCTACGAACTCGTTAAGAACGGTTCGTTTAACAATATGACAACGATGAATATGTCATTGTATAAACTTTACAGTGAAGAAAAAATCTCAAGAGAAGTTGCTCTTGATTATTCGGATAACAAATCCGAACTTGAACAACTGATGAGAGGTATATTCCATGGTACAGGCGTAAATAACAAATAGAACAGGACTGAATGCAAAATAACTTTGTAACGGACGCAATTAATCTAAAGTCCTACAATTTGAGTGAATCCGACAAAATTATTGTCATGTATTCAAAAGACAAAGGACTTATAAAGGGGGTAGCTAAGGGGGTTAAAAAACCTAAAAGTAAATTAGGTGCCAGAATGGATTTGCTCGTTGCAAACACGCTTATGCTCCACAAAGGCAGAAACCTTGATACAATCTGTCAGGCAGAAGTCTTAAACACATTTAAAAAAACTCGTCAGGATATTGATAAGATTTTCTATTCAATGTACACAACAGAAGTTGTCAACAATTTCGGACTTGAAGATGATCCGGCATCGGGAGTTATTTATAACCTTTTATACAAAACACTTGATACAATATCGGATGCAAATTCAAAAGTAGAAATTCTTATTGCGGTAATAAAATTCCAACTGAAAATGATGATTGAATGCGGATTTTCAATAGAATTTGAAAAATGTCTCTGCTGCAATACCGACATCAAAGATGAGACGATGTTTTTTGTACCTCAGTTAGGAGGGATTGTCTGCAAAGATTGTGCTAAAAAAATCTGTCATGGTAAAAAACAAATGCCCTACAAGTTGAGAGATTTTTTCAAGCAAATGGCAGTGAACGATTTTGATTATAAAGGCGAATATGAAACGAAAGCAAACGAAAAAGTATGCACGGTTTCATTTGAAGTCTTGAAAGACTATATTGCAATGAAATCTTTGAAAAAATTTAAGTCAACGGAAATTTTACAAGAAGTATAATATTTCCTCCGACAAGGTTATACTAATCTGAAAATTTTACTGATATAATTCACATCAAAAAGGCGGTATTAATATGAAGAAATTTATAATAGCAGCAGCGATATTAGTTTGCGGGAATACGGTATTTGCCTCGACAGCGCAGATGTACAAACTTGACAACGGTCAAACCGTTGTTATACAAGAAGTTAAAAACAACCCGATTGTAACGATAGACACATGGATAAAAACGGGTTCGATAGACGAAGATGACAGCAACAACGGAGTTGCACACTTTCTTGAACACCTGTTTTTTAAAGGAACAAAAAACCTTGAACCCGGGGAGTTTGACAAAATTCTTGAAACAAAAGGCGCAATTACAAATGCCGCAACGAGCAAGGATTTCACCCACTACTACGTAACAATTCCTTCAAAAGATTTTGACCTTGCCGTGCAGCTCCACGCGGATATGATGCTTAATCCGCTTATCCCCAGAAAAGAGATGGAAAAAGAACGCAAAGTCGTACTCGAAGAAATCAGCAAAGACCTTAACTCGCCTTCAAGAGTAATTCAAGACAACTTAAATTCAATGCTTTACACAACACACCCTTACAAAAGAAAAGTAATTGGCAGAAGCGATGTTATAGAAACAATTACCCGCGATAAAGTATTGAATTTTTACAACGAAAACTACTCGCCATCAAACATGGTAACGGTCGTAATCGGAGATGTTAACACCAATCATGCGCTCGAAAGAATTAAAGAAGTGTTCAATTCCGAACCCAAAAAACAGACCAAAAATATCTATATGAAAGAACAACCCCTGACCAAACAACAGAAAAAAGTTGAATATATGGACACCGAATCGGGCTATATCGTAATCGGGTTCAGAGGAGTTCCCATAGACGAAAAAGACTCTTATGCTTTGGATGTTCTTGCTACAATTTTGGGAGAAGGACGCTCCTCCGTTCTTAATCAGGTTTTGAAAGAGAAAAAAAGAATAGCGTTTTCCACCGATGCGGGAAATTCGACCTTTAGAGATGACGGAATATTTTATATAAGCGCAAATTTTGAACCGCAAAAATGCAAAGTCGTTCAAGATGCGATTTTTGAACAGATAAATAAAATTCAAAAAAACGGTGTAACAGATGAGCAATTAAATCTTGCAAAAAACATAATTGAACGCGACACATACTATTCCCGCGAATCAATAACAAATATTGCAACCGAAATCGGCTACACGCTGGCATTAACAAACGATATCAAATTTTACGATAACTATCTTGAAAATATAAAATCCGTAACGCGTGATGAAGTGAAAAAAGCGGCAATAAAATATTTGGGAGTGAATAAAAGTGCCGTTTCAATAGTTTTACCTAAAAATGCAAAAGAAATTCCCGTATCGGAAATAATTAAACCGACGGGAACGGCGGAATTGATAAGTGAAAACAGTCAAACACAAAAATATAAACTTTCAAACGGCGCGGTGTTATTATATACCCCGAACACCTCAAACGACATAATCGCAATCAGCATATACGCAAAAGGCGGACAATTAAAAGAGAAAAAATCGGGAACGGCAAATCTTACCGCCGCAACGCTTCTCAAAGGGACAACAAAATATTCATCCTTGGAACTTTCACAAATTCTTGAAGATAACGGAATAAAAATTTTACCCTCATCAAGTGCGGATGCTTTTGCTCTGTCGGTTTTAACCACAAAAGACGAGTACGACAAAACGCTTGAGTTGCTTGAAGAAATAGTTAAAAATCCCGCGTTTGATAATTTTGAACTTGATAAAGTTAAATCAGACAAACTCAATGCGATAAAAAGTTCAAAAGATAACGCAATCCAACGTGCCATAGAAGAATACCGTGACTTGATGTACAAAAACACGCCTTATTCAATTTCATCAAAAGTGTTGGAAAAGAATATTCCAAACATCACGCAAGAAGACATCGTTCAATATTATAATACCGTTTTTGACCCGAAAGATATGGTAATCTCGATTAATGGAAATATTGATAAAGAAAAAACAATTCAGGCAATGAATAATATTTTTCCCGCAAAAGATGAAACCCAAACATCGGAGTTTGATTATCAGCACAACGATAGCAGAATTACCCGAATAAACGAACCGAGAACAACCGTTCAAAAAATGCCGACAACAGAAACGGCTTGGATAATGCTCGGATGGCAAACTGACGGTGTTTTGAACAAAAAAGATTTTGCAACACTTCAAGTTATTGATGCAATTTTGGGAACAGGCATGAGCTCAAGACTGTTTAAGGATTTGAGAGAACAGGAAGGGCTTGCATATCAATTGGGAACAAGTTTTTCACCCAATGTTTTGAGAGGAAGTTTCATGCTCTACATAGGAACAAACCCGCAGACCTTAGAAAAAGCTAAGGAAGGATTGTTTGCGGAAATTAAAAGATTAAAAACCGAATATGTGGGCGATAAAGAGCTTAGCGATGCAAAAGAAAAACTTCTCGGAAACTACGTGATAGGCTTGGAAACAAACCTTGATAAAGCCTCGAATATCGGCTGGTATGAAGCATCAACAAGAGGTTATGAGTTTAAAGACAACTACGAAGAACTTATAAACAGCGTAACGGATTCGGATATCATTGAAGTTGCAAATAAATACTTCACCGATAACTACGTACTTTCAATAGTTACCAAGTAAAATTTATTTATCTTTATTCAATTTATCCAATTCGATATTCAGGTTTTTAATTTGAAGTTCCAAAGCAGTACGTTCATCAATAACGGTATTGAAAGCCTTTTCAAGAGTTTTAATTTTGGCTTCCAAGACTTCAACTCTTGAAGCGTTTGTACTTCCGGAAATTGAAGTTTTTTCCAATTCTCTTTGGTATGCTTTAACCTTATTTTTTTGCGCATCCAAAAACATATAAACCGTACCCGCACCGACAAATATTCCCGATATCAAGACCCCGAGCGTATATGTCGATACTCTGACGGCTCTGATATAAAATTCGCCGTTTTGAACAAGGGTAGGTCTGTTTTCTATAAAACTTGAATAAATATAATTAATGTTTGCATAATTGTTGACATTCATAATTATCAAATAAATTATAGCTAACAACAATAATACACTTACGAATAAAAAAGTACGTTTCATATTAAGCTCTCCTGTTTCTGAAATAAGTCAAAACTTTTGACAATTTTTCATCGGGTTGTATTTCTAATTCAATTATCTCTGATGAAAAAGGTTTTGCAAATTTTAAATAAAAAGATTGTAAAACCTGTTCTTGAGTTTTAACTTTACCTTGGGGTGCGCCATACAAAGTGTCATTATAGACGGGGTGTTTTTTGAATGATGTATGAACTCTTATTTGGTGAGTTCTTCCGGTTACCAAATCCAATTCAACATAAGTTGCCTCACCAAATCGTTCAAGAACCTTCAATTTAGTAACCGCCGGTCTGCCGTCGGCTCTTGCTGCCATTTTTTTAGGGTTTAAATTGTTCCTGCCAATCGGCTCTGTTATTACGTCGTTATCTTTCGGATAATCACCGACCAAAACCGCATGATACTTCTTGGTTATACTGCGATTTTTTATTAAATCCGCAAGATAGATATGAGTCTTGTTATTTTTAGCAATCATCAAAAGTCCCGATGTATTTCTGTCAAGCCGATGAACAATTCCTCGTCTGTATTCGCCGTTCATATCGGACAGATTAAGCCCGAATTTATATAAAAGCGCATTGACCAAAGTTCCGGAAGTTTCAATAAACGTCGGGTGAGTAAGCATTCCCGAAGGCTTATTTACAACAGCCATATTCTCATCTTCCCAAACAACTTCCAAAGGAATATCTTCCGGCACAAGCTCCAAAACCTTTTCTTCAACAAGGTTTTCAAATTCTATTTTGTCGTTTTCTTTGAGGGTGTAAGACGGTTTTCGGATTTCACCGTTGACGCTGACTTTGCCCGATTTAACGGCTGCTTGAATTTTTGAGCGTGAAATCCCTTCGTACAATTCGGATAAATATACGTCTAAACGGGTATCTTCGGAATTTTCGTCAACAATCAAAAGCATTGTTATCTGCCCTTATAAAACAGTAAAATTACAACAAGTGCTATTACACCGATTGTTATAAAAATATCCGCCACGTTAAATATCGGGAAATTAACAAAACTCAACTGTATATAATCTCTTACAAATCCCAAAACAATTCGCTCATGGCAGTTGCTCATTATTCCCGCTGCCAATAAACTTATAAACGACACCGATATTAAATGAATATTGCGTATGTGATTGTGAACGTATAAGAACAACAAAGTTGTTGCGACAATTGAAACGATAATAAGAAATTCTCTTGCGTTTTGCAAAAGGCTGAAAGCCGCGCCGGAATTTTTAATATAATGCAGATAAAAAACGGCATTGGCATAATGGTGTCCCGAAGTCAAATTATCCACAATCAACTGCGAAGAAAACAGAGCCAAAAATAACCAAAATATAAAACAAATTATTAAGAAAAAATATTTACCTGCTGATGTGTTCATTTTATTCCTCTGTCTCTACAAATTTATTTTTGGGGATAACGTTAATTCTTTTCATAACGCAAGCCAAGCCCGCCATATATATTTTAAAATCCTCCCGACCCGCATTAACAGCTTTTGAAATAGCAAGCGATGCGACGGTATATTCGTTAAGATTGTCGGTGTTAGCGGTTAATAACCTTTCCAGAATTTGCGATTGCGGCATGGCTCTAAGTTCGCTTTTTGGTGTACTTGCGGGATATTTTACGGAATCTCTGTCAATTGCACCGATAATAAAAGTATTATCATCCGCATCAACTTTAACGGTAGTAGTGTAAGTTTCACCTGAGCTGACTTGTGTCGGTGCTTGTAGTTCGATATTCATAAACCTTGCATCTCCGTATAACAGCGAAGATTCATCTGTTAGAGCAGTTTCACCTTTGATGTACCATTTTCCGTTTATTTGTTCAAGATGATATATTCCCGTCGATTTGGAATGAATTTCACCCGATACGCTCATAAATTCCATATCTTCCTGAACGGTACCGGTTGCGGATTCTATAACATTGACGTTTGCAAAATCGCCGTTGACATCAATTGAGAGTATCTCGGTTTTATAAGTTAAATCGGAACACGATTTCCAAGTGTCTTCAATACTTTTGAAATACACTTCTTTATTAAACCCGTCGTTATTTATGTAACTTTCGGAATACAAAGCCTCAAGATTTTTTAAATCATGATTATTTGCATATCTGTTGTGAAGGTCAAATAATTTTCTTATCTGCTTAATCGCCTGTTTGTTAATTTTGTGCTGTTCGACACGGTATTGATGATCGGATACCAAAGAAGCCTGCGCACTCACTGTCATAGCTGGCATTGTCAACAAAATCAATATTAATAAAATCGCTGCCTTTTTCATAATATCTACAGTATAGTTTAAAATTCCGAAAAATTTAATAGTATAAATAATGTAAATTCAAAAAAAATTTATTAATATTTCTTAAAAAAGTGTAAATTTTACATTAAAGATGGGTTTAATAACACTGTAACATTTACCGGAGGATATGTATGGAACTGGCATTAAATCAAAATTTGAATTTGGATTTGGCAAGCAGAATAAAAGAAGCGATAAAAAATTTCAAAATAATGAAATTGGAAGAAATGATGTCATCAGCCTTAGAATCCATGCCTGAAAAAAGTTATATTGATTACATCGGCGAACTGAATAAAAACGATGTTATGCACTAATATAGTGTAAATTATTGTTTAAAAAAACGATAATAAAAATTTTTCATGATATCATATTACTGTTAGGAAGAAGGAAAAAGAAATGAGCTTAACAGTATATTTAGGGATAGATGTAGGTTCCGTAACGACGAAATTGGCACTGGTTGACCAAACAGGCAAGTACGTGGACAGTGTGATGCTCAAAACTGCGGGCAAACCTGTTATGGCGGTACAGACAGGATTAAATCAACTGTATGAAAAGAGATTAACGGAATATGACATAGCAGGAGTCGGGACAACGGGTTCAGGCAGGGCGTTAGCCGGCTCATTAGTCGGAGCAGACGTTGTAAAAAACGAAATTACGGCACATGCTGTTGCGGCAAGCACGAATATCCCCGGAGTTCAAACGATACTTGAAATTGGCGGACAAGACAGTAAAATCATAATTTTGCGTGACGGAATAGTAACGGATTTTGCAATGAATACGGTTTGCGCTGCCGGTACGGGAAGTTTTTTAGACCATCAGGCGCAAAGATTGAATGTACCGATTGAAGAATTTGGTGAAACCGCATTACGCTCAACAAATCCCGCAAGAATTGCCGGAAGGTGCGGCGTATTCGCGGAAAGTGATTTGATACACAAGCAGCAGCTCGGATATCCGGTTGAAGATTTACTTTACGGATTGTGCCAAGCGCTTGTAAGAAATTATTTAAGCAACCTTGCTTTAGGAAAAGAACTTTTACCCGTAGTATCTTTTCAGGGCGGAGTTGCAACAAATACCGGCATGGTAAAGGCATTTGAAGAAGCATTAAACACCGAAATTGTTGTTCCCGAAAACCACCAAACAATGGGGGCAATAGGTGCGGCATTATTGGCGATGGAAAATCATCAATTCACTCAAACTCCGACAAAATTCAAAGGCTGGAATGTTGCCGATATGCACTTCACATCAATAACTTGTACCTGCACAGGATGTTCAAACAACTGTGAAGTCATAACAATTGTGGAAGGTGTAACCGAAGCTCAGCATGTTGACAAAATTAAAGACGTGAAAGGAAATATCATTGCACGTTGGGGAGGAACTTGCGGACGCTGGGATATAAGCTAAAGGATTAGTTTATGCAAAATTCCGATAAAAATTTTGGAAATAATTTATCAAAAACTTCTATTCTGAACGAATTACCGTTAGGAAATGCGGAGCTTGGAGAGGCATTTGCCTTATCGATTAATGATATGGTTGTTCAAAGCGGAATTACAAACCCGAAATCCGAACCTTTTGATATTACGACACCGTCTTGGAGAGCGCTTGCGCAAAAAGAGAATAAAACCGAGGAAGAATTACAAAAACTTGATACGACCTTCAAAGATTCTGTTAACACTTTGGCGCAGTCATACATTCTTTATATTGCAAGAAACACCGGAAATATATCGGGCAAATTGAGTTATGAAGATTACGAAAAATTTATGCTCAAATACAGATTCGGGCATTTCAACATTGAAAACAGGATGGGTTATATAACTAAAGTTAAAGAGCAAATAAAAAACGCGTTCGATAAGATTGCCTCGCACGGTGAAACCGCAATCGACGATATCATAGACAAAAACGATATGGCATCTTATATCTTTGCGCTTTCGACAAAATCCAAAAGAGATGCTCAAAATAACTTCTTGGGGTTTGAAATAAACGGAATTATAACTGCGCAAGATTATGCCGTTTTTGAATCCGAATTATTTGAAAGTGAAGATAATCTTGCATCTTTAAAACTCAGAGTAGCTTACAACCAATTAAACAATATAACATAAAAGGAGTATAAATATGAAAAAGATATTAGTTTCGCTGTTATTAATTTTAGCATTCGGATTATACCAAAAATCATCGGCATTTGAAAATGTGGTAAGCCTTGATGACATTGAACAAGCGCAAAAAGAATCAACACCCGTTGAAATCACACAACCGCTTGAAGCCGAAATTAATTTTGATTGGCTTGATATAACACAAGCGCAAAGAGATGACAACATCGAACACTACAGAAACCTTTTATTTGACAACAATTCCACAAAGATTTACTTTTCAAAAGACGAGTTTAAAAACGAATTTGCAAAATACAAAAAAGACCACGACTATAAACTCCATTACATGCTGACAAACGAAGGAGTAAAAGAAGATGAAGATGCAAAATATTGTGCATTTTATTACAAAAATAATACCCTTGTGATGTACGCAATACAATACAAAAATAATCCCACAAACGCATTTTATTACACTGCGTTCGGAAAATTATACTATACCGATGTAATGTCAAAAGAATATCCGAATTTCCCATATACATCAATGCAATATGACAGAAAAGGGAAATTAAAAAGTGCAATATACTTCATTTCAAAAGATATTCAATATATGTACGGAGCGGATAAAGAATTTCAAGGGATATGGTACAAAGAAAAAATGTACGACCGCGACGGAAAACAAACCCTTACCCGCACAAACCGGTAAAATAAAATCACTTACAAAGAAAAAGTCCGCTAATATAAAAACGGGCTTTTTTCTTTTGCATAAACAACTTTGACCCCGCCTTGAATAAGTTTTTCCAAAACGGGAAGAACGATTATTTCCGATTCAAAATGACCTATATCAAAAACGACAATATCGGATTCAAGTGCCGTATGGAATTTTAAATCACCCGTCACAAGACAATCCGCTCCGAAATTTTTGGCATCTTTTATAAATTCCGACCCGCTGCCCGAGCAAAAAGCAATTTTCTTTAACCCCAAACAATTTTTGTTATCGGTGTATCGCAAATCAGGTGAAATTTTACGCAATTTTTCAGCGAAATCTTTGACGGAAATTTCTTGTTCAAGTTCAATCATTCTCAAAAACTCGTGTTCGATATTTATTTTATATTTGTCGTACCCTAACGACGTGATAACGGTATCGGTTGTGCCGCCGTCTGTTTTATCAAGGTTAGTGTGCGCACAATAAATATTGATATCTTTAAAATCAAACGGAACATAAAATAGCGGATGATGAGAAATAATCATATCACAGTTTTGATTTTTCGCCTGATAAAAAACCTCATCACATGGAGTCAGCGCAAGCATAACTTTTGAAACATCTTTTTGAGAAGTTTCAACAATCCAACCGCTGCAATCCCAAGCCTCTGCCGTATCAACAGGTGCAAACCGCTCTATTTTTTTTGTAATCTCGTATTTATTCATTTATGTATTCCAGAATTTGTCTTGCAATTTTTGATTTTGAGGCTTTTTCAAGTTTTTTTACACCGCCTGATTTTTCAAAAATAATAACCTCGTTTTCATCTGCTGAAAACCCGATATCACTGCGTGAAATATCGTTTGCAACAAGAAAATCGCATCTTTTTTTGTTAATTTTATCTTTTGCATTTTCAAATAAATTCTCGCTTTCGGCACAAAAACCGACAATTAAGGGTTTATTCCCGATTCTTTTTTCGCATAATTCCTGTAAGATGTCGGGATTTTTAACAAGTTCAAGCGTAAAAGTTTCCTCGTCTGTTTTTTTAATTTTTTGAGAAGAATAATTTTTTACTCTGAAATCGGCAACGGCGGCAGCCATAATGATTATATCAGCCGTTTCAAATTCGGCATCAACGGCTTTTTGCATATCAATTGCTGATTTAACTTTGACAATTTTAAACGGAGCTTCAACATTTTTTGTGGTAACAAGAACGACATCTGCGCCCATATTTTTAGCACAATTTGCAAGAGCAAAGCCCATTTTGCCCGAAGAATAATTGGAAATATATCGTACCGCATCAATATCTTCAACCGTTC
>CANQSZ010000016.1 GCA_947626645.1 Candidatus Gastranaerophilales bacterium
GCAAAAAAGAACGTATAGCACGTTTGGTTCGTATGTACGCAGACCAAAGACTAGAAGAATCGGAAGTATACGCAGGCGACATTTGTGCTGCCGTTGGTTTGAAAGACACAACAACAGGTGATACTTTGTGCGACGAAAAAGCACCGATTATCCTTGAAAGAATGACTTTCCCCGAACCGGTTATCTCTGTAGCGATTGAACCTAAAACAAAAGCCGATCAGGATAAAATGGGTATCGCACTGCAAAAACTTGCGGAAGAAGATCCTTCTTTCAGAGTTAAATCTGACGAAGAAACAGGTCAAACAATTATTTCGGGTATGGGAGAACTCCACCTTGATATTATCGTTGACCGTATGTTGAGAGAATTTAAAGTTGAAGCTAACATCGGTAAACCTCAGGTTGCATATCGCGAAACAATCAGAGGAAACGCCGACCAAGATTCAAAATTCGTACGTCAATCAGGCGGTAAAGGTCAATACGGACACGTTAAAATCAGAATTTCACCCGCGGAAGAAATTTGTATTTGAAAACAAAATCGTCGGTGGTGCTATTCCGAAAGAATACATCGAACCTGCAAGAAAAGGTATGGAAGAAGCACTTGAAGGCGGAATTTTGGCAGGATATCCGATGATTGACGTTAAGGTTGAACTCTATGACGGCTCTTACCACGAAGTCGATTCATCCGAAATGGCATTTAAAATTGCCGGTTCAATGGCTATAAAAGAAGGTACCAAAAAGGCTCAACCTTGCATATTAGAACCTATGATGAAAGTTGAAATCGAGATTCCCGATGAATTTACCGGTACAATTATAGGTGATATCTCAAGAAGGAGAGGTCGTGTTGAAGGACAAGAACCTTTGGGCAACACCGGTAACGTTATTGTCAGAGCAACAGTTCCTTTGGCTAATATGTTCGGCTATGCAACCGATTTGAGAAGTAATACTCAAGGCAGAGGTACTTTCTCTATGGAATTTAAGTGCTACGAACAAGTTCCGAAAAACATCGAAGATGAAATTATTTCTAAAGCAGGCGCTGCTAAAGCATAATGCCAAAGATTTAATTATAAATATAAAAGACCGATTGATAAACAATCGGTCTTTTATTATTGTCTTTGTATGGAATTTTATTTATTATTTGCCGCCTGAAGATCCTCCGTATGTAAACTCGACTTTAATATTGTTAGTTAATAATTTCTGCCATGCCTGTTCGTAAGATGAAATTTCGTTTAATTGCGTTTCAAGTCCTTCTTTTTGAACCTCGAGCTCGGATTCCCAAGTGTTTATTTTGGATAACTCAAATTCGTGTTCGCTTTGAAGTTCAAGCAAAAGTTCGCCATATAAATCGGTTTCACCGTATTCATAGAATATGTCGCTCAATTGAGAGTTATATTCCAACTGCTTTTCGGCAACCTGTCTTGATGCGGATAGCTGCTGCATCTGAATATCCGAAAGTTTGGAAGATATTCTGCTCTTTTGCTGAGTGTAGAATAATAACTTTTCTTGTAAATTTGAAATAGCCATAATTTTTGTCCTCTTCTTATTTTTGTATCTGTTATATATATAAAGTATTTTTTTATAAGCAGATTTCAGAGTTAATATAATTTGTTACATAACTTAATAAACCATCAAAATAACAATATGTAACTTTGTTGCAAAATAGTTGAGTACGTTTACAATATAAGTATGGGGAATATATTACTGATATCGGAAAAAGATGAAGTTATCGGCAGATATAAAAGGCTGCTTGATAACAAGTTTCACAATTTCAATTCATGCTGTACTCAGACCTCGGTTTTGGATTTGATAGAAGTTGAGCCGCCGGATGTGTGCATTATAGAAGAATCCGTTGAGATGCTTAATCTCGGAACGATAATTAAAAAGATTAAGTCGAAATTGGAAAATTCTCAAATTCTCTTGTTGACTACAGGAGAACACATCGACGATGATATTTCAAAACTCATAAGCGGGTTTATTCTGACAAACTACAGTGATGAGTTTGTAATTTCGACAATCGAAACATTTTTGAAGAATAAACATAATTTGGATAAATTGTCTGAAAAGAACAAGGATTTGGCGGACAGTTTGTACAGGTTGAATGTTCTTTACAATACCGGTTCAAAATTTGCGGGAACGCTTGATACAAAAGAGCTTTACGCATATATGATTGAGGGTTTGGATAAATCGTTGAGTTTTGACTTAACATGCACGATTTCTTTCGGATTTGAGCAAGAGCCGGTGTTGTTAATAAATTCCCTTTATGATATCTCCGAAGAACTTATGAGCGCATTAAAACTTCGCTCGGTATTGAATTATAAATCTCTGTTTGAAAACAGCGAAGTTCCTTTTGAAATAGACGATAAGAATTTAAAAATAATAAAAAATATAAAAAACCCCAATACAAAATTTAATTTCACGATATTCCGATACGACAACATGTTTGCGCCGATAGATTTGGGAGACAAGTTTTTCGGCTGCATAGAAATATTTAAACAAACACCTTTTACAACGGATGATGCCGCATATTTTCAAACAATAATTCAGCAAGTTTCGCTGCCGTTGAAAAGTGCGGGTTTATATAATGAAATTATAG
This sequence comes from Candidatus Gastranaerophilales bacterium, assembly GCA_947626645.1. Taxonomy (GTDB): domain Bacteria; phylum Cyanobacteriota; class Vampirovibrionia; order Gastranaerophilales; family Gastranaerophilaceae; genus Zag111. The sequence continues at coordinate 2,591 of CANQSZ010000016.1, forward strand.
AAAAAAACATAGAGCTTGAAAAACTTGAACGTGTAAAATCGGAATTTATCTCAATAGTATCGCACGAATTGAGAACACCGCTTACGCCGATAAAAAACGCACTTTCAATACTGTCAAGCGGAAGATGCGGACAGATGAGCGAAAATGCCGACAAATTTATCGATATGGCAAAAAGGAATGTTGAAAACCTTACCAGCATTATTAACGACATTCTTGATATCAACAAGATTGAAGCGGGTAAAATGGATTTCAATTACGAGGTTATGAATATTCATTCCGTTATTGAAAATGTTAAAACAAACTTTGAGTGCGTTGCAAAAGAACACGAGATTAATTTTACATCACAAGAACAAGAGGGGCTGCCCGATATTTACGCAGATTCACAACGACTCGGTCAGGTTTTGACAAATCTTGTTTCAAACGCAATTAAATTTACACCTCAAGGAAAAAATATTACAATAAAATCCGAGCTTAAAAACGCACAAGATATAGTTACAAACCAATATTTTGAAAACGATGTTAAATCGCTCAGCGGAAATTACATTGTGGTAAGCGTAATTGATGAAGGAATAGGGATAAAAGAAGAAGATTTACTCAGAGCCTTTGACAAGTTTACGCAAATAGAAAACTCGCTTTCAAGAAAAGTCGGCGGAACAGGGTTAGGATTACCCATTGCAAAGCAACTGATAAAAGCACACAGAGGGACAATCTGGTGCGACAGTGAAGAAAATCACGGGTCAAGTTTTCATTTTGCGCTTCCCGTAAGTTCAAAGAATATGGAAACAAAAACAATACAAAAAGAACTTTTGTAATATAATTTATTTATGGATAATAAAAAGCGAAAAATAAGCATACTCGGCTCAACCGGTTCAATAGGCAGACAATCACTTGAAGTGATAGAAAAGCTCCACGACAGGTTTGAAATTGTCGCACTAACCGCAGGAAGCAACACAGAGCTTTTAAGAGAACAAGCCGAAAGGTTTAAACCGAAATATATTTGTTCAAATTCATCACCTGAAAGTTTGAAAGGTTCTCACAACGCAAAAATTTTGCAAGGAAATGAAGGGTTGGAAGAAATCTGTTCAAACAGGGAAAATGATATTATACTTGTCGCGGTATCGGGGAAAATCGGACTGAAACCGACATTAAAAGCGATAGAAAACGGGATTGATATTGCACTTGCAAACAAAGAAACCCTTGTTATGGCAGGTGATATCGTAATGAAAAAGGCAAAAGAGGCGAATGTAAACATAATTCCCGTTGACAGTGAACATTGCGCAATCCACCAGTGCATAAAAGATATTTCACAAGTTGAAAAGCTGATAATAACGGCAAGCGGAGGACCGTTTTTGAATAAAACGGTTGAAGAAATGAAATCCGCAACGGTATCGCAGGCTTTGGCACACCCGAGATGGAATATGGGGCAAAAGATTACCATTGATTCTGCGACATTGATGAATAAGGGTTTGGAAATAATTGAAGCGCATCATCTTTTCAATATGCCTTATGAAAAAACAGATGTTGTAATCCACCCTCAAAGCATTGTACATTCGGCAATAGAATACGTTGACGGAAGCGTGATAGCGCAGTTGGGATTGCCAAGCATGCACATTCCAATTCAATACGCAATTTGCTATCCTCAAAGGTTTGAAGGGATAAAATCAAAAAGTTTCAGTTTCTCGGAAATTGCAAGACTCGATTTTGAAAAACCCGATTTTGACAAATTTCCGGCACTAAACCTTGCATACAATGCCGGCAAAACGGGCGGCAGTGCAACGGTTTGTCTTAATGCCGCCAATGAAGAAGCCGTTTTTGCCTTTCTTAAAGACGAGATTAAACTCTACGATATATACGAAATTACCGAAAAAATGATGGAAAAACATACCCCCGTAAAATCACCCTCGATTGATGAAATTTTTGAAATCGATAATGAGATAAGATTGTTGACCCGCGAAAATATTAAGCAAAGAAATTTTATAAAATAGTTTACAGTTATTAACAAGTTTTACCGCAAGAAAAAATATGTTATACTGTAATTAAATTAGCATTTTTAAATGATTAGGGGACAATATGAAAAAAATTCTTATCGTGGATGATGAACAAGATATTGTTGAGAGTTTAAAATTTGTGTTGGAAAATTGCGATTACACCTGTTATTGCGCATATAACGGCGAAGACGGCTTGAAACTTGCAAGAGAAATTATACCCGATTTAATAATTTTAGACGTAATGATGCCCAGAATTAACGGATTTAAGATAAGCCGTTTGTTGAAATTTGACAACAAATACAAAAATATACCGATATTGATGATAACAGCAAGGTCGCAAGAGGAGGACAAACTCATCGGAGAAGAAACAGGCGCCGATGAATACATTACAAAACCGTTCGATTTGGATGAGGTCGTTAAAACGGTTCAAAAATATCTGGAACAAGAAAAATAAGATGAATATTATTACTAACAAAACACTTGAAACTTTAAAATATGACTTGGTCAGAGAAGGACTTGTACAATATGAAGTTGTTGAGCAGGCGGAAGAAATTGCCAATGCACAAAACATAAATATCGGACAAGCACTCATCAATTCGGGCTTTTTGACGGAAGAAAAACTTATTAAATTTCTTGAATCAAAACTTCATACTCCGTTTGTAAATCTTGATGATTACCAGCTTGACCCTAATTGTTTAAAATTCATAAGCTATTCGGATGCGCGCAGATACAGAATTATCCCTCTGTTTAAAATCGAAAACACACTGACTGTTGCGATGGCTGACCCCAGAGATTTATTTGCGATTGACAAAATTATGGAAACCGCCGAATGCGAGATTGATCCGGTTTTATCATCAGAAGAAAGCATTTTGAAAAAAATTGACAAATACTACAAAATTGACGTAACCGTAGGCAATATTACAACGGAAACAAACACCGGCTACGACTGGCAAGATGAACTTCACAAAGAGGATTTAAGCGACAACCATATCCAAAAAATTATTCGTGCAATCTTAAAACAGGCAATCTTGGAAGGGATACACGAAGTAACGTTCCAAGGAGAAGACGAAGGGCTTGGAGTAAATTTTAAAAAGCAAGGTGAATTATCCAATAAAGGCTGCATTCCGACAGTTCTTGTTTCGTCATTTGTGGCTAAACTCAAGACATTAGCAGAACTTGACCCGTCGGTGTCGGAAGTTCCTCAGCTTGGGAAATTGTGTTTTAAAGTTGACAACATCATCGTTATTGCAAGTGTTTCGACTTTCCCGACAATTATGGGCGAAAGAATTTTTCTCAAAATTTACAAACCGCCAAAAGCATTGGATGAAATTATTACCTCAAAAACCGAATTGGCAGAAATTCGCCAATCACTTGAAAAACCGGGGATTGTATTGGTTTGCGGCTCATCTTTGAGCGGAAAAACTCATGTCATTTATTCACTTTTGCTTGAGGCTGCCAAAACAAAAACCAAAAATATTATGACACTTGAAAGTATTTCAAAATACGAACTTCAAGGGGTTAATCAGTGCGAGTTCAACGAAAATGTCGGATTTAATATGGATAAAGCCGCACGATTTATTGAATTTCAATCGCCTGATATTATCTATCTTGAAGGCATTAAATCGAAAGAATCATTTGATTATTTTGCAAGCCTTGTTTATAACGACAAAACGGTTATTATGGAATTTCTTGCAAATAATATGGAAGATTTACGAAAGAAAATGGCATTTTCGGATTTTGATACCCTAAAATCAATCATAACCGCAATGGTGTTTATCCATTCCAAAAACAGCGTGGAAGTATTCTCACGTGAAACATTGCAAAAATATTTGGGATAATATTGACAAAGCCAAAAATATAATTATAAAGTTGGTATGCAATGGAGTAATATATTTAACCCGAATAAAAAATGTACGCACCCGAAAATATCACCGACGGAAGATATCGGCTACTGTCCGGATTGCGGTGAATTGATAGAAAACAGGTGGTATTTGGTAAGATGTTCATGCTGCGGAGTAAAAGAATCCGCCACAATCAGAAACGGTGAAATTGTTCCCGAAAAAAAATTCTGTCACAATTGCGGCTCAAAAGGTTATACAATTGAAAGAATAGAAAAAATAGATTGTACAAATATAAACTATGCGGTTTTGGTACAGGAAATCGTAAAAAACGAAATAACCGAATACACCCAAAGTTGGGAAGATGCTATGCAAACATCAGGTTACATACCAAAACAGCTGCAACAATTCCGATAATATCAGCCAATAATCCGACAATCAAAGCGTATCGGATTTTGGAGATTCCGACCGCACCGAAATAAACCGCAAGAACATAGAAAGTCGTTTCGCTGCTGCCTACCATAACGGCGGCAAGTTTTGTCGCAAAAGAATCCGCACCCGAATTATGAGCAATATCGGAAAATACCCCCAAAGCAGCCGACCCCGAAAGCGAGCGAACAATCATCAACGGCAAAGTGTCTGTCGGAACATTGAATTTAGACAACACCGAAGCCATGCCGTTTGCAATCATTTCAACGGCACCGCTTGCTCTGAACATTGATATTCCGACTATTATCGCGACCAAATACGGAATAATATTAACGGCAACCTTAAATCCGTCTTTTGCTCCTTCGGTAAATTCCTCATAAATCGGCACTTTTTTCAATATTCCTATCGTCAAAACAGTTATCAGAAGTACCGGCAAAGCCCACAAAGAAATCAAATTAAGAAGATTAGTCATCTTGAACCTCCTTATTCACTTTCCCTGTCGGGTAAAATTTCTGAAAAACTTTTGCCAAAACGATTGCGCCAATAAAAGCGATTAGAGTAACAAAAAGCGTCGGAGCAATAATTTCAGTGGGATTTTTGTACCCGATACCGACCAAAACCGCAAGAACGGTCGTCGGAATAAGTTGAAAACCGGCGGTATTCATACCCAAAAACAGGCACATTGAATTTGATGCGGTTGATTTATCATCATTTTCTTTTTGCAATTCTTCCATCGCCTTAATCCCGAAAGGAGTTGCCGCATTAGCCAACCCGAAAGCGTTTGCCGTAAAATTCATCGCAATATCGCCAACCGCCGGTGAATCAGAGGGAATTTCATTAAATAAAATCCGCGTAACGGGTTTTAATAATTTTGAAATCCATGCGATTAAGCCCGATTTTTCGGCTATATTCATAACCCCGAGCCAAAACGCCATTATTCCTATTAAAGAAATTGCTATTTTAACCGAAAGTTCCGCTCCCGACATGAGCGCATTCACAACCTCTTGAAGCCTGCCGTTGATTGCGCCGATAATTATTGAAACTACGATTAAAAAATAAAATATGTAATTCATAAACCAATTTTTACATTAATTTAATTTTCGGTCAATGAAATTATATTTTGACAAATTAAAATAATCCACCATAGTATCTTGTAAAATATTGCACATAGCTTTAGTGTTGTTGTGAACCGTATCATAAGAGTGCGCCTTATTGATAAAATCAGCGTATGCTTTTTCACCGGTATCTTTTGATATATTTTCAAAACTAAACAAACTGCGGATTTTTTGGGTAAGCGTATTTGCTATTATATCTTTTAAATCAATATTCGGAATAAGAGCATTTGCGCAATCTTCACCTTCAAGATAATCTTTATTCACAACGAGTTTTTCCTCGGGAGTTTGTGATATTCTTCTTAACAATTTCCCTAAAAACGAAAACACCGACAAATTTTCATCCGTCAAATCCAATTTTGAATCGTTTATAAAAATTCCTCTTGCGGGTTTTTCAATATTATTTTTCAGCAATAAAATATGAATAAACTGTTTATTAACAGGATTAAGATAACTTTCCAAGCTGCTTTTTTGAGCGCCTTTGTAAAATTCTGTCAAATCCTTACCGTTAAAATCATCTGTTAAATGAACGTTAAGAATTTTTGCATCAAAAAAATTATTCGGTGAAGAAACAGTTTTCAAGTCTTTTTTGCCCGCGATAATAAAATCGTTAACAGAGCAAGCAATTGAGCCGATATTTTTAAATCCCGTAAAATTTATATCCATTATAAAAAATCCTTTCTGAAAATATAAAATCCGAACAAAATTTTTTTTGCGCAAAAAAAGCAGAAATTTAAAAATTTCTGCTTTTTATATATTTGCTGAAAAATATTAGACTTCATCCAGCGCAGCAACACCGGGGAGGACTTTACCTTCGATAAATTCCAAAGAAGCCCCGCCGCCTGTTGAAACGTGAGTGAAATCATCGGCATTACAGAATTTTTTAGCCGCACTCACAGAATCGCCGCCGCCTATAACAGATACCGCACCGTTTCTTGTTGCTTCAACAATAGCAGATAAAACCGCTTTAGTACCATCGGCAAACGCGGGATTTTCAAACGCACCGACAGGTCCGTTCATCAATATTGTTTTTGATGCTTTCAAAACTTCAGCAAACGCTTTTCTTGAATTTAAGCCTGCATCAACGCCTTCAAAGCCGTCGGGAATTTCGTCGATTTCAACGAATTTATTTTCACCGTTGCCCGAAAAATCATTTGTAACCAAAACGTCTGATGCCATAACAAGAGCAACGCCTTTATCTTGCGCTTTCTTTTCAATAGCTCTTGCTACATCCAATTGGTCATCTTCACAGATTGAATTACCGATTTTTCCGCCGTTAGCTTTAACAAAAGTGTAAGCCATGCCGCCGCCGATGATTAAGTTATCAACTTTGTCGATTAAGTTTTCCAAAACACCAATTTTGGATGAAACTTTAGCACCGCCTACAACAGCCGTAAACGGTCTTGTAGGATTATCCAACGCTTGAGATAAGCATCTTATTTCTTTTTCCATCAACAAGCCCGATACCGCGGGTTTTAAGATTTTAGCCAATTTAGCGGTTGAAGTGTGATTTCTGTGTGCCGCGCCAAACGCGTCGTTAACGTAGAAATCACCCAGTTTTGCCAATTCTTGTGCAAATGTCATATCATCATCTTTTGCTTCTTCGGCTTTATAAAATCTGATATTTTCCAAAAGTGCGACCTGACCGTCTTGCAAGTCTGCCAAATCTTTTTCTGCACCTTCACCCACAGGAGTTGATACAAATTTTACATCTTCGTTTAAAACTTTTGATAAGTATTTTGCAACGGGCTCTAATGAAAATTCCGTATTCCACTCGCCTTTTGGTCTGCCCAAATGAGCCATCAAAATAATTTTTGCACCTTTTTCTTTCAAGAAGTTTACCGTAGGCAAGATTGCCTGTATTCTTGTATCATCGGTAACATTTTTGTCCGCATCAAGAGGTACATTTACGTCAACTCTGACTAATGCTCTTTTTCCTCTGACGTCGCCTAAATCTTTAATTGATTTTTTCATAATAAGACTCTCCTTTTTTAAAAATACCGCATGGCTATAATACCTAAAACAAAACCCTAATACAAGAAATAAAAGAAAAGAATTATTAACAATAAATAATTGACATTCGACATCGAGGGTTATATCATAGAGAAGTGAACCCGTTTAACGACAGGAAAAGACATGGACACGACAAAGAATATTCCGGAAGAAGTAAGACATTTCAACTGGGGTGCGTTTTTGCTCAATTGGATATGGGGAATAATGCACAAAAAGTACATAACACTGTTGTATTTTCCGGCTTGTCTGATACCGTTGGCGGGACCGTTAGCAATATCAATCTGGTTTGGGATTGAAGGAAACAAATGGGCATGGGAATCGCAGCAATGGGATTCCGTTGAAAAATTCAATCAAACGCAGCAAAACTGGGTGAGATTATGGTTTGTTCTTTTCATTCTCGGATGGATAATCGCAATAAAAATAATTTACGTTATAATGATAATATCAAATATGAAACTGTAAAAAATGCCGATATAGCTCAGATGGTAGAGCAACTGATTCGTAATCAGTAGGTCAGGGGTTCAAGTCCCCTTATCGGCTTTTTTGATACAAAAAAATTTTTACATTAGCAAAAAAATTTTTTCACGTGTTTATAAACGGATATGAATATGCAAATAACAAATACGAAATTGTCATTCGGTACGAAATTCAGTACGGTAGAAGTTTTGGAATTAACGACATTGAGAAGAATAAACTCCGAATGTATATCCGCACAAAAAAAATTTATCGACGAATTTTGGGATAAACCGTTCAAAGCCGCAGGCAACAGAGGATACAGATATTATATGCAAATAATCGGGGAAAAGATAAAGAATAAATACCCCGAAATAGCAAAAGCCTCCAAAGATATAGAAGATTATACGGAACACAACCCCAAAGCAACAAAAAACGACCTCAAAGAATTTGTAAAACCCATAACCGACAAACTCGGAAATGAAATTGACATTACCCTGTAAAAGATTACACGAAAAAAGGCGGAAAAATCCGCCCTTTTCAAACTTTTTTTATTTCGTTTTGGTTTAATCTCTTAAATCATTGTAAGACGTCAACAAATATATAATCGCGCTTACACCGATTAAGCCGTATATAATTCTTGAAATCAAAGTCATTTCACCAAAAATCGTTCTCACTAAATCAAAGTTAAAAATTCCGACAAGCCCCCAGTTCAATGCACCGATGATTACAAGAATATAAGTAATGATTTTTATTATTTGCATAATTTACCTCCCAAAATATTATTAAGCAATTTTCACATCAATAAATCCCTCACTCGGGCATTGTACAGGTTATTTATTATAATATTAACCTTATCCGATATAAGTGTGTTATAATGAATTAGTTATTACACACGGGATAAAATAATTTTCCGTGCTAAAATAATCGAAAAGGAGTTAAAATGGCTGACAGAATCATTATTTTTTCAGGCAAGCAATATTCGGGAAAAGACACCGCCGCAAAAATTATGCTATCTGTAATGCCTTCCTACAAACGCTGCGCCATGGGTGATATTATAAAACTCACTTACGGAAAAGAAAAAGGTCTGACTTATGAGGAGATTGAAAAAAACAAAGCCTTATACCGTACGGACTTGATAAAACTCGGGAATTGGGGCAGAGAGCAAGACCCCGATTACTGGCTTAAAAAAATTCTTGAACAAGACGGAAATATTATGGTGACAGATGTCAGGGTTCAGCACGAATACGATGTATTCAAAAACGCGGGTGCCGTAACCATAAGAGTAAACGCAACGCGCCAAACAAGAATGTCAAGAGGTAATCTTGTCGGCGAAAACGACATCACCGAAACAGGGCTTGACCACATTAACAACTGGGATTACGTAATAGAAAACGATTCAGATTACGAAACCCTAAAATCAAACGTCTTGAAAATCGTTGAAAAATTAAATAACTCTAAAGGGTAAACAACCTCGACAAATTCAAAAGGGGAAAATAAATTTATGGCAAAAGTAAAAACAAAATGGGTATGTCAACAGTGCGGATACGAATCGGCGGGATATTTGGGGAAATGTCCCGAATGCGGACAGTGGGGAACTTTCAATGAAGAAGTTATCTCGGCCATAAAAGTCCAAAACACTTCCCCTCAAGGAATAATTAACGATACAAAACCGTCATTATTAAACGACATCCGCATAGGAGAAGAAGTAAGAGTAAGCACGAATATTTCCGAATTTGACAGAATACTCGGGGGCGGACTTGTTCAAGGTTCACTTGTTTTAATTGCAGGAGACCCCGGAATTGGCAAATCGACAATTCTTCTGCAAGCCTCGGGAGAGCTTTCAAAAAACGGTAAAAAAATTCTCTACGTCTCTGCCGAAGAATCCTTAAGCCAATTGAAACTTCGTGCCAACAGGCTTGAAGTTAATGCCGATAATCTGTACATTTATCCTCAAACAAATCTTGAAAACATAAGAAAACAAATTGACGAAATAAAACCCGACGTGGTCGTAATTGACAGTATTCAAGCAATATATTCGCAAACCATCACGAGTTCATCAGGCAGCGTTTCGCAAATCAGAGAATGCTGCAATATTCTTATGCAAATTGCAAAAACCCAAAACATCACAATGATGATAATAGGACACGTAACAAAAGACGGAAATATTGCAGGACCGAAGATTTTAGAACACATGGTTGATACCGTAATCTATTTTGAAGGTGATAAATACAAATCCTACAGAATACTTCGTTCGATGAAAAATCGTTTCGGAAACACATCGGAAGTCGGGATTTTTGAGATGCAGGCAAAAGGACTTATCGAAGTCAAAAACCCGAACGAAATGTTCTTAAACGAGCGTTCGCAAGAAACAATCCCCGGGAGTGCAATAATTGTAACCAATGAAGGAACACGCCCGCTGTTGGTCGAAATTCAGGCACTTGTCGGAACAACTCCGTATCCGTCGCCTCGCAGAGTTTCCAACGGAGTGGATTCCGGCAGAGTGCTTCAAATTCTTGCGGTGCTTGAAAAACGTGTCGGGTTGAATTTATCCAAGCAGGATGTTTACATAAACGTTATGGGCGGAGCGGAAGTTTCCGAGCCTTCGGCAGATTTGGGAATTGCGCTTGCCATTGCAACCTGTGCAAGAGATGTCGTGGTTGATCCGCAAACGGTTATTATCGGTGAAATAGGTTTGTCAGGTGAAATTCATCCGGTTAATAATCTGGAAAAACGACTCAACGAAGCTGTCGCATCAGGGTTTAAAAAGGCAATAATCCCTTATGCAAATAAAGACGTTAAACACGGCAAAATCCGAATTGTTCCGGTAAAGCGTCTGATTGATGCGATAAGTTCGTGCATTTCTCCCGCAAGTGTTTAATTGAATCCAAGCAAAATTTGAATCATACTGTTAAATAAAGGTGTTAAATATGACTTTAGAAGAAGAATTGGGAAAAATATTAATCGAAAATAAATTGACAATAGCCACAGCAGAATCCTGTACCGGCGGACTGTTAAGTTCAAGGCTCACCGACGTTTCGGGAAGTTCTGATTACGTCAAACTTAATTTTGTAACTTACGCAAACGAAGCCAAGCATAAAATTTTAGGGGTAACAACCGAAGTTTTAGACAACTATGGTGCGGTAAGCGAAGAATGCGCACAACAAATGGCGCAAGGTCTTTTTAATGTCACAGGGTGCGATGTAGCGTTATGCACAACAGGAATTGCCGGACCCACCGGAGGAACACCACAAAAACCCGTAGGGCTTGTTTTTATCTCAATAAGATACAAAGGCATCCTCACAATTAAAGAAGTTCGGTTATCACCCGATATTCCAAGAATTGAAATGAAAAAACGTTTCACCGACGAAGCCTTGAAACTTGCAATATCAACACTATCCGGCAATAAACTTTGCTAAAGTTTCGGGGAATTTGTTAATAAGCGCGTCGGCAAATTTGTCCGTATCAACCTGAGTTATTACAATCGCCAACAAATCCTGAGGAAGTTTTTCCATCATTTTTTGCAAATATTCGGGCTTTATTACCCCCATTGATTTAATGATGTCGTCTTTTTCACGCTCTCTGTTTATTATATGAGTGTAGGCTTCCGTACTGAAGTTCAGGTAATACTTTGGCTCGGTTGAGGTTATCATCAAAGTTAATTCCCTTTTTTGTACCGGCTGCAAATTTGTAATGGCTTTTTTGTAATCCATATCGCCAAATTGTGCAATTTTTCCTATCATTTCAGTACAATTACCGTCTTGTTCTTCGCCCGTAACACTTTCAACCATCTGCTGCAAATATATCTCAGGTATGGATTTTAAATTTCTCAAAAGTAATTCTTTATCCATATCAAGTCCGGTTAAAACTTTATCAATTTCTTTTTCGGGCATAAATTCGATAATTTGTTCTTCCGAAAACATCTGAAAAACAGTCTTTACAAGCTCCTCTTTCGGAATATCTTTCAACAACTCCATCAAGCCGTCTTGAGTAAAAAATTGCAATCCTTCAAGCATATCGTTGGTTTCAAGCATCGGGATAAGTTTTTCCAATTGAGATGAAGTCATTGATTGAAGGATAATGAGTTTGTTTTCGGGATCGGCAAGTTGAAACAATTCGATTAAGATATTGGGATCGCTGAACATATCGGCAGCAAGCTGAATGGCAGCCTGATTACCCTCCGCTGCCTCGGCTTCAAGAATTTCTTCCAATGATTTGTCCGCATATACCTGCATCTTCATATCAGGTATATTAAGCCTTGATTGCAAATATTCTAATGTAGAGCTGATTGCTATTGACATGCCAAATCCCTTATCTTGTACCCATGTATTAACGGCACTTTTTATAAAAAATTTAATCTCATCATACAGTTGTTAACAAAATTTTACATTGGCTGAATTATAAGTCATATCAAGTGTTTTATACAAAATGAATTATTAATAATTGTAACAATTTTACTACGAATGTAACAATTTTTTAACACTATTATACTTTATATAAGTAAGGGAACAAAAAAGGAATTGGAAAAATGAGTTTCGACGCAAACATAGGAAGAACGCAACCGATAATAAAAGCGGCAGCCAACATGAATAACGATGGCGGCAGCGGCGGCAACACGGGTTATATGATGCGCGGACAAAGAAAAAAAGAAAAAGAAGATAATAACAGCATTTTCAATTCCAAAAACCCTTTTGACACGTTTGAAATGTCATCAAAGCTCCCGCAAAAAGATATTGAAGCGGCTTTAGGATTGAAACCGTCGTGGATTGAAAATCTTATGAATAAATTTTCTAAATAAAAGAATAACAAGCTATTCGGAAATATAAAAATTATTGGAAATGATAGCTTTATATTCTTCGTAATCGAGGAATTTGTTGCCGTTAACATCGTAGCGGTCAAATTCGTCCGATAAATCTTGAATTGCGCTCATAACAGAATCGGGTCCTTGTTTTTCCAACAATTCCAAATCTTTTTCCAAAAGTTTAATCATTGAAAACATCCACTCATTTTTTGAAATACGGAAATTGTTATCAATATCCATTTTCAAATAGCTGTCCATAATTATATTATTGGAAATTTTGCGATAACCTTCGGGTGCTTTGCGGGTATCATCGGGTGAAAGAAATAAAAGCATTACTGTTTCTCCTTATTTTTACATTGCCTGTGCTATACTCTTTAAATTTACATCATCCAGCTTGGTTAAGGCAAGTTTTTTATCATCATCTTGTAACACATCAGCGGATTTCAAGACCTCAAGTGCTTTGAGGATTACCGTTTGGTTGGAAGAAGTTAACAAACTTCTTATTTTCTCGATATTATCGGATAAATCCAGTGCCGTGAAAACAAACAAACTTTTTTCATCAAGCTCATCATCGGTTTTTTGGCGATAAAGTTGAGTATCAAGCGGTGTGAGTAATTTTTTAATATCGTTAACTTCCTGTTTTACCTCTTTTGATTCATCATAAAGGTACTCGTCGTTTTCGGTGAGGGTAAAAAACTTATCCCTCGCATTGAGTAACACAACGGCAATTCCGGATGTCAGCGGTTGATTTTTCAAATACTCAAATATTTCATACAAATTAAAATCAAAAATCTGACAAAGTCCTGTAATTTCACCAAGCGCGTTTACAATAAGATTGAGAATAAAAAGCGCATTGGTTTTGTTATTTTCATACAGAGTAAACCAATCAATCAGGTACAAAATTTCCGATGCGATATTTTCGGACATTGCACAAGTTTTAGATGCCTCAACAATTTTATCAACAGCCGAAACATCACCGTAAGAAACCAAAAACTTAACAGATGCGAGTTTTTCAAAATCATCATCGGAATTAAGTTTTTCAAGGGCGAGATTGAAAGAGGATTTTTCTTTAAAAACGCCGAGCGTTTGGGCGCAATTTGAAGCCAGAGAAGAATTTTCGTCAAACGCATATTTTTTGAGCAAATCAATCGCAAGCGAATCTTGAATATACGAAAAGAATTTTGCACAGTAAGTTTTTTCATCGACAGAGCCGTTTTCAAATATATCAAGCATTTTGTCGGTTAAATCTTCATCGGCATATTTTGCTAAATTAGAAACGACAAATTCCTCGTAAGAAGGGGAATAATACTTCATAAATTCGAGCAAATTCAAATAATTAGAACCGTTGCAAACTTTTTGAAGTCGATTAGTGACATTTTGTTTAACAAAATCGAACAGAAAATCGTCTTTTTCGACCAATTCGGCAAAAAGTTCGACATCGGGATTATTTATAAGATTAAAAGCGACAGGTTCAAAATCCTTGGGATTTTTACCCGTTAATTTCTTAAAATTATCACTCATAAAAAAACCTATTAATCTAAATAAAATACGGTGATAACTTTGTGCCCTTCTTCAGCATACTGAACGGCATTATGCAGCGTTTTACTTGTATGAGAAAGAAAACAAATCAACTGATTACATTCGTCAATAATTTCTCTGTTGCAAACTCTGGAAGCATCAGCCAGTGTCATCATGGCTCTGTCTGCGTGTTCGATAATATTAGGAACACCGATAAGCTGGTCTTGAACATCACTGGGCTGCTGACCGATAGTTTGCGGTAAAACGACGCTCAACTTTTCGGGGTTAGCTTTCATGGCACCTCTGATGGCTGCGGCATTTGTACCCGATGAACCGCCGGAGGTGATGATTGTGTTTCCTTGCATAACAAGAGCGGTTGCAAGGGTTTCAATCATTTGCTGATGCGTAATAGGAAGATTACGACTTCCGATAATGGCTATTTTTTTGGCTGATTGCTTGATTGTGGCAAGTTCCATTGCCAATTCATCAACCGTATTCGGAGACGATGATTTAACTGTATCCATATCCTCGTCAATAGGCACAACTATCGACTTTCGGACATCCTCATCGTTTGATTCTTCCGAACTTAATAAAATTTCCATATCGCATTCTGTCATTTCTTCATTTACCTTTTCTAATTGCATTAATTACATTTTTCAACTATGCTTAATTATATCATATTTTTTTCGATTTGGGAAGAGGTCATGGAAAATCTGTTAGAAAATCTTAATAAGGAACAGGCACAAGCCGTTCAAACGATGCAGGGAGCGTTGTTGATACTGGCGGGAGCAGGTTCGGGCAAGACGAAAGTTTTGACTACACGTATTGCCTATATGATTAAAAACGGGATTAATCCGAATAACATACTTGCCGTCACTTTCACAAACAAAGCCGCAAGAGAAATGAAAGAGCGTATCGGAAATATTATCGGCGAAAAAACCGTAAAATACATGTGGGTAGGAACTTTCCACGGCATCTGCGGAAGAATTTTGAGAGAAAATATCGACAAATACAACACCGCATCCGGCAAACATCTTGATAAAAACTTCACCATTTACGATGATTCCGATACTAACCAAATTATTACAAGGGCAATAAAAAAACTGAATCTTGATGAAAAAGTTTATCCGACAAAGCTGGTGAAGACAATTATTTCCAATTCCAAAAACAAAATGCAAGACGCTAACACCTTCGCCACTTTCGCAAAAGATTACAAATCACAAAAGATTGCCGCGGTATTTGAAGAATACGAAAAAACATTAAACAACAACAACGCAATCGATTTTGACGATATGCTTTTATTGACGGTGAAACTTTTGGAGCAGAACGAACAAGTCAGAACGCATTACTATCAAAAGTTTCAGCATATTCTTGTTGACGAATATCAAGACACAAACCTTGCACAATACAGGCTTGTTAATTTGCTTTATACAAACGGCAAAAAAGAAGTTCCCGCCGAGCGTTCTTTATGCGTTGTAGGAGATGTTGACCAGTCGATATATTCTTGGCGCGGTGCGGATTTTACGATTATTTTGAACTTCCAAAAAGATTTTAAAGATGCAAAAGTCATAAAACTTGAACAGAATTACCGCTCGACAGCGCACATCCTAAATGCGGCAAATGCCGTTATTGAAAACAATCAGGACAGAGTTGATAAGGTTTTATACTCCAACAAAGGAGAAGGTGAAAAAATCAGCTGTTATACCTCCTCGGATGAAGCGGACGAAGCAAACTACATAGTATCAAATATTAAACGCAGCGCAAACTCAAGCTACAACAGATACGCAATTTTATACAGAACAAACAACCAATCAAGAGCGTTAGAAGAAGCCTGCATGGCATCGGGGATTCCATATAGAATTTACGGCGGAACAAAGTTCTACGACCGCGCGGAAGTAAAAACCGTTCTTTGCTATCTTAAACTCATAAACAACACCGAAGATTCCCAGAGTTTGCGCAGAGTAATCAACATTCCCAAGCGCGGAATCGGCGATACGACAATGAAAAGCCTGTCAGATTTTGCAAACGAAAAAAACATAAGCCTTTTTGAAGCAATAAAAATCTGCGACGAGTCGCCAATTGCCCCCAAAACACGCTCAAAACTCAAGGATTTTGCAAACCTCATAGAAAAATTTAAGCAGGTTAAAGACTCTTTTTCCTTGAAAGATTTTGTAACAACGGTGATAGAAAAATCGGGATATTTGGCGGAATTACAGGCAAAAGCAGCAGCAAACCCCGAATACCAAGACGATATAAACAACTTGCAAGAGCTTGTTAACGTAGCGGAAGAATTTGTCCCCGAACAAGACGATAACGTGTTGGGAGAATTTTTGCAACAGGTTGCACTCGTTTCGGATTTGGATTCAATGGAAGAAGAAACAAACTGCGTAACAATGATGACACTGCATTCCGCAAAAGGTTTGGAATTTCCGGTAGTCTTTATAGCGGGAATGGATGAGGGAATTTTCCCGAGCCAAAAAACACTTCAAGTTCCCACCCAAGTCGAAGAAGAACGCAGATTGATGTATGTCGGAATAACAAGAGCAAAAGAAAAATTGTATCTTGTATCCTCTAAAAGACGGCAAACATGGGGTGAATACCGATACTATAACCCCTCAAGATTTATCGACGAAATTCCCGCAAACCTTATTGAATCATTTGAATCGGAAAATCCCGCAAGCACAACTTCAACCTTTAGAAATGCCGTTTCAAAAGCAAAATCATCAAATATTCAATCGGATAATGACGGCTATATAAGACCAACAAAAGGGTTTGGGGCAAACTTTACGGCACCGAAACGACAAGGACTTGCCTCCGGCGGGAAAAAATCAACTTATTCTTCAACGTCATACCAAAAGTCCGAAAGAACACCGCAAAGAACGATTTTAATTAAATCCAAAATCAACAAAGCTCGCGAAGAAGAAAAAATAGCGGCATTTTTTAAAGACAATGCCATAAAAAGAATGGCAGATGAGCGAAGAAAACGACTTGCGGAAGAACAACAGAAAGCAAAAGAACGCGAAGAACAACGAAAAGCCGCACAAATTCTAACAGACGTTTTTGAGGTTGGTCAAAGAGTATTCCACGAACAATTGGGAGTCGGGCATATAACAGATGTTATGAACCTCGGAGAAAGCGTAATGTACACGGTCGATTTCGGAAAACTCGGCAAAAAAGCCATGGATGCTCTGCACGCTAAACTTAAAAAATTCTAAATATTTGATTTAACATAAAATAAAAAGCGTCGGATTTAAAAAACCGACGCTTTTATCGTATATCCGTCAAACAAATTAACCTTCAACCGCAGGGTGAGCGGGCTGATTTTTTCTTTCGTTCCAAAAATCAACAAGCATCGAGCAGAAGAATATACTTGAATAAGTACCGATAACGATACCGAGCATCATAGCAAGGACAAAGTCTTTTGTTGTAACTCCGCCGAAGAAATACAATGCCGCAAGTGTTAAAAATGTCGTTAACGAAGTGTTAATACTTCTTGCAAGTGTTTGGTTAACGGAAGCATCAACGATTTCACCGTAGGTCATTTTCTTTCCGTAATATCTTAAATTCTCTCTGATACGGTCAAAAGTAACGATTGTATCGTTAATGGAAAAACCGATAACGGTAAGAATTGCGGTCAAAAACAGTCCGTCAACCTGCACGTTATAGAATATTCCGAGAATTGAGAATACACCTATAACAAATAAAACGTCATGAACAAGACCCAAAATTGCCGCAATCGCATATTCAAACTTAAATCTGAACGAAATGTAAGCAATCATAACAAGGATTGCAAGAGTTAAAGCGATTAAAGAATTTTTGAACAATTCTTTACCCAAAGTCGGACCGACAGATGAAACCTGAACCAACTCGGCATCTTTGTAATCACTTTTAATTACGTTAGTAATCGCCGCTGACATATCGGAACCCTCGTCAATGAATTTCGTTCTGATTGAAATAATAGATTTGATATTGTTATTTTCAGCGGTAGGTGTAACATTGAGGACTTGTAAATAGGAATTACCGATTCCGATTTTGTCCAAATTTGCACGGGTTTTAGCCAAAGCATCACTTGAAACGGCATCTTTAACACCGTATTGCATAATTGTACCGCCTGTGTAATCGATACCGACTTTAACAGGTGAATGTGTCGGATATGTAACCGTCGAATAAATCATTGCCGCA
>CANQSZ010000017.1 GCA_947626645.1 Candidatus Gastranaerophilales bacterium
GTTTCCTGCTTTCAACAGATATTCCAAAGAACCCAGTTTTGGCATTTTTCCGTCAGAAACATTAAAATGTCCTTCACCCGACAGTGTTTTAATGCAATCAACACTTGAAAGCCCTTTGCAAGACGCGCTCATATCCGCTGTTATTGAACCGTACATTTGGTTTGGTAAATCGAAGAAATTTTCGCTTATAATTTGTGCATCAGCATTTTTAATTTTCATTGTCGCGCTGCCTTCATAAGTTTTGAGGTTATATGATATATCTCCGTTTACCGTACCGTTTGCAAGGTTAAATCCGTAATCTTTTATTCTGAAAATATTATCCGTTCCAAGTTCTATATCGGTATTAAAGTTTGTTGCGCTTGCTTTTTTGATAAGGATTTTATCGGCATTTATTTGTGCTTTTTTGATAAGCAGTTTTTCCGAATTAACGGGTATTTCTTCGCTCAATTGGATTTTGTTTCTTGTGTTATCGACGTCAAAATCGTTGAGGGCTTCTGTTAAGACATTCAGGTTTAGTTCTTCCATTTGAATTTGCGCATCTTCAATTACCAACGGCGGGTTGGGTTTGTTTATGATTTTTATGTTTGTCAATATGTCGTTTGTTAAAACTGTGCCTTTTGACATCAAATTTATATAATCTTTTTGAAAATCAATATTGATATCGCGGATTGTTGCATCGAGAAGCGGAATATCAACGCTTGTAATATTCAAAGGTCCGAGAATGTACGGTGCTGCTGAAGTTCCGTTGATTGTTAAATCTGATGTAAATACTCCCTGTTTTATTGTCGGTTTTTTGGTCAGGATATTGAATATTCTGGCATTTGTCGGTTGTGCGGTTTTTATTTTGAGATTTTTAAACCCGAGAATATTATTTTTTAAAAGTGAAATTTCTCCCGAGACATTCAGTTGATTTTGAAGATATTTTCTTTTGTTTTGTGAAGTCAGGGTTTGGTTATAGCTCAGGGAATTAATTTTGATTTTGTCGGGGAATAATACGGCATTTGAATATACGGTAACAGGGTTTGTGGTAATTCCGTCTGCGCTTATTGCTCCTGTCGGCGCGCCTGAAATTGTCGCTCCCATATAGTAGATTGACGAATTTTCACCTATACTTAAGTTTGAGCGTGCATATATTTTATCAAAATTTCCTCTTAAGTTGGTGTTAAAATTAACGTCGCCTTTTATTTTTACGGGATAGACGGATTTTTCGTTAAACATGTGTTCAAAAAAGTATTGGTTTGGTTTTGCACTCACAAATACGTTTAAGTCAGGATTTTTAAAAATATTTGTTATACTTCCGTCAACAAATACCGGCATGGAGCTTACGAGCGTGTTAATCTTTTTGAGATAAACACTGTTTCCTTCTGCATTGATATCTCCGTTAAGGACTTTTACGGTTGCCCCGATTGGTTTGTAGTTAAATCGGGTGTTTTTAATACTTGTGTTTGCGTATATGTTTCCGTTTTTCATTGTGCCGTTTATATCAATTATTCCCTGTATATCGGAGATGTTATCCGCCTGTTTTGCCAGTTGTGCGGGTAATGTTATTTGATTTTTGATACTGTTTATCGTGTTTAAATCAAAGTTTTTAAAATTGAAATGAGCATCGGATATAATCATTTTGTTAAATATATCCTTGATTGTGAACGCCAAAATAAACGGATTACTGTTGAATGTTCCGTTCATTTTGGAAGTTTGGAGCGTTCCGTTTTTTATGCTAAATGTTCCGCCGTTTGTTTTTATCGGATTATTGGTGTTTTTATTTTCAAAAAACTTTCCGTTAATTATAATTTTGTTATAATCAAGTTTATTTGCATCGGCTATACCCTTGTAATATCCGGTAAAAGAGGTGTTAATTCTGCCGATTTCTTTTTGGTAGGGCAAATTCATTTTCGGATAAAGTAAATCCGTACAATCTGCGATTGCAAATTTGTCAGATGTTGCCGTTAAGTCTATTTCGGATTGGTTTCCGGTGCCTTTAACCTTTAATTTTGAATTTCTCACGTATCCGACTACGTCATAATCGGAATTGTATTGGTCAAAATTAACAACTCCGTTTACTTTTGTAAAAGGTAAGTAAGTGTCTTGCATTACGGTTGAGGCATTGTGAAGTGTTATTGTTCCTTTTGAAAATATATCTTTGTTAAAGACGACTTCTTCGGCATTTTTGGCTGTTCCGTAAATATTTAAGCTGACGTCTGCCGTGCCTGTCGGTTTTGTGAACGGCGATACGACTTTTTGTACGTCTTTGAGTATCGGCGATGTGTTTATTGTTTTTATCAACAGCGGTATGTTTTGATTTTTTGAAGATATAAAAACATTAAGTTTTCCCAAAACGGTACAATCACCTTTTATTTCGACGGGTTTGCCGTTTATGTAGCCGTTATAAGTTTTGAAAGTTGTCAGGGTATCGTTAAAGACAACTTCTCCTGAGCCGTTTTCAACCGTAAGATTGTGAATATCGTTAAATGAGGCTTTTGCATTTTTAAAATTAATTTTTCCCCAAAGGTGGGGGTCAACTTTTCTTCCCGCAGAGTGCATGTCGATATTTCCAAGTCCTGAAATTTTCATCATCGGAACAGGTCCTATTTGGAATTTTAAAATTTCGTGCAACGGATTTAAGACTTCTTGCGCCTCTGCTATTGAAATTGAGTCTGTACTTTTTATTTGAAGTTCTGAGTATTTTGTACCGTCTATTTTAACCCGACCCTTTACGACAACATTTTGATTAACTCCTGTCGGTACGAACACGTTCAGGTTCATAAGTTGGTCTTTGAATTTCAAGTCAACATCGGCATTTGCCGGTGCGCCTTTAAGCGGTTTTATAAGGTAGGCATCAGTAAGTTTTGCTTCTCCGTTGACAAACGGTCGGTTGCCTTTTCCGTTGAAGCTCAATTCTGCTTGTCCGTTTGCATAGAATACGTATTTTTTAAGTTTGTACAGGTTAAAATCGGGCAGCAGTTTTTCTGACCATGGAAGCAATTTCACAATATTTTCAGCCCTTGTATCATCAACTTTTACTTTTAGTGCTAAATTCGGAATTTTTTCACCGAGATTAAAGACTTTTCCGTCTGCTTTTACGTGTATTTTATTTGAATCAATTGTGAAGTTATCAAAATTTATTCCGTTTTCAATCGTGTCAAAATCGATTTTTGCGACAAGTTTGTCTTTGCATTCTATTGTTTGAGCGTCGTCGTTACCTTTTATTTCAAGGTTTTCCGATGTCAGGGTCGTATAAATATTTTTGTGGGAATATTTGTCGGTTTTGGTGTCGGCTATAAAATTAATTTTACCCTTGAGGCTTGTAATTTTTCCGCTGCTTATAATATTTACATAATTTGATATTGACGAAAGGTCGAAATTTTCTATGTTGGCAATAATTTTGAATTTATCTTCCGAAAAGCGGTTTATGGGAAGATTTATTGATATATCGGCATTGTAGGGTGTGAAAATGTTGCCCGCATAGAATTTCCCTTCCGTTACGAACTTAATGTGCTTGTTTTTAACGTATTTCCCGCGTTCAAAGTGTTTGCCTTCGAGTTTAACTTTTTGACCGCGCTGCTTGTCGTCAAGATATATGTTATATTCGCCCAAGTTCCAGTTGGCTTTGGTTATTGTAAACTTGTTGTCGGTCGTGTTTTTCAGCTTGTATTGACCGAGCAAAAATTCGTTATTCTCGTTCAGAATAAAATAAAAATCCTCTTTATCAGCGAAAATCCTTGATATTACCAGTTTTTTCATAATAAGCGGAAAAAGATTGATTTTAAGTTTGGGATTGTTAACAGACAGTGCTTTTGTGTTGTCGTCGTTTAAAAGAGAAATGTTGTCGGTTTCAAACCAAACCGAGGGAAACATTCCCATTGTTATGTTCGGATTTCCCAAATCCACTTTGTAGCCGGAATTTTCAAATATTTTTTGTTCAATAAAATTTTTATTGGTTTTAATGTTGATAGCGGCAGGAATACCCCACGTGTATGCCGCGCAGGTTAATGCCAAAATTCCAGTTAATGTTACCGCTTTCCAATGTTGTTTCATATTACAGTTATTATAATATAATATGTCTTTTCAGCGCAATAAAAAATATCCTCCAAATCTAGTATTTTTCGCATAAAAGTTCAAAATAAGCTCTCGGGTGTGCGCAAGCGGGACAAACATGCGGTGCCTCATTATCAATGTGTATATATCCGCATTTTCTGCATATCCATTCTTCTTTTTTGTTCTTCTTGAAAATTCTGTCGTTTATAAGATTTTCGTAAAGTTCTTTGTATCTTTGTGCGTGGTGTTGTTCTGAAACTCTTACGTGTCTGAAAGTGTCCGAAATTTCATCAAATCCTTCTTCTTTTGATATAAGTTCGCCGTTATAATAAAGAACGCTAAATTCTTCTTCTTCACCCGCGATTGCACTTTTAAGATTTTGTTCGGTTGTGCCGAGTTCAAACGGATAAAATCCGTCAACGTGTGCGTTGGGGTTGTTTACCACGTGTTTATAAAACAATTTTGCGTGTTCTAATTCATTTTCCGCCGTTTGCAAAAAGATTGATGCAATCTGTTCATAACCTTCTTTTTGCGCTGCTTTGGCAAAGTAGGTGTATCTGTTTCGGGCTTGGGCTTCTCCCGCAAACGAATTGATTAATATTTGTTCCGTTCTTGTACCCTTTAGCTCTTGTCCCATTTTAAATCCTCCTTTTTGTTTCTTTACAGATAAATTTTATTGACGTAAAGTTCAATAGATAAAAAGGGTAGTTCATCTTGGGGAGTTAATATAATCAATTCGGTACTTTGTGGGGATTATTCATTCAATTTAATAGTGCAAAATATAATTGTTATGATAGTTAGGAAAATGATGGCAGATTTATTTGAATACACAAAAAACATTGCAAAGAAAATATCTTATTACGATGCAATTATAGATTTCACAAACGAAAGCCACCGGTTTAATCCGTTTTATAAGCAGCCGGAAATTACGGTTGTTTGGGTTGATATACCGGCGGATAAAGACGATTTCTAGTAAATTCTTTGTCCTGTTTGCGGGTCAAATTTATACAAGTCGGAAGATTTTATTGATAACTTCAATGTGTTTCCGATATTGTAATCGGCATCAAGTTTTGCGCAGCACTTCTTATCGCCGACATTGAAATATGCAATCCTTTCGCTGCCAAGCATTTCGGATATTTCAACATCCGCAAAAACAGATATATCCCCGTCAGGTCTAATCATTTTTTCGGGTCTTACACCGTACAAAATATTTTCGTCTAATCCGAGGTCTTTTCCTTCAATAAAATTCATCTGCGGTGAGCCGACAAACCCTGCAACAAACGTGTTCACGGGATTGTTATATATTTCTTCGGGGGTGTCAACCTGTTGAATACAGCCGTTGTTTAATACAACTATCCTGTCGCCCATTGTCAATGCTTCCGTTTGGTCATGGGTTACGTAGATAAATGTTGTTTGCAGTTTTTCGTGTAGTTTTTTTATTTCCGCTCTCATCTGTACCCGAAGTTTGGCATCTAGGTTTGATAACGGCTCATCCATCAAAAATACTTTGGGATTTCTGACTATCGCACGTCCGAGTGCAACACGCTGCCTTTGTCCTCCGGATAACTGTTTCGGCTTTCGGTATAAATATTCGCCTAAATCAAGAATTTCAGCCGCTTCATGCACTTTTTTGTTAATTGTATCCTCATCAACCTTGCGCATCCTAAGCCCGAATGCCATATTTTCCCAAACCGTCATGTGAGGATATAATGCGTAGCTTTGGAACACAAATGCGATGTCTCTGTCTTTTGGGGGTACGTTATTAACCTTTTTGTCGCCGATATAAATTTCGCCGTCGGATATGTTTTCAAGCCCCGCTATCATCCTCAACAGTGTTGATTTTCCGCAGCCTGATGCTCCCACAAGCACCAAAAATTCTTTATCTTTTATTTCCAAATTTACATTATTTATTACAACTTTTCGATTATCGTATATTTTTCTTATGTTTTTAAGTGTTACGCTGCTCATATTTGTCCTTCTCAATCGGGATAATTATATCGTATCTCGTTCCTTTCATAATTCCCGAGGTGATATTTATGTATCCGCCGGTTCTGTTTGCTAATATACTTGCAGTTCCGAGTTTTACCGCTCTTAAAAAGTTCTTTCTGCCCTTTTCCAATTGCGCATAAGGATCGCACAAGTATTTCATCTCATCTTCTGTATATCCGTTTCCGGTATCTTTTATTGTGATTTGCATGTGCGAAGTGTAAATTTCCTCCGCAACTAATCCGAATTTTGCTGCCGTATCGTTGTCGGGATGTGAAAGTTTTACCAGTACATATCCCGAATCCGTCATTGATACCGATGTTTCCAATACATTCCTGAATATTCGTACAACCGCGTTCATATCGGAATATATCGTTCTTTTTTCTATATTATCATAATTAACATCAAAACCTAATTTTAATTCCTCAATTCTTGGTTCCAAGTCTTTTGAAATATTCTTGAATACCTCGACAACATCAAAATTTTGGTATTCGGGTTTATATACAGAAGATTCCGCGTAAGAAAATTCCAAAAACTTATCCATAAAATTATACAAATCTTCCGAATTGGAGCGGATAATTTTAACATATTTAGCCTGCTTGTCGCTCAAAACCCCGCCCAATCCGTCAAGCAAGCCTTGCGAAAATCCTGTTATTGAGGTTAGGGGTGATTTTATATCGCTTTCCAATTTTACCAGCATGGCATTTTTTTCGCCGTTATATCTGGCTATTTTTTCTTCCGTTACAATTTCGTGCGTAAGTTTTGTAACATCTCTTATAATAAGGCAATAGCCGTCGTTTCTTTTTACGGCACTCAATTCAACATGAAAATTCCGCCCCGGAATTTGAGCATTCGCCGCAACCGGTTTTTGCGCTTTCACCGACAGTTTTACCCTTTGCATTCCGTCTTTTATAAAATCGTCTATTTTTATCGGGTCAAATTCGTCAGTGTCTATTCCGAAACATTCTTTAGCTTTTATATTAGCTCTTGTTACATATCCTTGTTTGTTTATAAATATAACAGAATCCGGCAAATCATCAATCGCTTTTGATGCCGTTAACAACCACAGTAAATTTTTTACCGGTTTTTTTAAGTTCATAATTTGCATTACACCCCATTATAATATATAATACATCATAACATGAAAAACCTATCTTGAATTACATGTAAATTTTTGTAATTTTTTTTACCAAAAATAGCAAAAAAATTTATTCAGGTGTTTTATAAACATAAACTCACATGGATAGCAGAAAATAGTATAATTATGAAAGTAAGGTGATACTATGAGAGAAATCGACAACAACATCAACAACGGCAGCAACAACGTAAACAACATCAAAGGCATCCAAAAACCTGCACCCGATGAAACAGTTGCAAATGAAACCCCCGCAGCAGCACCGGTTGAATCAAAAGAAATTACCGATTTGACAGGACCTGCCGCTACTATCGGTAAATCACAGGTTACTTCCGATTCTGTCGAAAAAGACATGCAGTTCTTTGCAAAAAATCCCGAAGCGGTCAGAAAATTAAATGCCGTTTTCGAAGGCAAATTCTCGAAAGAACATTCTTACGAAGAAGCTACACGCCTGATGGATGCTTACAAAAACGAATTTATTAACAAATAAATTCCGCAAAAAGAGTTTAATTTAATCGTTGGCACTGGTTAAGAAGTTAACCAGCCCTTGAAGCCCCAATTTATAGCTATCCGCTTTAAACCCCGTTATTTGTCCTATACAAATGTCCGCGAACATTGAATTGTGCCTAAATTCTTCTCTGCGGTAAATGTTTGAAATGTGAATCTCTACGGTCGGAATTTTAACCGATGCCAAAGCATCACGTATTGCTACGCTGGTGTGGGTGTAAGCGCCGGCATTCAATATTATTCCGTCAAAATTCCCCATCGCATACTGGATTTTATCTACTATCTCGCCTTCGTAATTACTTTGGAATATCTCCAAATTAATTCCGAGTTCAAATGAATATTCGTGCAAGTCCATCTCTAAATCTTTGTACGATTTAGAACCGTAATGTTCAGGCTCTCTAACCCCGAGCATATTGATGTTCGGACCGTTTATTATAAGGATATTCAAATCTTTTTCCATAGCGTTATTATACCATAAAAATTTTCTTTTGTAAATTTTTGTTAAATTTTTTCATGAATTTGTAACCGTTTTGGCATGCTTGCTTTATCATGCATGTACAAACTATCCCAAAATCTCCTCCCAAGATTATTGTTCAAGTCGCAGTAGATGTGACTTTTTTTTTGACTAATTTTCGTGCAAAGTCATTTGGGAAGATACTTCTGCCACTATTCTTGCAATATCGGCTCCGCCGGATGAAACTTCCAAAATTAACGGTGTGTATATTAAAAGTGTTTCTCTGTATGCCATCGTGTCTATATCAATTACGTTAAACTCGACAAAATCCTCTCCGGCATAGATTAACTTGCCGTATTCTCCTCCTGTCGCCCATCTTATAAACAGATATTGGTTTTCGTATTCTTTCAGTTTTTCTGATAATTTCATTAAATTTATACCCTTACAACAATATATTAACTAAATTTCTTTTTAAGTCAACTAGACCATAAAACTTTTTATTGAACCGTCCTGATGATATAATCCGCCGCCGCAGATTGTTTCAATGACTTTCAACACGACTTCGCGCGGAGCATCAATTTGATTAAGAGTAAACTCTTGTCCTGTATGTTTAATTTTGAATACGCATTTTTGGTTTTGGTCTGCGGGAACGTATAGCGATGCAATTTCGTTTTCCAAAAGTCGCATCATTTCTTCTTCTCTGCCTTTACTGTCTTTAATTATGTCATGGTAATTCCCTCTTATTGCCATGATTCTGTTAGAGAAAATATGTCTGCCGTCTTCTCTGTATAGTGCTTGCGGCTGGAAATTGCAACGGGTTGTAAAGCTCATCTTGTGCCACAATATATTTATTACGGCAATTGATTTCAACGAATCCGCATCTACGTATATATTTTGAGTCGTTACACCGCGTGATGAAAAGGATTGTTTCAAATTATCGGATACCAAATCAAGACAATCAATCATTCTTGCAAATATATCGTTTGTATTCACCGTTGAATGCTGATAATCCAAAAATTGCTTATACATGTGAGATGATACAAGCTCTACTCTTTCTTGTATTACAATGTCTTTTTTTGTTGCTGTTTCCGAATTGTCGAAACTTTCAAAATTATTTAGCAATTTCGTATCCTTTTTTTATATCCTATTTTAAAAATAAACATGTTTTCTTGTAAAGATTATATGTTTTTTCGTTACAAAAAGGAATACTTATGTAAGGTTATTTACAAATTTTATTATTTGAACGAAGAATTTAATTATTCAAAATTGTTGGTAATAGTGTAAATGTATTCCAAAATTTGGGCAAAATATTTCAAATCGGAGTTGCCGTTCAATACGAAATCGGCTTCTTTTCTGAAGGGTTTCACGTATTTTTCGCCCGCTTCGGTGATGTAGTTCCAGTGTTTAAGGGCATTTTCTTCGCTTTGATTTCTTTCTTCCAGTGCTCGATTTATAAATCTGGATTTTCTTATATCGTTTTCGGTTTCAACGTAGATTTTAACGTCAAAAACGTTTTTAACTTCTTCATACATTGTGGCAATTCCTTCGACGACAATAATTTTTTGTGAGTGAACATCCAATGCCTTGGGAACGGAAACACCGGTGCCGTTTGGAAGATACATGGGCGCTTTAATATCCAAACCGTCAGATAAATCTTCCAAGTCCGATTTTAATATATCAAGTTGGAAACTTGTCGGCGCATCAACATCGTAGCCGTTGTCTCTGAGGTTGTCGAAAGTTCCGTATTTGTTTATTAAAACCGAAATATCATTGAAATAATTATCGGTGCTTAATACGGTTACAGGCATGGACAATTGTTCAATGACGTTTTTAATTTCGTGGCAGATGGTTGATTTACCCGAGGCGGATTCTCCTGTTACACCTATCAAAAAACGCTTTGTAGGATTGTCTATCAGTCGTCTTGAAAACCTGTTGACAAAATCAGGATTAACCGCATTGATTATTGGAACATTTTGTTTTTTGTCGTATAAAAATATTTGTCTGAATTTTGTTTGCAGATAAAAAGCCAATAACTCTCGTCCGGACTTTGAGTTAAAATCGGGTTTTAATATTTTGTCCGTTGAGTGGAGTTCTTTTTCTATTAATAATTGCATATTCTTTTCCATAATATTGAGGATATGAGTTTATAATAACCGAGAAAAAAAATTTTTGCCACTTTTTGGGAAAAATATTAAAAATGTAAACAAAATTTTTTTAAGTAATTCTTGTTGTAATAAATATACCGGATAAAAAATAGGAGAGCTAACATGGAAACTGTCAAAGCAATAGAAGGGCAAATAACAAAAATTATCGGACCGGTAGTTGATGTGGAATTTCCGAGCGGGGACTTGCCGAGTATATATACAGCACTTAATATGTTTCAAGATGACGGAACAAAAGTAGTAGCGGAAGTTCAGCAGATGCTCGGGTCAAACAAAGTCCGCACCGTTGCAATGTCATCTACAGACGGTCTGAGACGAGGAATGAAAGTTGTTAACACCAACGAACCGATTAAAATTCCTGTCGGCAACTCAATTTTAGGCAGAATTTTGAATGTTGTGGGCGACCCCGTTGATAATATGGGCGAAATTCAAACGGATACTTACCTTCCCATACACAGAGAATCCCCCAAACTTGTTGATCAAAATACCGATATTGAAATACTTGAAACGGGAATTAAAGCGATAGACTTGTTGCAGCCGTATCAAAAAGGCGGAAAAATCGGCTTGTTTGGCGGCGCCGGTGTCGGCAAGACCGTTTTAATCCAAGAATTAATCCACAATATTGCGATGGCGCATAACGGCGTATCGGTATTCGGCGGTGTCGGCGAAAGAACACGTGAAGGTAACGACCTTTGGAACGAGTTTAAAGAAAGCGGAGTTTTGGACAAGGTCGGATTGATATACGGGCAGATGAACGAGCCGCCGGGGGCAAGAATGAGAGTCGGGCTTTCGGCTTTGACTGCCGCAGAATATTTCAGAGATTTCTCAAAACAGGATGTACTTTTGTTTATTGATAATATTTTCAGATTTACTCAGGCGGGTTCGGAAGTTTCGGCACTTTTGGGTCGTATGCCTTCTGCTGTCGGATATCAGCCGACATTGGCTACGGAGATGGGTGAATTGCAAGAAAGAATTACATCAACAAAAGACGGTTCTATCACTTCGGTTCAGGCAATTTACGTTCCCGCAGACGATTTGACAGATCCTGCACCGGCTACGACTTTTTCTCATTTGGATGCTTCTACGGTATTGTCAAGAAATATCGCATCTTTGGGTATTTATCCGGCGGTTGACCCGTTAGAATCCAATTCAAGAGCCCTAGATCCGAATATTGTCGGTGAAGAACACTACGAAGTTACAAGAAAAGTCCTTGAAATTTTACAAAAATACAAGGATTTGCAAGATATTATCGCCATTTTGGGTATGGACGAATTGTCCGAGGAGGACAAAGAAACCGTCAACAGAGCAAGAAAAATCCAAAGATTTCTTTCTCAACCGTTCTTTGTCGCCGAGCAATTCTCGGGAATCAAAGGTAAATATGTTAAAATTGCCGATACCATCAGAGGGTTTAAAGAAATTATCGAAGGTAAGCACGATGATATCCCCGAACAAGCCTTCTATATGGTCGGAACAATCGATGAAGCGGTTGAAAAGGCAAAATCTGTTGAGGAATAATTTATGAAGTTGAAAATTATTACACAGGAAAGAGTTGTTTTTGATTCTGATGTCGATGAAATATATTCCAAAGGCACAGACGGTGAATTTGGAATATTGAAAGGGCATGTTCCGATGATGGTGCCGCTTGATATCGGTGTTACAAGAGTAAAAATCGGTAACGAGATGAAAATGTTTACGACAATGGGCGGAATTTTACAGTTCAAAGAGGATGAATGCCTTATTCTGACTACACTTGCAGAAGCAGATGAAGAAATTGACGAGGCTCGCGCAAGAGATGCACTTGAACGCGCCCAAAGAAGATTGAAAGAGGCTAACGCCAGAATGGACGCCAAAAGAGCAGAAGCTGCAATCGCAAGAGCCGAGGCAAGATTGAAGGCTAAACTTGCTAAATATTAATATTTGATTTTAAATTCAAAATACATAAAGGCGAACTTTTAAAAAAAGTTCGCCTTTTTTGTAAGTTAAAATGTTTGATAATTAGTCAAAAACGTAACTTATAATTGCTGCTTCTCTTGCTTTTTTGATAGCTTTCGCAATCATTCTTTGATGAGCTGCACAGTTGCCTGTTATCCTTCTGGGGATAATTTTTCCGGCTTCCGTTAAGTATCTTTTCAATTTTGCAGCGTCTTTGTAGTCTATTGATGTAACTTTATCAGCACACAGACTGCAATTCTTACGTTTTTTCTTATCATCTTGTCTTGCCATTTTCCTAATTTGCCTTTCTAGCCTTAATTATTAACTACATTTTACTTTTTTTTAAAACGGAACTTCTTCATCGTCCATAAGGACTTCATTTCCGGCATCAGCAGGTGTTTCCATTTCGCCGAATTTAAGGATATCACCGCTTTGTTGAGCTGAGGCGGTAACATTTCCCGCGCCCATCAACTCTATGGTTGCAGCTTCAATTTCAAAAACTTTCTTCTCGCCGCCATCGTCAGTTTTGCTTATTCCGCATTGCAATCTTCCTTCGACCAACACTTTTTGGTTTTTCGTAAGATTTGAAACGATATTTTCGAGCGATTGTCTTTTTGATATTACTCTCACAAGCGTTTCATCCTGCGTTCCTATGTTTAATACGAAAGATGAAACCGCCACATTGTTTGCCGTAAATCCTGTTTTCGGTTCTTTGTAAACTATTCCTGTTACTACTGCTTTTGCTATCGTCATTGTTTTTTCCTTAATTTTTTAAACTAAACGGATGCTTTTTCGGAAACTTCCATAAACATTGTTCTGATTATGTTGTCGTTTAGTCTTAATTGTCTTTTAAATTCAGCAACTTTATCGGCGGGTAATGCCAAAACAACGGTTGCAAAAAATCCGTCTCTAAAGTTTTGGATTTCGTAAGCCAATTTTCTTCTTCCTGCTTTGTCAACAGAATCAACACTTCCGCCAAAATCAGTTATGATTGATGTAAGTTTTGCGATTAGTTTTTCGACTTCTTCGGCATCCAAATTAGGTTTGAATATTGCCATTAATTCGTATTTTTTCATTTCATTTTCTCCTTTTGCTATTTATAAATTGGTTATAAAAATCTTATCATGAAAAAAGAAATTATTACAACATGTATTGAGCATAAAAGCTGTATTGAGCAGGACCGATAAGAAAAATATCGGCGTCGGGATTTTGCTTGGTTCCGCTCCACTCAACGGTTACGACCCCTCCGAGCAAATTAACTTTGACTTTTTGTTCTGTTAAGTTATTTAATATGCAAGCGGCAACACTTGCACAAGCCCCCGTTCCGCATGCTAATGTTATTCCGCAGCCTCTTTCATATACACGCATTTCGATTTCATTTCTTGAGATAACTTTTACAAACTCGGTGTTTGTTTTCTCGGGAAAATACGGATGTTTTTCCATTAAAGCTCCGTAGTTTTGCGCCAAATACATTGTATCTTCATCGGTAAAAATTACGCAGTGCGGATTTCCCATCGAAATCGGTGTTATTTCAAAAGTTTTGTCTTTGAGTGTAACAATACGTTCGCCTTTGAACGGTATTTTTTCATCTTCAAGAATCGGTACACCCATATTAACTTTCACCAATCCGTCGGGAAGAATTTGCGGTTTAATTATTCCGGCAAGGGTTTCAACGCTGAATTGAGTTTTGGTAACAAGTTTTTTATCATAAACGTATTTTGCAAAACATCTCATTCCGTTTCCGCACATCTGGGCGGTTGTTCCGTCGGAATTGTAAAAATACCAGCCGATATCGGCGTCGGTTTTGGGGTTGGTGTTTGGTATAATCATTCCGTCAGCGCCTATGCCGAAATTTCTGTCGCATAATTTTTTGGCAAGGTTTTCCATTGTTAATCCGCTTTTTTCGTATTCCGAATAGTCAAGGATTACAAAATCGTTTCCGCAGCCTTGCATTTTTACAACATTTATTGTGGTCATAATTTACCTCTTGAGCTAAATTATAACTTAAAAGGTATCCGGTATCAAGTAATTATGCTTTAAGAGAAATGGATTTCGGGCGAGATTTATTTTCGATTTCTTCTTTAACCGATTGTTCGGGGCTTTTCAATTGTTCGGCGATATTTGCGCCGATTTTGCTGCCTAAAGTTGATGCTCCGATTGAGCCTGCGACAAAAAGCACTCCTTTAACTACGGGCGCCCATTTGCCGGTTACTTTGATTGAGGTGAGCAATCCTTCAAGATTTTTTTTCATCCATCCTTCGCCCAAAAACATTCCGGCTACGCATCCGCCTTCGGTTAAAAGTGATGTTTGTTTGTCATCGGCTAAGATTACTTTCACACCGCTTGATGCCGCAATAAGAGGGTTAACGTTGTCGCTTGCAAATTTTACGACTTTTGATATTCCGTTGAAAAGTTTGTCTGTTTTTGCTATTTGTTCGCAGGTATCGATTACGACTTTTGCGGGTTTTGATATTGCACTGTTACATTGTGCTCCGGCTTTTACCACGCTTGCGGCTTGTCCGACGGTCACGGGAAGTCTGCCAACATCTCCGTTGGTTGTCTTGTTGCAATTCCTGATTGCAAATAAACTTGTTGCTACACCGCTGTACATCTTAGACAATAACCTTTCACACTATACATACCTTACACTTATATAAAGTATTTTCTTTGCCTAAAATTGCATAAGTATAAAAAAAATTTACATTTGTTAAAATTTATTTTTTGCAAACAATTTCCGCAATTTTTGTAACAGGAATATCAAGGCATTCCGATTTTTCACAGGTTGTTTGGCGTTTTTCCCACAGGCATGGTTTTAGGGGGCATTGGTCATAAGATTTTATTGCAATCACGTTTTCACTTTCGGGGATTAGAGTTTTGTCGTTTGTCGGTCCGAAAATTGCGTATGTTTTCACACCCAGTGCGACTGCTATATGTAATGGCGCAGAATCCGAGCATAAAAACTTTTCGGCTGAAGATATCAATTGTGCCAATTCTTTTAAATTTTTCGTTGTTCCGTATAAATTTTCAAAGTTTTGGGTGCGGACATTTTCCAATATTTTTTCGATACATTCTTTATCGTCGGGGCCGCCGGTTAAGATTACCTTTTTCCCGACTGATACAAGTTTATCTATTACTTTTGCCCATTTTTCGGGAGAAATCGTTTTTATACAGCCTTTTTGCACACTCAATTTACTCACCCCGGGGTGAATTAAGACACTGTTTTCAATCACAGCTTTTTTTTCAATATTTATTTGCGGAAGTTCCGTTGTATATTTTGTTATATCTTTTATTAAGTCGTGGTACATCTTGCAGGCATATTGATTTTTATTTAACTCTACCGCATGAGTCAGAAGTTTTCGGCTCAATTTTCCCGTGTCATAACCGCAGCGAACTTTTATTCCCGTTAAAAACAACATTACGCTTATGAGTTTGTTGCTGCCCGATGATATTACAATATCGTATTTCCCAAAAATCGCTTTTGTTAATAACTTAAACATCTCAAAGTATTTGTGCTTGTTTTTCGGATTAATTTGAATTACATCGTCAATGACGTTAGTCAAATCTTTAATTCCGGCACTTCGGGGTTCTAAGCAAAGCGTGATTTTGGAGTTCGGGTATTTTTTCTTCAAAGATATCAACGTCGGAAGGAAAAATATTTCATCTCCTATTCCGCCAAAATTTATTGCTAATATCTTCTTCTTCTTACTTCCGTTCATAATTAAATTATACTTCAAAAATTTTTATTGCACGAGGTAAAATTCCCAAACAATAAGATATTACTATTCCGTAATTTGTGATAGGCACGCCCTTTTTATTTGCAACAAGTATTCTGGAAAGGATTTCTCGCCTGTTTGTCATGCAAGCCCCGCAGTGGATTATGAGCTTGTAATCCGATATTTCGGGAAAGTCATGCCCTGCAATATTTTCAATAATTAAATTTTTCCCCGTCTTTTTTTTCAAAAGGTTCGGAATTTTAACCCTCCCGATGTCGTCTTCTATCGCGTGGTGCGTGCAGCTTTCCAAGATTAACACTTTATCTCCGTCTTGAAGATTATCAATCGCTTTTGCACCTTGTATAAACGCGTTCAAATCACCTTTTAACCTTGCAAAAAGTATTGAAAAAGACGTCAACGGAATGTTTTGCGGTACAATTTCGGATACCTGTTTGAAGGCTTGAGAATCCGTTATTACAAGCGAAGGGGGTGTTTTTAAATTTTCTATCGCACTTTTTAATTCCGTTTCTTTCACCGATATCACAACACAATTATTGTCGAGTAAATCTCTTAACGTTTGTACTTGCGGCAAGATTATTCTTCCTTTCGGTGCTTCTTTGTCAATCGGTATAACAAGAATTACCGTACTTTTTTCTTTCACTAAATCGGAGGCTATTGAGGGCGAATTTACAAAATCCTCCGGCAGAATTTTTACGAGTGTTTCTTTGAATTTGTAAACGATTTTTTCGTCATCTTTTGCTGAAGTTATTAAAACATTTTCGCAATATTTTCGGATTTGGTGAAGTTTATCTTCGCTTATATTTTGGATGTCTGTTTTGTTTACAACGACAATGAAAGGGATATTGAGTTCGTTGAATTTTTCCATAAGCGATTTTTCATAATCATCAATCCCGTTGTAATCGCATACGATAACGGCAATATCGGTACGGTTAAGAATTTTTAGAGTTTTTTCGATACGTTCTGCGGATAATTCGGTGTTATCGTTAATCCCCGCGGTATCAAGAAAATTCACCGCCCCAATTGGCAGCAGCTCCATTGATTTTTCAACTACATCGGTTGTTGTTCCCGCAATTTCCGATACTATCGATATGTCTTGATTGGTTATTTTGTTTAACAGCGATGATTTTCCGACGTTTGTCTTGCCGAAAATCCCTATGTGTAACCGCATTGATTTTAATGTTTTCATAAACCTTCCCTCTTTAAAGAGAAAAAGCCGACTTTGAAGTCGGCTTTTTTCTTCTTTCTCGGATTAACCTCTGATTTTTAATTTTTTAATCAAACTTCTGTACTCGTCAAGATTTTGTGTTTTAACGTAAGAAAGTAATCTTTTTCTTTTACCTACCATCATCAAAAGACCTCTTTTTGTTGCGAAATCCTTTTTGTTTGATTTAAGGTGTTCGGTTAATTCACCTATCTTTTGAGTTAACATAGCGATTTGTACTGCAGAAGAACCGGTATCTTTTTCATCTTTACCGTATTTTTTTGCAAGTGCTTGTTTTTGTTCTTTTGTTAAATTAATTGACATTTCAATTTTTCCTTTTCTTGTTGAGTGATTATTGGCGTAAGCACTCTACAGTCGCATAATAATATGCTCAAAGAAAAAAATCAATACCGAAAGTTAAGAAAATTCATAAAAAAAAGTCCCGCAATTTTTTTGCAGGACAAAGTTTTCTACACTACTAACTAACCTAAGGATATATTCACAGTTCTCTTTATTGAGGAATCAGAGATGATAGATGTTAATTTCAGCTATTTAGTTTCTTTTTCTTCTTTCTTTGCTTTTTTACCCGCCTTTGGTGCCGGTGAACCGTATTTGCTGCCCATTTCCTCTGCGATAATTTTTATGATGTTATCGAAGTTCTTGCTGATATCGTTGCTTATGAACAACCAGCTTCCGAGTTCTTTGTCTATTTTTGCAAAGTCGTTTTGGCATTTGTCATATACACCGAGTTCTTCAGCTTTTACACGCAATGCGCGGGCAATCTGTCTGCAATATTTTTTCTTTTGACCATGGTCTGCATCCCACATAAAGGCTTCCATAAATGATTCACCTTTTTCTGCGGAATGATATTTGTTCCAACCCAGCATCAATTCCATTACGTTATCTTTGTTGATTTGTTCAAGAATTTCTTCTAACTGTTTATCTTTTGTTCCCCAGCAGTACATTGCATCATAAACTTGGTCTATTGCTGCTTGTACATCCTCTGAAAAATTTTCGTCTTTTTCTTTTTTCTTGGTTTTTTCGGGTTTTTCTTTTCCGTCGGTTTCATCAACGTCGTCGTCATCGTCGCCATCGCCGTCTGAGTGATCAACTTCGTCAACGTCGTCATCGTCGTCGCCATCTTGTGTCTTTTTCGGTTCCATCTCGTTTAATTTTTTGAGAATTTCGCGTGTCAGCTTACTGACGGAATGTTCAATTTCTGTTACCTTTTCAAACGCTGTTTGCGGATCTAAATTTTTGCTTTCGGTAATTTCTTTTAATTTATTTTCCTGCTCTTTTAACTGTTTAAGCATTTTTTCAATTTCGTCTTTTTGCGCTTCGGATAAATTGTCGTCCATCAGCTTGGAGTTCAATCTTGCCTTGGTCTGAGATATCATATTTATACATGAATTGATATTTTGGCTTGTCAATTTATTAAGTTCCGGAGCCAAAAGTCTTTGTGCACCGGCAATTATCGAATCTTGCGAAACAGAAGGACTCCATGGTGTCTGCATCCAAGGGTTCGGCCCTTGACTTAATGCCCATTGTGCTGCCGGATTGTACCAAACGTTTATATCGTTGTAGTAATCGTTCGGATTAATATTTGTTACTTGTACGTCTCCTCCGTAGTTGGTGTACATCATCGGAAGAAACGGACTGTAAAAATGATTTGCAAGTGATGCTCCTGATATTCCCATTGTTTTTTCCCCGTTTTCTTTTCTTATGTTTCCCTTACTTATATAAAAAATTTTTTTATCCAAAAATTGCATGCCACACTTGATGTTTTCATGAACCAAAATCCGAAAACCGTTGCAATGCCTTTGTTTTGCCCTTCTAAAATTCGTATTTACATTTCTTAACAATTACAAAATTAGCGGTTTATGTTATTATATTTTTATGGAA
Organism: Candidatus Gastranaerophilales bacterium; assembly: GCA_947626645.1. GTDB lineage: Bacteria > Cyanobacteriota > Vampirovibrionia > Gastranaerophilales > Gastranaerophilaceae > Zag111. The sequence continues at coordinate 19,049 of CANQSZ010000017.1, forward strand.
ACACTTGCAAGATTTATACAACACAAGAGAAACGAACTGGATTTGACGCGAAAGGCACTGGCGATTGCTTCAAATGTTTCGATTGAGGAGATTGAGGAAATTGAATCGGGAAAGGAATTGTTTTTGCCGGTAACCGTGCGGCAGTCGCTTGCGAAAGTATTAAAATGTGAACCTTCGGAGATAAAAAGATTGGAAAAAGACATAGTAAACGATATTGTATCGCCCGAGGTTATAGAGAGCTTAAAAGAATTGATATTAAAAGGTGCGGGCGGGTTAAAGTGTCCCAAATGCGGTGCGCCATTAGATACAAGAATTGCCAGAATGTACGATTTGGAGGACAATTTAATCTTGCACCCCAAAGCGCACTGTACAAAATGTCCGTTTCAGATACATTCGTAAATCTTAGGATTGAAATTTTAATTTTTAAATTTACTTTTTAGAAAAAATGTTATACAATAGATGAACTAACTGAGGAAAGCAT
>CANQSZ010000018.1 GCA_947626645.1 Candidatus Gastranaerophilales bacterium
AAAAAGGCTTTGTCGGAGCAATAAAACAGAGTTGGATTGATTTTACGGACGCGCTGAAACCTTTGCCGTACAAAATAGCGTTTACGGTTGTAATGGTTTGCGCGTGCGGATTTTTGGGTTGGACTTATATGAGTGCAAAGTTTTCTCCCGCTTTGAAATTTGACAGAGAGTTCGGTGAATTTACCAAGGCAAAAGTTAACAAATACGCGGTTGAAGGCAATATATTAGGTTCTGATGCTTCCGATGCGGTTGTATTACAGGTTTTTTCGGATTACAAATGTCCGATGTGTTTTGCAAACAATATTATGTTACACAAAGTTGTTACAGAATTTAATAACGTTCGGGTTGAACATCATTCCATGCCTTTGGATATGGAATGTAATAAATATGTGCAGCAAGAATTTCATCACAATTCCTGTACAATGGCAAAATATGCCGAGGCTGCCCAAATGCAAGGAAAATTCTGGGAAGTAAATTCTTTATTCTTCGAGAAAAAACCCGACACCGAACAGGAAATTTTAGAACTTCTCCAAAATTCCAAATTCGGGCTGGATATGGATAAACTTAAAAAAGACGCTTACAGTAAAGAAGTTGATAAGATTATTCAAAAAGACATAGATTATGCTTATAATAACAAGCAATTCGGCACACCGTCTTTAAAAATGGGTGATGATTTTGAGATGGGAATAAAAGGTTATCCCGAGCTTAAAAAATGGGTAATGGAACATGGCGGAAAACCAAAAAAATTCTTCCGCTAAAAAAATATTATTACATGCCTGCTGCGGTATCTGTTCGGGTTATCCGATTTCTTATCTGAAAGATATCGGATACGAGGTTGTCGTTTATTTTTATAACCCCAATATTTTTCCCGAACAGGAATATAATAAAAGACTTGAGGCAGAAAAAAAGTTATGTCGGCATTTTGGGTGCGAATTGATTGTCGAAGATTATGAACCTCAGGTTTTTTATGACTGTGTAAAAGGATTGGAAAATGAGCCGGAAAAGGGGTTAAGATGCGATAAGTGTTTTGAATTAAGGCTTATGAAATCCGCAAAAAAAGCAAAATCTTTAGGAATAAATGAATTTACGACATCAATGGTTATAAGCCCGCACAAAAATTATGAAAAATTAAGTGAAATCGGGCTTAAAATAGCTCAAGACTTTGGTTTAACATATTTGGCTCAAAATTTCAGAAAACAAGACGGATTTTTGAAAACTAACCGTATATCAGCATCTTTGGGCTTATACAGACAAAATTACTGCGGTTGTAAATTTGCATTAAAAAATTAATAATATCATACGTTTGGATTATGACGTAACAAATTTAATATCATATAATAACCTTGACGTAGAAAATATTTCATACGAGAAGGAATTTAAAGAGGATAAAATAATGAAGAAGAAAATCGGGTTATTATTGGCTTCGGCAATGGTATTAGGTACAGTTACTTCAACGGCATACGGGTTTGTAAACCCCCTAAAGAGCTACAATTTATATGAAGATACACATCCTTCAAATGCGATTGTAGAAGATGACGGTACAAGAGAAAGAGTAATGGATGAATATTATGCCAACTCGCTGCGTGCTCCGGGGAGCACTCCGACTGCATCTTATTCCGAATCCGGTGATGATTCGGGCATGAATATTGATATCCCAAAACGTCGTAACGATGATTTGAGAGAATCGTCAAGAAAAGTTTTTGGAAATCCCGAAGTTCCCGCCGGTTGGACACAAGGTCCTTCTTTCTATCAAAATCCTTCCTTTGAAAGTATTAAGGCTAAATATAAGAAAAGCGATTTTGCGGGATGTTTACAGGAATGTACTTCTTATGTAAGAAAACATCCTAACGACACTTTAGGTTATTATTATCTTGCAATGTGCTATACAAAAGTTAATGACAAAGAAAATGCCATAAAAGCATACGAAAAAGTAATATCTTTAAATTCAAATCCGATGATTGTAAAATATGCAACAAACGGACGTAACTGCGTAATGGGTGTTGAGTCGGAAAAATGTTATCCCAACGTCAATGTTCCCGAACTCATCTATCCTTATGCAAATGTTGCAGTTGGTGATTTGGTTCCTGTTGATCCTCAAACATTGGTTCAAAGAAATCTTGACACATTGTATAAAAAACTTTCACCGGTTCCTGTTGAAGAAAAAGATGCTAACGGCAATCCTATTTCAAAGGTACTTTCCGATGCTAAAGATAAAGACATCAATATCAGCTTGCCGTTTGGTGTTCAAGATAAAAAACTTGATGAATTTATCAACGCTCCTTACGGAAACGGATTGTCTCCGGAGTTGAATAAGCAATATAAACAAATCCAGTTGAAAGAAATTCAACAGACAATCAATAACGGTAAAGAAGATGATTCCGAAAAGGATTTCAACAATTTGCAGCATATCCAAAAATTTGATAATCAAAAATCCGATTCCGAATCAATAAAAATGGCTTATGTATCGCAAAGTGATATTGAACAACTTTCAAAAGACCCTGAATATATACAAACTCAAAAAGAATTGAACGAAGTGAGAATGTTGTTGGGTTCAGATAAAACAAACAATAACGATGACTTAATTGATTTAGTACCATACGCGGGAAAAGATGTACCTCCCGAGGTAATCCAAGCGATGATGGTAAAATCAATGATGCCCGACTTCTCATTTGTAAGCACAGACAACAAAAATTTATTGTAGATAAAGTTTTATGACGGTCGAATACGAAAGGGTAAAAAAGGATTTTTTATCGGGCAGACTAAAAGGCTGCAAAACGTATTTTGAAGAACATAAATTCTACACCGAAGCAGGCTATTGTTACATCGTTCTTGATGAATTGGATAAAGCAAAAAAAATGTTTGAAAAATCAGTGGGCTCTGATATCAGAGCCCACTGGGGTTTATTTATATTACAACTTATCAAAGGCGAAATTTCAGGTCATCCGACTTATTTTGAAGTAAGAAATTTTTTGGAATTGGACTTGAACATTTTTATTCTTTATTGCAAAAGCAAATATATTGAACAAATAATCAGATACTCGGATTTTATGGCATTCTATAACCCCGAATGTTACAAGTTTATCGCTCGCGCGTTTTGGGCAAATAACCTGATTCCCGCCGCAATGTTTTTCCTTGGAAAAGCAAAAGACAAGTTCTATAACGACCCTGAATTACATTATTTGCTCGCTTATATCCATTACTATGAAGAACACAACATCGATTTGTGCAAAAAATCACTGCATACGTGTTTAGAGATTTTGCCATTGTACGCGCCAGCAATAAATCTGCTTAAAATCGCTGAAAGTAAAAGCTGATTTTTACATATCTAAACCGATATCCAACGTCGGTGCCTTTGCAACAATTGCACTTGAAGAAATTATATCAACTCCGCATTGTGCAATTTCTCTTACCGTATCAAGGTTTACATTTCCGCTTGCTTCAACAATTGCCTGTTTATTTATTATTTTTACCGCCTCTTTCATCGTATCTAAAGACATATTATCAAGCATTATAATATCCACCCCCAACGGCAATGCCTCTTTTACCTGTTCAAGAGTATCGCACTCAAGCTCGATTTTATGCGCATGAGATAAGTTTTCTTTAACCAGCCTTACCGCATTACTTATTGAACCAGCAACCTGAATATGATTGTCTTTTATCATTGCACAATCCGATAAATTAAATCTGTGCAACGCCCCGCCGCCTGTTTTTACGGCATATTTTTCAAACGCTCGGAAATTAGGCGTGGTCTTTCTTGTATCAACAATCTTGCATGGCAAATCACCGATTGCCTGTTGATATTTGTGTGTTTCGGTTGCTATACCGCTCATTCGTTGTATATAATTTAATGAAACTCTTTCCCCCAACAATAAATACTTTCCCGCACCGGTCAATTTTGCAAGTACATCGCCTTTTTTAATTTTATCCCCGTCTTTAAATAACAGTTCCACCTCAACTTTGTCCGATAAAACTTCATAAACCGTTTTAAAAACTTCAAGCCCGCAAATAATTCCTTCGCATCGTGATACTAATTTTGCGTTGAAGATTTCGTCTTCAGTTACTATACTTTCGGTTGTAACATCGCCAAATCCGATGTCCTCCATTAATGCCGATTTTACATGGTCTTTTACAAAGAATTTACTCAACAAATTCAGGTTCTCCTTCTGTTTTTCTTATTACGCTGTGTTTACTCTTGTCTTTTGCAGTCAGATAATCCGTTCTGTAATGCGCCCCGCGAGATTCTTTACGTCGTATTGCGCAAAGTATTATCAGTTTTGCATTTATTAGCATGTTCCTTATCTCATATTCTTCTTTTGTGTCGCATTTGTCAACTCTTTTGAAAATTTTGTTTATTTTTTCAATCGACTCCAATGCCTCAGTTAAAGTCTTTTCATTACGGAATATCCCAACTGATTTCCACATGATATTTTGTATCTCGGATTTTAATTTTTCCGTATCAACCGAAATTTTTTCAATACTCTTTTCATATTTTTTTATTATATCATTGTAATCATTGTCATTATTATCGTTATCGGTTGATAAATCAGAATTTTTTAAGAATTGAGCAATTTGAAAAGCACAAACAACGCATTCAAGCAAGGAATTACTTGCAAGCCTGTTAGCACCATGCAAACCGGTTGAAGATGCTTCACCAACGGCAAATAAGCCTTGTATATCGGTTTGTCCGCACACATTTGTTTTAATCCCGCCCATAAAATAATGTGCCGCGGGTGATACCGGAATATAATCTTCAGCTATATCGATACCGTATTGCGCACATTTTTTGGCGATTGTCGGAAATCTTTTAAGCAATTTATCTTTATCAATCGAAGTTGCATCAAGATATACGTTTTTATCACCCGAATTGTTCATCTCGCAAAAGATAGAGCGGGCAACGATATCGCGCGGGGCAAGTTCTTCTTTTTCGTGATATTTTCGCATAAATCTTGTACCGAATTCATCACACAATTTTGCCCCTTCGCCTCTTAGGGCTTCGCTTATAAGAAATCTGTTTTTGCCTGTGTTGATTGCAAGTGAAGTCGGGTGAAATTGTATAAACTCCATATCGCGTAATGCCGCACCTGCGTTATAACAAAGTGCAAACCCGTCGCCCGTTGCACCGGCGGGGTTGGTTGTATATTCGTACAATTGACCCAATCCGCCTGTTGCTATTATCAGTGCTTTTGTATAAATTACTTCATAGTCTTTTGTTTTAGCGTTAAAGACAATTACACCGCCGCATTTGTTGTTTTTGACCAAAAGTTCTGTCGCAACGGTGTTTTCGTACAATTCAATATTTTTATTATTTTTAACGGCATTACAAAGTGCGATTTCAATTTCACGACCCGTAGCATCGCCGCCGGAATGTAAAATTCTGTTTACACTGTGTGCGGCTTCTTTTGTAAGCGTAAAGTTTCCGTTTTCATCTCTGTCAAAATCCACTCCGAAATTCAGCAAATCTTTTACGACTCGGTCGGAATTTTCGCTGATAAATTTAACGGTTTCGGGCTCACTTAAGCCCGCACCGGCTTTTATGGTATCTTTGGTATGTAATTCCACCGAATCGTTTTGGTTTTCTTTTAAAACTGCCACCATTCCGCCCTGTGCGTAGTATGAATTACTTTCTTTGAGTTCGGATTTGGTTATAAGAAGCAAACCGTCTGGCAATTGCATTTGCTGCTCGATTTTTAGTGCCGCATACAATCCCGAAATGCCGCTTCCGATTATTACCGCTGTTCGTTTGGTGTATTTCATTTCTTATCCTTCGTTTATCTTCTCATTTTATAATAAACACGTTTTTTTCCAAAATTATTTATAAAAATGTATAAAATTAAAAATCAAAAAAAAATTTCAAAAAGAATAGCCTTGAAAAGTATTCAATATCTGCTTTATAGAAAATAAATATAAATTCTATAATTAGAGTGAACAAAAGGAGCAGTTATGATAAATTCATCAATAAAATTACTTTTGGTAGAAGATCATAAACTAATGAGAGTCGGACTGAAATCATTGTTTGAAGAACAAGACGGTTTAGAAGTTACATCAGAAGCTCAGACGGGAAAAGATGCCGTTGAAAAATTCAGAACAACTCATCCTGATGTTACGCTGATGGATATTGGGCTGCCTGATATTAGCGGAATTGAAGCCACGAAAAAAATTCTTGAATTAAATACCAACGCAAAAGTAATTATTCTCACTTCGCATTTAAGCGAACAAGAAGTTATAGATGCGCTGCAATGCGGAGCTTGCGCTTATGTTATGAAAGACATTAACACCGATATTCTGAAAATGATTATACAAACAATAAAAGAAGGTGCGATGTGGATTGACCCGCTTGCGGTTCCGATATTGAGAGACAAAAACAGAGGGCTTGTACCCCAACGTCAAATGTCAAGAGCGATGTTCCGCCAACAACATTCCAATCTTACTCAAAGGGAATACGAAGTTTTAAAACTCGTTGTTGACGGCAAATCCAACAACGAAATTGCGCAAACTTTAACTATATCTTCTCACACAGCAAAAGCTCACGTATGTAATATCATACAAAAACTTCTCGTGGATGACCGTACTCAAGCCGCCGTAAAAGCTCTCAAAGAAGGGCTTGTTTAATCACTTCTTCTTCTGCCTTATAACAAAAAAAGAGCCGCATTTTTGCGGCTCTTTTCGTATTTATTTTAAAGAATTATTCTTCAACTTCTTCGACCGTTTCTTCCTCGTCGTTAGAAACTTCTTCAATATCTTCTTCATCAATTTCCTGTTGATTCATTTCTTCTTCAATTTCTTCCTGAAGTTCGTCTGTATCGGCAATATCTTCTGTCGATTCTTCTTGGGTTTCTTCTTCATAATCGTAGTTGCTTATATTTTGAGATTCGGTCTGTTCCATTTGAGAAACCGATTTAATATCAATTTTCCAGTTGGTCAGTTTATGTGCAAGTCTTACGTTTTGCCCTTCTCTGCCGATTGCAAGACTTAATTGATCATCAGGAACAACAACAAGCGCCTCATGAGCATACTCATCGTCTGCCATAATATCAACGGATACAACTCTGGCCGGAGACAATGCGTTAACTATATATTCAACAGGGTCTTCGGAATATCTTACGATATCGATTTTTTCGTTTTTCAATTCGCCCACAATTGTTTGTATTCTGCTGCCTCTTGGTCCTATGCAAGCTCCAACGGAATCAACTTCGGGGTCATTTGACCATACCGAAATTTTTGTTCTGTAACCGGCTTCACGCGAGATTGATTTAATTTCCACTATTCCGTCTTCAATTTCCGGAACTTCAAGTTCAAACAATTCTCTGACAATTTCCGCATGCGCATGTGATACAATTACCTGCGGCAATCTGGTCGTTTCTTTTACGTTCAAAACGAAAACTCTTATTCTGTTCCCCGGTTTGTAATATTCCCCTGGGATTTGTTCTTTTCTCGGCATAATTGCATCGGTTCTGCCGATGTTTACGATTACGTTTCTTCTGTCGTCAACTTTTTGGATAATACCGGTGATAAGCGTTCCTTTCTTATCCATAAATTCGTTAAGGACAAGGTTTCTTTCCGCTTCTCTGATTCTTTGAGTTAAAACCTGATTAGCTGCTTGTGCTGCGATACGTCCGAATTGTTCGGGTGTAACTTCCAGTTTTACTTCATCACCGATTTCAACGTCTTCGTCAATTTCTTTTGCCTCTTTTAAAGAAATTTCGTTGTCCTCGTCTTCAACTTTTTTAACAACGGTTTTTCCTTTAAATATACCGATTTCGCCTGATTGTTCGTCTAAAAATGCCTCTACGTTTGTGATTTCTTTAAGACGTAAGTGCTTTTTGTACGCTGCAACCATCGCGTCGCAAAGTGATGATATTACAACTTCTTTTGAAATACCTTTTTCTCTTTCTAATTCTTCAAAAACTTCGTTTAAGTTTCCCGCTCCAATTTTAATCATTTTCTTTTCCTTTCATTATATTATTTATTTATGTTTTCTTAATCGATATAAAGTTTTGCGGACTGGATGTTGTCTTTGGGTATTTTAAGCTCCACTCCGTCGTCAAATCTGAAAAATGTTAACCCCTCATTCACATCGTAATCAAGAATTTCACCTTTGAAAATTTTTTCCGTTTCGCCTTCTAACGGTTGTTTCAATTTCAGGCTTATCCTTTTTCCTTTGAATATGATAAACTCTTTTTCTGACTTGAATTTACGCTCTAACCCCGGCGAAGATACTTCAAGATAATACTTTACGGGTATTAAATCTTCCAAAAAACCCTCAAGACTTCTGGTTATGTTTTCGCAGTCATCAAGCGTTATGCTGTGGTCTTTTGAATATAAAAATATCCGCAAAAACCAACGGTGATTTTCTTTTGAAAAATCAATCTCTATCGGTATTAAATTATAACGCATCGCCGTGTTTTCTATCAAAGGCGTTACCGCTTCCAATACTTCCAGCCTGTTAACATCTTGTTTCATAATACCGACCTTTCTTATTAGTGAAAAAAAGAACGGTGTTTCCGTTCTTTTTTACCCTGCAATACTGCTTTATTAATTGTATTCTACTATACTAAATTCCAAATGTAAAGAGGCAAAAAAAACGGATAAATTTTGTTTTATCCGTTTTTTGTTATTATGCTTGTGCTCTTGCGGTTTCAAATTCTTCTTGAGAAATCAGTTCTTTGTCTTTGTAATATAGCGTATCACCGCTCGGGGTTTGAATTTCACGATATTCTTGACCTGTTGAATTTCTAAAGGCTACATTATTCGGACTGTTTAATTCATTTTCTATGTATGCGGAATCTTTTACCTGAGTTGCATAGGCATCTCTGTTTGCAATTTTATCCGCAACTTTGTCATTTGTTCTTTCCATTCTTCTGACTGTACGGCGTTCTTTTCTGGTATCCACTTCGCCGTTTATGCTGTTATGTCTGTTATCGTTTTTGTTTATTCCGGTTTGTGCCTGATTATCATATTTGTCATATCGTTTCTGTTCTTTCTTTTCAAGTTTATCTAATCGGTCTTCTTGATCTTCAATTTCTTTTTTGAATTTCTTGCAGTCTTTTGTTGCCGTTTTTGCTTTCTCAACAATGCCTTCATTGGATTCTAATACCCGTTGAGCTTGGTTATAGTTATCTTCTGCAATATTCATGTTGTTTTGAGCTTTTTGTTCGTTATCTTTAGCGGTATCGACACCTTTTTGTGCCTCTTTCAATTCTTTTTCTGCGGCATCAACAGCAGCTTTAGTATCGCCAAGTTGCTTATAAGCATCTTCTTTTTGTTGTTCGGCTTTTGCTTCTTGTTGAGTTGCCGCATCAAGTTTTTGTTTTGCTTCCTGCTCTTTTTGTTGTGCTTGTTGCAGTTGTGTTCTGGCATTTTCCACCGCCTGTTTAGCCTGCTGATAAGCAGGATTTGGTCTTTCAACCGTTGAACCGTCAGGAAGTGTTACGGTTATCGTTTCAGGTGTATTTGCCAATGTCTGTTCGGCAGAATTAAGTTGTTGTTGTGCTCTTGCAGTTGCTTGCTGAGCGGTTTTATGGTTATTTTCAGCCGTAACCTTCTGGTCATGTGCTTTTGTGTAATTTTCTACTGCCGCACCGTACTTACTGTCTGCTTTTGCTACTTTATTCAAGCAGTTATCTCTTTTTGCTTCTTGACCTCTGACTGTCTGCTGCGCCGTACTTAAGCCGCTTTTTGCCTCTTTATATTTGCCTTTTGCGGTATCGACACCCTTTTCCATAGTCGGAATTTTACTTTTGCATTGTTCTGCCGCACTTTCAAGTGCTGCCGTGTTTGCTTGCATATTATATAGTGTGCCTTTTGCACCGCTTATCGCTTCTCTTAACGATACAGAATCCGTACAAGCCGCCATCTTCGACATCGCACTTGATGCTTCCGATGAGCTTACGTTTGGTATTCCGCTTCCTATAGTGCCAAACGCATTCTCAAGTTTATTTGAATTAGTTCGTACCGCATCACCGTCGCCGCTGTTGCCGAATATTTTGTCAAGCACTCCGGTATTATTGAGCATTTCAATACCCTCAAATATCATACTGCCGATAACTTGACCTTTCATATACCCGTTCATGGCAGAATTGTTCATTGAGTATTGACCGTAATTATTACCGTATAATCCGCCTGTGCGGTATAAATTTGCCCCGTCAGGACCCGAGCCGAAGTATCTTGCGGTTGATACACCGCCATATACGCTTTGTCCGGCATTTAATCGAGTTCTTAATCCTTGATAATTTGAGTAATATCTTGCTTTAGCTTCATTTACACCGGTTCCCGCCACAAAACCGTAGTTACGATTGGAGCTTAGCGAAAATTTCGTTGTTTTTGTCGCACTACCGGAGTTTGACAAGTTTTTTGCAGCTTGTTTTGATGTACCGCTTGTCTTGCGTGATGACCCGAAAGTCGTTCCGCCGACACCTGCTCTATTCAGTTTTGCTAAATCAAAACCTGACATGTTTGTACTCTCTCTTTTTGTGCTTTCACATATATAAAAAATTCTCGAAACGCACAATTTCACATGTTTTGAAGATTGTTACAATTGTTTACAATCTTAGTTATGATTTAGCAATTTTTTATTAAAAAAATACTTATATAATGTGTCAGGGGAATAAAATTATGGAAATATTATTTTTCACATTACAAGTATTATCAATCGGATTGGTTTCAAAAAATTTACTTATTGAGAACTAATGCGGGTCTTGTTACGGACAAGACCATTTCATTGGGGATATAAAAATCTTTTACCCCGTAATTTGCATTAACGAACACAAATTCAAGAGTATCACCTTTTTCGATACCCAATAAATCAAACGGTATTTGTAAATCCAATACTTCATCATAAGCTGCTTTAATCGGTTTTTCGCTATCCAAAACCCACATATCCCCGGGGATTGCCTTTATCATTCGCATAAATTGAAGGCTGTCATTTTTTATTGCTATTTGTATTTCGTTGTGGAATTTTTCCATTGAAATAGGCAAAACATTCCGGGTCTTGTTTATCAACCTCACGGGCGAAAGCACCTGCTGCCTGCCTGCTTTTCTTGTGTATATATACATTTGGTACGTTCTTTGCATCAAATTCGGGTTGGATTTGAGGTATTTGTTCAGATGAAATTTCAGATAGAAATTATTTTCATCGTTCCCGAATCTTATTGTTTCAAAGAGCTTAGACTCTCTCAAAACAGGACCGTCGGGGGTTTCAATACAACCGGCACTGTTCCAAATATCCGAATGCTCCGTAACATCTTTTCCGTCTATATTCGGTGTAATCAACGATTGAGGATATCTTGACGGCTTTGACGGCGATATGCTCACAATCGGTTCATCCAAAAATTTCGGAGTGTCCAAATCAAGATACCTGTAAATGTTTTTTAAATGTGTTCTGTAAAGGAAATCGAAAATATTATCTTTTCCGGAATCATTAGGCTCGCCGTACCACCAAAACCAATCACTTCCTTCACATATAAACAATTCTTTTCTTGCCATGCTGATATTCGGATTCAAAGGTTCTCTTTTTACAAAATCCGAAAAATCCTGTCTGACCCTTTTTAGATATATCCATGCCAAATCCTTCACAGGCTCATCTATCCATAGTTTGAAGTTTTTGTTAAACCACGAACCCGATGAAATCTTATTCAACGGCTTATGCTCCGTTTTTTCCAGATAATCGCTTATTAATACCGTTTCTAACGTTTCATCTTCCGTTATTAACGTATATAAAGTTTTTAAAAACGAGTTTCCGTCCTCTAAGTAATTTTCCCAACAGTTTTCCCCGTCAAGTGCTATTGTCAACAAATGATTGCTGTCAGGAGATGACAATATTTTGCTTTGCAATACTTTTATTCTGTCGTACAAATCGTTTGCGGTCGCGATAGGGTTGTGCTGAGCGTATTCAAAACTTATCAAATTGTGAATCGTCGAATTTCGGAATATCATTTTGATATCCGAATTTTTTGTCTTGTATTGGTAAGACTTCAACAAATGATACGGCTCTTTCAAAAATCCTCTGAAATCATGTTCAAACTCAAAGTTGATAGAACTTCCCAAAACACCTTCGTCGGATATTGACCACTCAACCCCGAGACTGCTTAACATCTCTAAGGTTTTCCCGTTGACGCACTGCTCGGAAGGCCAAACACCTTTCGGTCTTTTACCGAATATTTCTTCCATTCTTTCAAGTGCCGTTTCGGTTTGTAATTTCGCATCAAGCTCCGTACTTAACCCCAATATTTCATCGTCAGCCGGAGAATTTTTCTTGATGTTGCGATAATCAAGCAATATCGGTAATATCGGGTGATAATACGGGCTTGTCGTTATTTCTATTTTGTTTTCTTCCCACAACTGCTTTAGAGTCGGAATAATCTTTCGTATAATTTCCCGCTGAATTTCTATTATGTTTACCCTGTCTTCGAGGGTATAATTTTTTCCTTTTTTAACCAGCTTTTTCAACTCGGGATTGGTTGTTTTGAATGACGGGTCAATCCAAGCGAGGTTGAATAATGCCATTAAATCCGCATACTCCTGATTGGTGAAAATATCTACATCCTCTGTTCCTTCCGTATGCACTATCTGATATAACCTGTGGTATTCCTCGTTTGTTAATATCATTGTCTGATAATTGGCATCAAAAAAGTTGTTTAAAATAAAAATCTTGTCTTCTTTGTTCAGCTTGTCCTCGGGCGTGATTGTTAACCTTGAATGAATATCGTGCGCACCATCGTTTGCGTACTCTAATATGCAGTCTAACAGAACGGGGACATAGTTAAAATTCAACTTAAGGTTTTTAAACTTTGTAACCCAAAGTGCCATGTCGAGGTAATCTTTGACCGCATGGAGCCTAACCCACGGCATAATGTAATCACCGTCATGCGTAAGTTGATAAACAGGCTGATGCATGTGCCAGTAAAATGCGATGGATAATTTTTTTGATTGACTCATCATTGCCGTCTTAACCCTTTACTACATTCTACCATTGAAACAAATTTTAACAAGGGGTAGGGGTAAATGATGTTACCAATAGTTGTGGTATTTGCGAGCTTTTTGTTGGGGTAGAAACCGCCAACCTACATAATTAAATTTTGTCGGATTAGTAAAGCGACCCGCGAGCTGAGTGAGCAGAGGGCGGAAGGTCAAGGTGATGAGCCTTGCCTAAAGACCCGTTTAATGCGAGCGGGTCAAGACAAATAGTTTCGCATCGAGAGGGCTTCGGTCGATGGGAGTGAAGTGTACCCCGTCGAGCAAAGGGTTAATTTAAAAATTTGTAACATATTTATTTCGTTACGGAACGATTTTTTATATTTTTGCTATAATTTTAGTAATTGGATAGGATTTACACTTCTAACAGTCCCCAATTACAGTCGAAAGGATAGAACGAGATATGAAAAAATTATTGACTTTATTTTTAACACTTTTATTTGGAATGCAGAGTGCGTTTGCATTAAACGTTGATGCTTTTATGGACAAACACATAGCACCGGTTTCCGATGCGGTCGCAAAAGTCATATTTTTTCCGATTTCGTTGTGCGGAACAAAAGTTCCGTTAATTATCTTTTGGATTTTGATAGCAGGAATATTTTTCACCTTGTATTTTAGAGGCGTTGCGGTCTGGGGTTTTAAACACGCAATAGAAACAATAACAAAGCCCTCAGAGAAAAACGGCGACAGCGCAGGTGAAGTTTCTTCATTCCAAGCATTAGCAACCGCCTTATCCGGAACAATCGGCATCGGTAGTATTGCAGGTGTTGCAATTTCAATTTCAATCGGCGGCCCCGGGGCTGCGTTTTGGATTTTTGCCGGAGCTCTTTTGGGTATGTCGATAAAATTTGTCGAGGCAACTTTGGCTGTTAAATACAGAAGATTTAACACTGACGGTTCAATTTCCGGCGGTCCGATGCACTACATTGCCCATGGCTTAACAAGAAAAAATATGCGCTGGCTCGGTCAGCCTCTATCCGTTATTTTCGCCATTCTTTGTATCGGCGGCGGAATAACGGGCGGAAATATGATTCAAATTAACCAATCGGCTCATCAGCTTGTATTTATTACAGGCGGCGAGAACAGTTTTCTTCACGGTTGCACGTGGATTTTCGGTTTGGTTGTTGCAATCCTTATCGGTTTGGTTATCGTCGGAGGTATCAAAAGTATAGCAAGAGTTACGACAATTCTTGTTCCTACAATGTGCGTAATGTATATTATTTCGGGACTTGTTGTTATTGGTGCAAATATCGCTCATATTCCGAGCGCATTGGTTTTGATTGTCAAAGAAGCGTTTCACCCGACAGCGGTGGCGGGCGGAATTTTCGGAACAATCATTATCGGCTTAAGACGTTCGGTTCAATCTAACGAGGCAGGAACAGGTGCTGCGGCTATTGTTTATGCTACAGCTCAAACCAAAGAGGCGGTTTCTCAAGGTTTTGTTGCACTTTTGGAAACCTTCTTAACCGGTATTTTATGTTTGTTTACTTCGTTTGCAATTATATTCTCGGGAGTTTTAAACAACGCTCAAATCGGGCAAATTTCGGGAATTGAGCTTGCATCTAATGCGTTTAAGTCGGTTATTCCGTTTTTCCCCGTTATTTTGTCTGTGATTGCAATAATGTTTGCACTTTCAACCTTGATTTCATGGGCTTATTACGGTCAGAAAGCGTGGACTTTCCTTTTGGGCGAAGGTAAAAAAAGAGTTTTAACTTTCAATATTATTTATTGCATTTTTATCGTAATCGGTTCTGTTATGAACGTTGAATCGGTAATAAATATTACCGATGCGATGATGATTGCGATGTGCGTACCAAATATAATCGTGCTTTATATCCTCTGTCCGGAAATTAAAAAAGACTTAAAAGCGTATTGCTTGAAAAACGGCTTGGGCAAATTTGTCTATAAAAAATGGTATGATGAGGCAGGGGTGCAAATTAAAGCGGCAGCACAAACGGCGGAGGATAAAAAATAATGTCTAATCAAATTATAATAACCGTGTCAGGAGTTGACAAAGTCGGAATTGTGGCGGAATTGACCGCTATAATGGCAAAGTGCGATGTTAATATTGAAGACATAAAACAAACACTGATGCAAGGACATTTTGTAATGTTTATGCTCTGCGATATTGAAAAATCGTCGTTTTCTTTTAAAGAAATTAAAGAGTCGCTTGTAAATTGCGGAAAAAATATGGGCATGGAAGTCTGGGTTCAAAAACGAGAAATCTTTGACAACATGCACAATATTTAATTCTTTTTCTCTTTGATTACAAGCTCATAACCGAGATAGTCCAATATGTCTTGTACTGTTTGAAATCGGATACGTTTTTTGGTTAATTGTGTTGACATAGTGCCTGATTTTTGAATATCAAATCCGGCATTACGCATTTCTTCAATGAGTTTCCTCATTGATTTTCGCTTCTTTAGCAGTATTATTTCAATTTCTTCTTTGATATCAAGCATGATAACAGTGTAATTGTACATACCGCAGTTGACAAATATATAAAATATTGCTATTATACATAGAACAATGTTAGATATTATAGAGCATAAATTAAAATTATGATAATTACAAAAGATTATATAGTTCCGCCGGAAGAAACGGAAGAAGAATATGAAGAATATGAAGAATATGAGAATGTAATATTGCCGGAGACAATGTGGGGTGAGATATATTACATATATTGCATGGTAAAAAGGATTATAACGAGCCCTAAGGACAGGGAGTTTCAGAAGTATTTGTTGAAACGGCAGATAAGAATTTACAGACGGTGGAGACAGGTAAGAAAAAAATAGCTTTACAGAGGATATTTTTCTGATAGAATTGGGATATAAGCAAGCATCGGCTTGGTTATTAAGTTGACAACTAAATGGGCGGTTAGCGCAGGTGGTAGCGCATCACATTGACATTGTGGGGGTCGCTGGTTCGAGTCCAGTACTGCCCACCATTTACAAAAGAGGGGGCAACCCTCTTTTTTTAGTACTGACGAGAACCTACAATGCGAAAGCATTAAAACACCCCACAATCAGGTAACCCACTTCTGGCGTAAAAAAAAACTTAGGCACACAACCTACTTGACTGCTTTTAAGAGGTGTTAGGTTATGCTAGCGAGGGACTCATTTGTTCTTCTATATGGTATTTTTTAGAGATTTGGGATAAAAGTTCTTCGCTTAACAATTTGTGCATGAACGCTCGTGCGACGGCATTTGCTCTGCTATGCGCACCTAACTTTCTGAATATATTTTCCAAAGTTTTCTTAACAGAACTTCGTGAAACTATGAGCTTTTTGGCAATTTCGGGATTTGTGAATCCCAATGCGACCAACGACAAATACTCCAATTCCCTCGGGGTCAAAATATTGCTCCTGACTTGGGCTTCGCTATTGTTTACTTCCTTTATTAACGTTTCCATTAGATAATCATAAAAATAACACTCAAGATTTTAAATTAGCCACTTGGCTATATTTTTTTAAAAATTTGAAGGTGAGCGTGCAAAATCAGATATTATTGGGGTTTCACGTCAAGTTGAATACAAAGTAATTCCATAAAACGTGTGAAGAAATGTGAAGAAGAATGGACATTATTTCAATATGTTTAATTATTACGTAAGGATCAATTTTAAAAATTCGCCAGAAATTAACACTGAATTTTAGAAGTTTGTTACCATGCATAAAAAAATGTAAATTAATTTTGAATACATTATTTTACAAAAGATAATGAACGTAACATTTTTTTATAAAGTATGCACTCAAATTTGTTTGTGATAATATGAGTTTTAACAGATGCGTAAACATTACTGTCCAAACTTCTATAAAAGTGTTTTTAGAAAGAAACAAGCATGGTTGTTAGTTCTCTCGTTAAAAATATAAAAAAAATAAATCTAATAAAAGATTTGTATAAAAAGAAAAATAAAATGAGGAATTTATTACTCTTTACTTTAGCTATTAATGTAGTCTTAAATTTAACAGATTTATTGAACTTAAAAGTAAAAGACATGAGGGAAAATTTTTTGCCTTATTCAACTTATGTTAATGTAGGTAAAGGATAATGAAAAATTCAGTATTGATCGTAGGATTTTTAGTTGTATTGATAGCAAATTTATTGGCAGATAAATTAAATGAAAAAGTTGTTGTATTTGATTCAAAAAAATATATTGCAAGGAATTGCTATGACTACATAGAAGAAAACAGTATAACAACTTATAAATATGATCCTCGCAATTTTTATACCATTAACCAAAGAGTTTTTGGAACTATATTTCAAAATTTACTAATTTCAATACACATATGCAAAAAGTTTATATGCAGGAGAAAAATCGGATAATAAGGAGTGTTAGCTTATGCCTAAAGTATCAATAATAGTACCAATATATAATGTAGAAAAATATTTAAGAGAATGTCTGAACAGCCTTATTAACCAAACATTAGATGATATTGAAATCATATGTATTAATGACGGTTCAACTGATAACTCTTTGCAAATTTTAAAGGAATATCAATTTAAAGACAAAAGAATTAAAGTCATTAACAAAGAAAATTCAGGCTATGGAGCTTCAATGAATAAAGGGCTTGAAATAGCATCCGGCGAATACATTGGAATTGTTGAATCGGATGATTTTGTTTCATTAAATATGTTTGAAGATTTATATAATCTGGCAAAAGAAAAAGATGCAGACATTGTAAAATCCGATTGGTTTGAATATACAACATCAACCAAGGCTGTACGAAAAACGGGAAGAATGGCATTATTTCCCAAAAATAAAAGTTTGAATGTAAAAGATAATCCGAAAATTTTAAAAATTCAACCTGCGATTTGGAGTGCGATTTATAAAAGAGAATTTCTAACGAAAAATAATATAAAATTCTTGGAAACGCCCGGGGCAAGTTATCAAGACACTTCATTTGCTTTTAAGGTTTTAGCGGTTGCAAAAAGAGTTGTTTTTACAGATAAAGCTTATTTGTACTACCGGCAGGATAATGCAAATTCTTCGGTTAAATCAAAATATAAAGTTTATGCAATCTATAACGAATATGCAGAAATTACAAAATTCTTGAACGAACACAAAAGGCTTAAACCTTATGTGAATACTTACAAATTAGTTAAAGAATATGTTAATTATGTGTGGAATTTAAAACGTATTGATAAACAATTTAGAAAAGAGTTAATTGAAAAAATGTCAAAAATTTTTTTAAATTACAAAGAAAGTGGGGAAATAACAGATGACTTTTTCAAAAATGTTAACAGACACGAATTTAATATGTTGATTTCTGATATTGAAAAATTTGAAAAACATATTGATAAACTTGTTAAAAAAGAACAATTTAAAGAATCGCGTAAAAAACTATTCTCAATTCATATCAATAAATCAAGAATTGATATTACATTATTTGGGAAACAGATTGCGAGGGTTGAGTAATGCCTAAGATTTCTGTTATAGTCCCGATTTATGGTGTTGAAAAATATTTAAGAGAATGTCTTGACAGTATTCTTAATCAAACCTTGTTTTATATGGAAATAATTTTGATAGATGACGGTTCAAAAGATGACTGTCCCAAAATTATTGATGAATATGCGAAAAAAGATAATAGAATAATTGTCATACACAAAGAAAACGGGGGATATGGTTCAGCTATGAATGTTGGTTTAAACCAAGCAACGGGGGAATATATCGGCATAGTTGAACCGGATGATTATATAGATCAAAAAATGTATGAGGATTTATATAAAATTGCAAAAGAATATAACTCTGATATTGTAAAATCTTGTTTTTATGACAACCTGCAAGCAAAAGAAGAACAAAGAATATTAAAAACAAAATGGGATAATTATAAAATTCCTCAAATGTATTCGGACACCGCGCACTGTCAATTATGATTTCCTCGAGCGACTGCAAAAAT
>CANQSZ010000019.1 GCA_947626645.1 Candidatus Gastranaerophilales bacterium
CCCATCCCGACAGGGTTCATTCCGAAATCCATATCTATATCATCAAATACGTACGGATTCATGTTCTGTATCATTCCTATCGGTGCTACACTACTTGTACCTGTCATAACTGACCTCCAAATGATATTAACCTTTCTAACCTACCTTACTTATATAAAAAATTTTCTATTCCATTAATTGCGCGATTATTTAAAATTGTTACATTTTCTTTACATTTAATATTTACCTCGTTTGGTTGATGTCTGTTTGAGTGTTATATTTTATTATTGTTTGTGTAGAAGCAAGAAGGATTTTTCTGATTGAAAAAGTTTTTATCGGCATTATTTTCATTTATCGTTATGGCATCAATCGCGGTTGGAATATATTTTAACCAACCGTTTGTGAAACGTCAGATAAACAAAGTGCGCGGTGTGTATTATGTTTATAAAGGTGATAAAGCCTTTCGCGATATGGAAATGCAGCATGCCATAAGATTTTATAACACAGGTTTAAGGTATTATCCGCAGCATTACGGTGCTTGGTATAATCTCGGCAATATTTATGTTGCTTATGAGGATTATGAATCCGCTCTGTACGCTTATTCAAAGGCTTTTGAATATAACCCCAGAATGATGATTGCAAGAATGAATTACGGTATTGTTTCAACCGAAAAACTCGGCGATTTTGATTCGGCTTTGGAGCAGTATAACAAAATTATTGCAACAAAAAGACGTCTGCTTTCCATTCCTTACATTTTTAACAACAAAATCAGCTATAAATTAAACAGAGCTATCGCTTATTATAACATCGGTGTTACCTACAGGCTTATGTCGATTTATGCAAACGATAATTATGAGCTGCAAAGAAAATATCTTGCAAAAGCCATTGAAGCCTATAAAAATTCGCTAAAGATTAATCCTCAAAGTTATGACACATTGTACAATTTAGGCTTGGCATATCATATTTCGGGTGCTTACGATGAAGCCGGCAGATGTTATTGCAAAGCTATAAATGTTGCTCCGATGAATTACGAAGCGCATTACAACCTCGCCGTTTTGTTAAGGAAGTTGGAACATTACAATGAATCCTACGAAGAAATAGAAAAAGCCTCAACTCTTATAAGCGCGTTGGATGAAAATTCCGCCATCCAAGAGTATGCCGCAATTGTTATGAATGATATCATGCGCAATGTCTATTTTAACGAAGAATACAAAAGACGCCTGAATGATGCTCTCAGTGCCGAAAAAAGCAAGATTAAAAAACACATGTCGAAAAAAGAGTTGAAAGCGATTGAAACAAAAAAAGATAAAGAAAATAATTCAATCACTTCCAAAGGAATAAATTTTGTAAACGGAAAAATCGTTGCAACGGAAGAATTAGATAAGGCGATTATGGAGGATTTCGGCACTTGCAGCGCGATGTCTTATTTCAATTCCGTCGATGATGATTTATATTAATTGTTAATTATTTTAAACTTTCTTAATAAAATTAAAGTTTTTGCTATCATGTTCCGTAGTATAATATGTAGTTCTGCAAAAAAGGGTTATGAGTATGAAAGTTCCGCGAATAAGCAATCATAGTCTTAATAATCACAACATCAACGGTGTTTGCGGGAGTTTGAAAACATCACGAGTTAATAACGACTCATCTTTGAATTTATACCCGCAAATTGACGATTTATCGGCAATTCCATACACTTACCCGCTGACTTTTACGTCTATTCAAAATTCGTCTAAATTAAGACTGTTATTCAGATACGGTTTGCCGTGTATGTATAGCGGAATCCCGATGATTGACCCCAAAGATTTGTCAAGATTGCTTAAAAACAGAGTTTTTTTCCGACCGTCCGCTGAAGTTATTGAAGTTCTCGACAAATTCAAAAACAGTTTCCAAAATTTTGAATTGCAGCTTTATTTGCTTTTAAAAGAACGCTCAAAAGTTTATCCCGATAAAAATATTCAGGAATTATTAAAAGGTGTTGAACCTATCTATAGAAGGGATTTGCGCAAAAAGCAATCACCGATTTTCCATGAATTGTCGGCGCTTTCCAAAAATCTTCCCGACGAATACAAGTACCGCTTTGATTATTTGATGGAAAATACATATAAAAAATTGAATGAAAAGCCTGTTATAATTCCGTTTTCATCTTACGAATTTAAGTATAAATTGTCAAAAATTGCCGAAGATATCAATAGCGGCTACGATGTGAAATCTCAAAGGGTAATGAGAAAATTGATGAAAGAAGCTCAAAGGTTTGCTCCTTCTACGGTTGCGGGCAACATCGGGCAGCAAAAACGTGTTTTGAAGTTCCTAGATTATATTTTGAAAAAGTCCGTTCTCAAAGACAACGCCCAGCTGCGTTCTTTAATTGATACTTCACTGTTGAGGTTAAATAAAACGGAAATTGTCGTACCGTTTTCAAGAAAAGCCTTTTTGTACGACTTAAACTCCGTACTTCATAATCTTGAAGATAAAACATTAAAAGATGAAATGATAAAAACGGCATTAACGCTGCCGACATCAAATGAGAGTTTTTCGGCTTATGTATTAAAAATCGCCTCGGAGCCGTCGGATAAAATCGGGCACAGGCTGATGTGGCCTTCATTGGCTTCGGTTGAGCATATCTTGCCCCGCTCTTGCGGCGGTGAAAATATTATGGCTAATTACGGCGGTGCTACAACAAGGCTTAATTCCGAAAGAAAAAGCATTCCTTTCCCCGAATGGCTTAAGATGCAGCCCCAAGCAAAGAAAAATTGCCAAAAATACCTTGATGCTCTGATTGATTTATACAATAAGGGCGTGTTTGAAGAAAATAATATTAATCCTAAATACATTACCGATTTTGTTAATACCGTCTATGTTCAGTCAGGAAAAAAATTAAAACTCGACACTTCAAAATTGAAACTTCCGCAATAACGATACGACTTAAGTTTAGACCGAAATTTGCCGATTTTCCCGTTTGTGTTAAAATTGGGGTATAATATCAGTAAATGAGTTGGTAATATGAATATAGACAAAGAAAAACTAATCTCTTGCATAAAGAAAATTTCCGAGCCGAAAATACTTGTAGTAGGTGATTTAGCGTTAGACGAAATGATATACGGGGATGCCGAAAGAATATCAAGAGAAGCACCGGTTTTAATTTTGCAGCATACGAAAACAAAATTGATATTGGGCGGGGCATCAAATGCCGCTCACAATGCCGCAACTTTGAATAACGGAAAAGTCGGTGTTATAGGTGTTTGCGGTGATGATTATTATTCCGAGCTTTTGTTTGACACTTTTGAGCGTGCAAATATTGATTGTTCAAAAATTGTTCCCGATAAATCACGCAAAACTATTGTCAAAACCAGAATTTCCGGTTCTATTACAACTTCGATTACTCAGCAGATTGTTCGTATCGACAGGCAGTCTAAGGGTCAAATTTGTGCCGAAACCCAAGACAAAGTTATAAAAAATATTGAAAAAGCGCTTCCCGAATACGATGCGGTCATTTTGTCAAATTATCATATAGGAACTTTAACCGACAAGATTATTAATCATACGATTGATTGTGCAAGAAAACTCGGTAAAGTCGTTGTTGTTGATGCTCAGAAAGATTTGGGTGTATATAAAAATGTTGATTCAATGACCCCAAACCTTCCCGATACGGAAAAATCGGTCGGGTTTAAAATAGAGACCGAAGAAGATTTGAAACGTGCGGGCGATATGTTATTGGAGCAAACCGATGCAAAATCGGTGCTTATAACTTGCGGGGCTGACGGTATGTTTGTTGCAAAAAAAGGTAATGATTATACAAAAATTCCCGTATTCAACAAATCCGAAGTTTTTGATGTAACAGGTGCCGGCGATACGGTTACGGCTGTTTACTCTCTGGCTTTGGCTGCGGGTATTGACCCTGTTTATTCCGCTATTATCGGCAACGTCGCGGCAAGTATCGTTGTCAGACAGTTTGGTTGTGCTACCACCTCGGTTGATGATTTGCTTGCGGCGGTAGATAAATTGTAGTTTTAACCTTAGGAGAATTTAATATGGATAAATTAAAAGAATTTGTTAAAAAAATAAGGTTGGTTGATTATATCATTGCAATATTTGTAATCGTTGCTTTGGCTGTCGGATTTTGTACATACAAAGGTTACAGGCAGACCGCGGACAAAAAAATTGAAGCGACTTCAAAAATTGTTTTCAAAGTCTATATGCGCGGGGTAACTTTCTCGGGAGATGAAATTCCCGTTAAAAAAGGCGAAAAAACTTTTATAAGTATCAGAAACGTTCCATATTCGGATTTGGATATTGTTGATGTTAAAGCAGACAGAAGAAAAATAGTTTTGCCGACATTAAATTCCAAAAAAGTTGTCATCGTTGTTGAAGACGTTTCTCAACCGGATTTGTACGATGTTGTCGTAACTTTAACAGATACTGCCAAAATTACCAAAGACGGTGCCGTTGTGGGCGGAAACAAAATAAAAATGGGCTTACCCATCACGCTTGAAGGTGCTGATTACAAATTCACAGGTTCGGTTTCCGATATAAGAATCGTCGATGCCGTTGATGAAGAAGTTATAGATAATAATATGAATACCACAGACGATGTTCAATAAATTTTTAAACTTTTCTCAAAATAAATTAAGTTATTTATATCAAAACAGTTTGCTGCTGCAAAATATCGATAAAATTATTTTGCCGTTTATTTTGCTGGCATTTATTTCGTCAACTTTTATGAGTTCCGATTCGATTGGGTTTTTCGCACTGATTGTTATTTTTTTAACATTCGTTAAAATGCTTACCAAACCTTGTGAATGTTTTGAATTGAAAAATTTTGAATGGTGGCTGATTGCCTACTTTTTGCTCGTTGTTTTGAGCTTGTGCGGGTCAACGCTTTTTTCTCTGAGCCTCAAAGGATTTTTTAAAACATTTATTTATATTGGTTTTTATTTTTCCACCGCTTGGTATTTGAAATCCAATCGTGATAAAATTCCTTTGATACTGGGTGTTATTGCGCTTTGTACCGTAGCGGAAAGTTTGGTCGGATTTTTACAAAGTTTTGTCCATCTTGATGAAATTTCCGGCTGGCAAGATAAAACCGGTGTTAATCCCGAAGATATTTTATCAAGGGTTTACGGAACTTTAAAACCGTATAACCCGAATTTGTTCGGCGGATATTTGGTTTGCGGACTGCCCGCGGTTTTGGGTTCGGTTTTTTACTTTTTGAATAAAAAAAAGTTTAAAATTACTGCCGTAACCGCTTTTTTAGCCCTGTTAACCGTTTATACGATTTTGCAAACAGGGTGCAGGGGTGCGTATTTGGCGATGATTTTAATATTCGGGTGTGTGTTTATTCTTTCTGCCAAGTTCTTTTGGAATACTTATAAAAAATGGTATATTTCGTTTGCGGGTGCGGTGTTTGTTTTGTTTGTTTCTGCCGTAACTTTTGTGGGGGCATTAAGACACAGATTTTTGTCAATTTTTGCGATGAGAAATGATTCATCCAATTCTTTCAGATTTAATGTTTACAATTCTTCCGTTGAAATGTTTAAAGATAATTGGCTTTTGGGAATAGGAGTCGGGAATAAGAATTTCAGAGAAATATACGGGCTTTATATGAAAACGGGTTTTTGAACTAATCGCTTTTGTCGGTTTTCTTTTTGTGCTTTCAAAAGATGCGCTGAATTATGTGTTGACATCTTTGGATAATGAAAAAATCATATATCTTTGCACTTCAATAATAGCAGTGTGGGCGGTAATGTTTCATGGATTGGTTGACACTGTCTATTTCAGACCGCAGTTGCAATTTATATTTTGGTCTTATGTTGCCGTAATTTCAACAATATTAAACGATAAAAAACATCAAGCGGGTGTTTAGCACCAGCAACTCATCCCCGGCATCATACCCATATATCCGCCGTAGTATCCTGTCATGCCCATTGACATATATGGGGTCATTGACATCGGTCCGCACATATAACTGCATAAAGGCGAATTGAAAAATCCCCAAGGATTACACATATATGCACTCATCATTCCCAAAGTTCCCGCTGTATTGGCTTCAGGTGTGCCGTAACCTGTGTACATATTTATAAGGTTCCCGATAGGATTGCCATGTTTTTGCATATCGTATGCCATTTCGTTTCTGATTATACCGTTACTCAGGTTATTGCCAAGTGTCAAACCCGTCGTGGTATAATCAACACCATTCAACCTTTGTTCCATCATCGTGTTAAATGATGCTAAACTGCAATTGATATTGCTTAATATTCTCATGTTCTCTGCAAAACCCATGTTTGTCCTCTTTTTTCTTATACTCATATATATAAAGTATTATTTATTAAATTAATTGCTCTTTTTTTGCTGTTTATTAAGATATATTAAGTATATATTTTTTTAATAAGTAATTCAGTTAATAATTTTTTATCCTTTTTGCTAATTTATTTTTTGGGAAATATCTATATAATTTTAATATAATAGAATTTAGGGAGTAAATTGATATGTTTAGTGGAAATAGTGGTAATGATTATACGAGATATAATCGTATGGAAATGAGAAATGTAGATAGAGACATTCTTCCTTGGTTAGAAGATATTATTGAAGAAAATAATTGCAGATTAGAGCGTAAAGAGTGGCAAAGTAAGTTTAACAGTTATGTCGTTTATGATTATGAACCGTTTTGCGCCGATGGCTTTGAAATTAATATTGTTGTATCGTCAAGAGACGCCTCTTATTTGAATTTTATAAAATATTTATACGATGAAAAAGTAAGCACGATTGAATATTTGAACAACTGTATAACAATTTAGCAAAAAATAAGTGTCTCAATTATTGAGACACTTATTTTTTTTAATTAGATTATAAAATTTTATTCTTCAGTTTCCGGAGTTTGAGATGATGCTTCTGCTGCGGCTTTTTGGAAACATTCTTTGCAGTATATTTCTCTGCCCGGAATCGGTTTAAACGGAACTTGTGTTTGCGCTCCGCATTTTGAGCATACGGCATCATACATTTTTCTGTTTTTTCTGTTGTTTTTTCTCCTGATAAGACGACACTCCGGACATCTTTTCGGTTTGTTTACGAGACCTTTTTCCGCATAAAATTCTTGTTCACCCGCCGTGAACACAAATTCTTTTCCGCAATCTTCGCATACTAACTTTTCATCTTCATACATCGTTTTTCTCCTGATTTTGAAACTGCTTGCGATTATATAACCATACTTATTGTACACTATTTTTCAATTTTTGCAAGCACAAAAATCTGCTAAGCATATCGACAGGCAAATTTGTGGTCTTTTCTGTTTTTAAAAAATTCATTATAGTATTGTTCGGACAAATTCCCCGATTTTTCCTTTTTCAGAGCCGATTTCATACTTTGTCGAATTTGTGCCGTTTCTATTTTTTTTGTCAATTTCGGAAAATCATTTATATCAGGTTTAACAAGGATTGAGCGAAGATTTATTTCTTTTTTTAATTCCGTTATATATTCCGAAAGTTTGGCTGCATCTTCTATTTTTCCTTGTTTTAGCCAAGTTTCGCATTTGTATGTCAGCTCATTTATATGATTTTGGATGTTTTGGGGAATATTAGTCCTTCCGTCTTTGATAAAATCATCAATTAAAGTATCTTTTTTCTCAGAATTAATACGTTCTGAAGTTAGTATTGTTACGCGGCGTTTGCTCAGTTGTTTTGCCTGTAAATCCCCTTTGAGTCGCTGTTGTTCTTCTTGACGGAATAATTTTTGCGGATATAAATGGTCATCTGTTCTTAGCGCCGGTTTAATCAGTCTTAGGCCGATTTCTTCCGATGTTCTGGGGGTTATGATTTTTTCGCCGTTTACGTATTTTATTTTATACGGCTGTGAATATTTTACGATAAACGCGTTTATTGAATTTGATGATGAAGGTAATTGATTCGCCAGTTTTATTAATTTGTCTTTCACCGCGGAATCGCTGATTTTCATATCTGTAAGTTGATACATAAATTCTTTTTTACGAAATCTGTTAGCGGGAGCTATGTCGCTATCCAAAATTTTATATAACGATTTTTGCAACAGCGGAAGAAGTTCTTTTTTAGCTTCTTGTTCGGGGAGGTTGTTCTGTGCAATAATCATCATTTTATCGATTATCGGCTGCTGCTGAGCAGACAATATCTTTTCCGCATCGGGACATTTTAATTGCAGCAGTTCTTGCAATTTTAAATTCGGGTTTTTCTTTGCCAATTTTTCAAGCATGCTAAATATCGCATGTTCAATCGGGTACATGCTTTCTTCAAATTTTTTCAAATATTTTATGGCAAGAATCCCTCTTTTATTCAAGACCCCGGACATTTGAATGTTTGTATAATCCTTTTGTGAAATGAGCTTAATCCCCGTATAAGCACAGTGAATACCGCTTTCAACAATTTTATTAAAAAATGTTCTGGGAAATTTTTCTGCAAATTCGTTTCCAATAAAACAAAAACCGCCTTGAAAAGCGATTTTATCTGACGGTTTTGTATATTCAAATATATCTTTCGACAATACGGCATGATTTTGGGCGTATTCTGCCGAATAATAACCTGCAGGTCGGGATTTCACCGCGAGGCGGTTTTGCCCTTTGTCCGTTGTGTTTGTTATTAATTGTATTTTGCCGATATTCATATAATAAATGTGTTCCTTAATTGTTCTCGCCTACCCCATCGGCGGCGGTTGAATATACAATGGTTTCAGATTTTCCCATTTGTTTTCTTGAGTCTTTAATTTTTGGTATGCCAAGCCTGCTAAGATTTCTCCGAGATTGTAATCTCCTTGTTGATAAGATATTCCCCCTAAGTCTTTTTGAAGTCTGTTATCTGTTATGAGATAATAATCTTTTTCATTTAACATGCTTTTTACTTTTTCTAATTGTATTGCACCTTGTGTGCGGTTGTCAACATGTAAATAAGCACAATTTTTTCTTGCGTCCAATGCAACCATAGTCGGTTTATTTGTGGTGTTCAGTTTGGAAAGGATTTCAAGCGAGCAAATACCTGCGGCAGGAATTTGCAGTTGTTGAGCCATAACTCTTGCAACCGTTGTGCATGCTCTTATCCCCGTAAAACTCCCCGGACCTATATTTGTTCCTACCGCATCTATATCTTTCGGTGTCAGATGATTCGATTTTAGCACCTTTTTTATGGTCGAAATTAAAAACGCCGAATGATATTTGTTATCTTTGTTTGTTACAATCTCTGATGTAAGGATTTTTTCATCTTCTGCCAGTGTGATGTACATTTTGTCTAAACACGTATCAAATACTAAAATTTTCACTTTCCCAATTCCTCTATTATTTTTGAAAAATCTTCTCCGCAGCTTTCAAATGAGTATTTTCTTTTCTCGTCATCTTGGTATGTAACATTTATTTTTATGTGGTTAAACGGAATTTCGTTTTGCGAAAATTCCGCCCATTCAACAAATGTAATCTGCCTGCCCTCGGAGTATTCTCTCAATTCATCGACAATTGTTTTTACACCCTCATTTTCCAGCCTGTATAAATCAAAATGATACACGGGAATTTTTGCGCTGTGGTATTCGTTTAATATTACAAAGCTCGGGCTTGTAACTTTTTCGCTTACTCCCAGAGCTTGGGCGACAAGTTTTACAAATGCGGTCTTTCCCGCACCGATTTCTCCGTATAGGTTTATAAAACAACCGTTTTCTTCAATCAGTTCCGCAAATTTTTGTGCAAGTTGTTTTGTGTCGTCTAAATTTTTACATACTTTTTCATATTTTTTATTATTCATAGTGAATTACTACCTTATTTCTACCGGTGTTTTTCGCCTGATAAAGTGCTTTATCGGCTTTTTTGAGTAAATCTTCGTCGTTATCGTCTTTTTGCATTTCGTAAATTCCCAAACTTATCGTAATTTGAATTGTTTTTACACCGCTTTCGGGGTTTACTTTTGAAATATCGATAACTTTATTTTCAATAGCCGAACGTAATCTTTCTGCAACCATTTGCGCCTCGTTGATTTTTGTGAAAGGAAGAAGTATTGAAAATTCTTCCCCGCCGTATCGCCCTGCTATATCGTATTCTCTGAGCTGCCCTCTTATAATTTTTGCTATTGTTTTTAAAACCAAATCACCTGTCGCATGCCCGTATGTGTCGTTAACGCTTTTAAAAAAGTCGATGTCGGTCATTATTCCGCATAAAGGTGCGTTTTGACGTTTGGCATTTGATACTTCCTGTTTGATACGTTCTTCCAACTGCCGCCTGTTATAAAATCCGGTTAAAGCATCAAGTGTTGCGTGTTTGAGTATTTCTGCATAAACGTTTGCACGATTAATTGTCGTGGCAATTTGTGTTGCAAGTTGGTTCAGATATTCTCGGTCTTTTAGGCTTATTTCTTTTTCGGTACTTTTTGCAACGAGAACTCCGACATTTTTTGATTCGCTAATTAAAGGCAGTGCATATATTAAGCGGTCATCGGACATTTCTTTCTTTTCGATTGTTTCAATTGTTTCCAGTATCTTTTTATCATTACATGCACTTGGCCAATAAAGTTTGTTTGTCGATGTTGGCTCGTCTTTCAGGAAAATGTATATTAAATAATCCGTAAAGAATTTATCGAGCATTTCTCCGATGATTGGAATTACATAATTTAATTCGTACTGGGTTTCGATTATTTTTGCAATATTTTTCATCGTGTCGTGAAAATCGATGTTCTTTTGCATTTTTTCGCTCAGCAGGATATTTTGAATTTTAAGCGAAATAAACGGGGAAGTTATTTCCAAAAAGTCGTTCAAATCTTTTGTGATTTGCGAAAATTTTAGATAAGCGATACGCTTTTTATGCTTGAATACGGGATAACAGTTTTCGATTTGCGAATCTTCGTCTTTTGTGATAACAGAAAAACTTTCGACTCCGAAGTTTTCGGCAAAAAAAGCCCCTAACGTGCTTGTTAACGATTTTTCGTTATAGCTTTCGCCAAGAACTTTTGAAAGTTTTTCTATTTTATTTAACAAATTTAAACCTCAACCTGCTGTAATACATCTTGCGGAATATCACAGTTAGCGTAAACATTTTGAACATCATCGAGTTCTTCAAGTCTGTCGATTAATCTCATAACCGAAGTCGCGGTTTTCACATCGGTTATTCCGATTGTGTTTTGCGGGATTCTTGTAAATTCCGCCGTTGTGCTTTTGAATCCTTCGGCTTCAAGCCCTTCTGTTACCGCTTGGAAGTTTTCAACCGATGTTATAACTCTGTAGCAGTCATCATCTTCTTGAACATCTTCCGCATCAAGGTTTATTGCCGCCTCAAATAATTTGTCAAAGTCAACCGATGTGTCAAATTCAATACTTCCTTTTTTATCGAACATCCAGCTTACGCAGTTAGTTTCACCCAAATTGCCGTTGAATTTTGTGAATATACTTCTGACATCTCCGGCGGTTCTGTTTCTGTTATCGGTCATAGCTTCCAGAACAACCGCAACACCGCCTGCGGCGTATCCTTCGTATGTTAATTCTTCGTAATTTTCCGCAGCTCCTGCTCCTGCTCCTTTTTCTATCGCTCTTTTTATGTTGTCATTGGGTAAACCGGCTGCTTTTGCTTTTTCTATTGCCGTTCTTAATCTGAAATTGCCTGCCGGATCAGCTCCGCCAAGTCTTGCCGCAACTATTAATTCTCTTGAATATTTTTGGAATACGACGGCTTTTTGTGAATCCGTTTTGGCTTTTTTATTCTTTATGTTTGCCCATTTTGAATGTCCTGACATTTCTTATCCTCTTTTATTTTTCTAATCCCTATGTTTTGATGTTAGCAAAAACCGCATTCTTTTTCAAGATTTGTTACACAAAATAAAAGACGAAAAGTCTTTTTGACCTTTCGTCTTTTACGTGTGCTTTTGGTTTGGTTTTATTCGTAAATCCAACCGTTTGTTAAATCAATTTTGACGGGATTTAACAATTGCATATTGATGGTTTCGTCTGCTTGAACTTCAAGTTTTTCGCCTTTGAATGCCCATCTTACGAACTTCATCCACCAGTTTCTGTCTTTATATATTTGAGCAGTTGCTTTAAGTGTTGCCGTTTGGTCATTTTCGGTTGTTACAATCGCATTTTCCAAAACAAGAACACCGTTTCTTACAAAGTATTTTCCCGGTCTTACATCAAGCAGCTGTCCTTTTAAGTTTGCTCCTTGTCTTATTAAAATGAATTTTTCTTTTGTTACGTAGTTTTGAGGAACAACGGCATTGTAAATCGTTCCGCCCTCGGAAGTTTGAGTGCTTAAATAATTAGTCAACTTAACGGGAATAATCGTTCCTGAGGGGATTGTTCCGATGCTTCCCTGTACGGTTGCGTTTTCTAATACAAAACCTTCGCCGGTTTTCTTTCTCATGGCTTCAGCGAGTTTTGCATTCGGATTGAGTTTTGCCTGCTCCGTCATCTTAAACAAAATTGCGGCAACTTCTGCTCTTGTTGCGGGTCTTACCGCTTCAAGAGATGCTTTTTCCTGTGTCGGTGAAATTACAATCATCTCTAAAATTTCTGCTTTACCCGCAGGAATAATAAACCATTCCGGAATTGTTTCCGCGTCAATATACACTTTTGTCAGAACTTCTTTAGCTTTTGCGAGGCTGATTGATTCGGTTGTCAAAGCATTTACCGCTACCGCTATTGATTCTGCTCTGGAAACAGGATCGTCGGGTCTGAAAGTTTCCGATTCTTTATCGTTTGAAATCAAGTCAAAATAAACTGCCTTTTGAATATCCTCATACGCCCAGTGTTCTTCCGTTATGTCGGTAAAATTAACCGGTTGGGCGACTTTTGTGTGCTGCTGACCGAGTGCTCGGATTGCCATTGCCGCAAATTCCGCTCTGGTTACGTTTTCATCGGGCTTGAATGTCCCGTCCGGATACCCTACGATTACCCCTTGTTCGGATAATAAATTAATCTGTGATGCTGCCCAATAATCATCGCTTACATCAGGAAATGCAATCGCTGCTGCCGATGTTAAGCATAGAATTGAGAATGCTAATAATGATTTAATAATATTTTTCATATTCCCTCCTTAAATAAATCCATGTTAAATTTATCATGATTTTAGGTTTTTGGGTATAAAATGTGTTTAATTGTAAAATTCTGTTACAAGAAATTCACATTTTTTTATATATCAGCAAAAAAAATTTTTATGTGTTTTAATATAAAAAAGTTTTGTGCGGGTCTAACATAGGGGTAAAAAATATGATTACATTAAATGCCGGTTATGTAAATAGAGAGTATTCAAGCAATAAAAACGTGACTTTTGGTGCGGTGCATCCCGTGAGATATTTTATGAAATGCGATGACGGGTCATTTCATAAGGTAGTTGAGCCTAAATGTGTTAAGACTTTGCAGCGTAAGTTAATCGGCTGGCTAAACACATCTTTTAACGAACAAAATAAAATCTCTCAAGGTTCGGTTGTTAAAAAAGTCAAAAATGTTCCGCCCGAAAAGAAAAGTTTGGCTGACAGGTTTGTAAGATTTATCACCGCTAACGACGGGGATTACGCGGCAAATAAAGTTGCACGTTCTTTTTATACCGAAAACTCAATCAAAGAAGCACAATCCTATATAATTACGGGCGACACTTCGCAAATGGTTGATGAAGCCGCAAAACCAATCGGAAGGGCAAGAAGGGATATTAAAGGGAAAAAGGATATTATAAAACATTACTACGGAATTTCCGAAAAGGAAGCCCGTTCATTCGTTCCTCATCAGGATAAACAGAAAGAAATTCAAGCGGTTCAAGATTTTAATGCCGTTGTTAAACAAAAAATTCATGAAATTTTAAATAAGCATGACCCGAAAAATTCACTGCTTGATGTCTTTTTCGTTCCCCGAATCAATAAAGGCAAAAGTATTGATTACGTGGTGGTTGATGCTAAACTAAACAGAAATATTTAATTTTTTTATAAAACTTTTCTTGCCCAAACTTGATTGGTATAGCTGTTATTATATTCTCTGTTTAAAAATTTGCTTGCGTTTGACGTTTCGGGTAAGATTTCATATCCGAGTTCGCGCAAAAGCGGAGTTGTACCGCTCATGCCGGAGCATGGAGCATAAATATCTTTAAATTGACCGTATCCGTTTTTGGTGATTTTGTATAACAGATAATGTCCTAAATTTCCTTTGGTATAGTCAAAATCGAGGTGTAAATCTTCTACCACGCCATGTGAGGCGGAGGCTTTATCAATACTTTGTAATGTGGCATAACCGACAATTTTATCTTCATCTGTTTTGGCAACCAACAGTGTCGATTTTCCGTCGGGCTTGTGCAGCATACTCATTATGTGTTCTTTAATATCCTTCACCCATTGATTTTTGTTAATAGAGCGCAAAAATTCGCGGGCTTGTTTTGTATCTTCTCTGCCGCCGTAGCAATTTTGGATTTTATAACTCTGAGCTTGGTTTCTTCTCATAAGTTTGGCAACTTCTTTGATGTCTTTTTCAAGCGCTTCGCACATCGTTATTTTTCCCAATTCCGATATAAACGTTTCTGTCGGAATCGGATTTTTCAAAGAGGTAAATGTTGTTTTGGTATGATTTATCGGGTTTACTTGCATCTTTTTTATTTCCTTTTGTCTTTATAAAACCCGAACATAAAATAATTTGCCTTATTGTTAAAAATTGTTACAATGACTTATTCCGTTGTGTAATGCGTTTTGGGTTACGCTTTTTTAGAATATTTTTTGACAAATTTATTTTTTAATGAAATGAGGATTTAATGTTAAAAAAACGTATCGTTGTATTGGTAATATTATTTTGCTTTTGTTTTCAGAATGTAATTGTTGGCGCGCATGTTTTAAAATACCCCGATTATTCTTATACGTACCTCGGAGATGACAAGTTGGAAAATTTCAACCGTAAGATGTTCAATTTCAATCTGAAATTAAACAAATATGCAATACGTCCAATCCACATTCTCTGGTCATCTTTAATGCCCGAATACGGAATGGACAGAATACAGTCTGTTACAAATAATATCGAATACCCGATAAGACTTATAAGCAGCCTTATACAACGTGATTTTGCGACTTCCAAAAACGAAACAATCAGATTTTTTACCAACACAATCTTAGGTTTGGGCGGAATGTACGACCCTGCAAAACATTTGTTTAAACTTGAAACCGCAAAAGAAAACATGGAACAAGCCCTTGCAGGCTGCAAATTAAAATCCGGTCCGTATTTTGTTTTGCCGGTCTTATCTTTCACGAGTTTAAGAGGTGTTTTGGGTAAAATTTTGGATACTGCTCTTAACCCCGGCTCTTATATCGCCACCCCGATTTTGGCTATGATAAAAGCAGGATTGACCGTTAACAAAACCTCATATATGCAGCCGTTAATCAAGATGGTTGAATCGACTTATGCCGACCCTTATGAAATTGCAAAAAAAATGTTCGCGCTCGAAAGCTATATTCGCTGCGCCAATTTAGACAGGGTTGACATATTTAAAGAAATTGAAACCGTTAAAAATAATGTCGATACAAAACTTGCACAAAAACCTATCGTAGAAATTAAAAAAGCGCCCGTACCGGAAATTCCCAAAAATAATCTGATTGTCAAAACGGAAGTTTCTTCGCAGCTTTTACCTCCAAACATCATTAAAGGCGGCACAAACATTGACGATATAATAAAAAATTTCGGGGCGGAAGAATTTAAACTCAACGCGGACATTTACCTTTTTGATTATAACCCTCAAACCCCCGTTGTAGATTCTATGCGAACCGCACTTTTTAACATGCCCGAAGTTAATAAATCCGTTTGGAATGAACTTTCTGTTTGGAACAGAAGTTTTTCAAAACGTATAAAATCTTCCGCAGTCAACATAACCCAAGGTCGTGAAGATTATAAGTTCAGGTATCTTCTTCAAAAGGATAAATCTTCACCCGTTGCAATCATTTATCCGTCAATCGGTGAAGGGATAATGTCCGAGCATTCGGTTATTTTGGCAAAAATTTTCTATGACGCGGGTTATTCCGTTATTATTCAGGGCAGTCATTTCCAGTGGGAATTTGTTAAAAGTATGCCCGAAGATTATCGCCCGGGACTTCCCGCAAAAGATGCAGTTTATTTAAAAGACGTTACTTCAAAAATATTAGACTTTCTTCAATCTAAATACGAGTGCAAATTCGGTGATAAAGTTTTTATCGGTACATCGTTTGGAGCTTTAACCGCTCTGTTTATTGCAGACAGTGAATCTCGAAATAATACACTCGGTAATACCAGATATATTTCGATTTGCCCTCCCGTTGAGCTGATATACGCCATGAAACAGATTGATAAAAATTCCGAACAATGGGATAAATCCCCCGAAGAATTGAAGAAAAAAGTCGCCTTCACCGCCGCTAAAGTTTTAAGATTATACGAAACGCAAGACGAATTGCAAGATAATGGCCAACCAATCGAAGCCTTGCCTTTTACCGATGAAGAAGGAAAACTCATTACCGGTTTTATTATGCACCAAAAACTTTCCGATTTGATTTTTACCGTTGAAAACGCCTCAAAGTCAGCCAAAAGTGATATTTATGAACGCATAAACAATATGAACTATCAGGATTATGCGCAAAAATATTTGTTATCCGATAATGACAAAAACTGCGACGACTTGTCCTATGAATCAAGCCTGCACTCGATTTCCGATTATCTTATAAATAACGATAATTATAAAATCTACCACTGTGTAAACGATTATTTGACAAATACAAATCAGTTAAAAAGGTTAAAAGAATACGGCGGCAATAAGGTCGTGTTGCTCGATAACGGCGCACATTTGGGGTTTTTGTACAGAGAAGAATTTATTGAAGATTTGAAAGATACAATATCTTATAAAAAATAAATTTTTTTTAAACTCCGATTATTGCTCTTGTGTTTTCAACTTTTAATCTTGTTAAAAGTTTTTTCAATCCGTACATTATCAATAAGCTCAAGCCCGTTACAAAAAGATATCTTAAACTTACCAAACATATTGCCTTAAAAAATTCTATATCGGAATTTACAGCCAAAACTTTTGGCATATTAAATAGCTTGTTATATCCGAATACTAAATACCAGTGGATAAAGAATATTGAAAAACTGTATTTTGCTACAAAATCCGCACTTTTGTTAAACCATTCGCAACTTTTAATTTCGCTGTCATAGTGCTTTAAATAACCCAAAACGACCAAAGTCAGAAATGTTTTTGAAATTGTTCCGTTAGTTATTGAGAATTTGTGAAGCAGAATTATATCGATTACGGAAGTTAAAACCGTAAGCAAAATCAAAGGCATTCGGTATTTCCAACAGTATTCTATTTTGTCACGGTTTGCCGAAAAGTACATTCCCAAAACGTACATTGATGCAAAATGAACAAACCCGTTGAGTACATATTTTAAATATGCCAAATACTTTGCGCCGTAACTCATGCCTGTTAAATATTCGGGTTCAATCGCCATTCTGGGAATAAAGATTGTTACCAAAAGTAAAAGCGGCAGAAGTTTGTACAGTATTTTTTTCCTTTCAAGAACGATGAATACATCGGCAAGTAAAAAGAATATTACAATCATCGGGATATACCAAGTGGGAACATTGTGAACTCTGCCTGTGGTAAGGAATATCCCTATTTGCAAAAAAGGATTCAGCCCCGCAAACGGGTTTCCGTATTCGACAGGCAGTGTGAAACACAGTATTATTCCCGGAATTGCCGTAATAATGTATGGCAAAATTACGTTAGTCCATTTCTTTTTCATATAAGTTTTGTATTCGTATTTGTCTGATAAATATTGGAACAAAAATCCGGAAATAAAGATGAACAGAACCGTTCCGCCGGTGAAAATTTCAAACGCGGTGTTGTTAATCCAAGTTCCGCGGTTGCCAAACTGCATCGTGTGACCCGCGACAATCAAAAGGATTGCAAGCCCCCTGAATACGTTTATATAATTGAGCATTTCACGTTTTGGTTTTTGTTGAGTCTGTTCCATAATATCCCCTTACACGTTCCAATTTTATCACAAAATTTTTGAAACTTAAGGCGATTTGGAATTTGTCAATATATGTTTAATTTGAACTTTTCTGATTGCTATTTTGAATCAAATCTTACAGAATCGACATCGACTGTTAAACTGTTCCAATCACGATCGACTTCGCCTTGCAAAATCACTCTGTCGGTTGCTCCCACGTTTAATCCCGACCAGTCTTTGTCGTCAATTTCAACCTGAATTGTTCCGGATTCATCTTTGAACATGTATTTTTCGTTGCCGATTTTCGATATGATATAACCCTTTAAGGTGATATATTGGTTGTCTCGGAGGTTTTTAACATCTTTGGCTAAAGTGAATTGACTTTGCGCTTCGCCTGTGTAACCGCCCGAAACCTGACTTTGTCCGGTGTAGCCTGCTAATGCCGCCAACGGTAAACTTAGTGCCAACACTAATCCTAAAACTGATTTTTTCATATAATAACTCCTTTTTTGTTTATATTTGAATACAATTTTCCAAATTTGTCAATAAGTATGGGGGG
>CANQSZ010000020.1 GCA_947626645.1 Candidatus Gastranaerophilales bacterium
AGCATGGACAATTACAGCCGGAACAAAAGCCCCGCAAGCAGCAGGCGTTATTCACACAGATTTTGAAAAAGGGTTTATAAGAGCGGAAATTACACCGTACAAAGATTTTGTCGAACTCGGCTCTTACAACGCTTGCAAAGAAAAAGGGGTTACAAGACTTGAAGGAAAAGACTACGTAATCCAAGACGGAGACCTTGTTCACTTCAGGTTTGCGGTTTAAAAACTACTTATAAACAGATAATCTTTGACCGGTTACGGGTTTTGGCCGAGAAGAATAAGACATTATCGCAATATTTGAATCAGGCTTAACGCTTGCATTTCCGGTGTTTTCCGTTTCATCGGAAGCATTCGATTTCGAGCGGGTAGGGTCATAATACAGATTAAGCGTCGTATCATAGAGGGTGATTCGACCGTCGTCAGTTGCACGTTTTAGAACGTATTTACCGTCCAGCTCATTTACGTAATATAAGTCGTTTTCATCATCAGCGTTGACAAATACCATATTGTTTTTCAAACCGGGAATGCCTGTTTCATTATTTTGCCCGTTGCGCATAACAATTCTGAAATTTCCGTCATCGTCTATTTGTTTTTCAAAATTCAAAAACAGAGCGCCCAACTTGATTTCGGCGGGCTTATAGATATGTTCGTGGTTAAAATCGCCGATATTGGACATATTAAAAATAGAAATCGACATTTTGCCGTCAGTATTTTGTCTTAAAATAGCGGGGACAACCAAATCACTGTTTTCAAGAGTTTGATGAGGCAAAAGGAACGGTGTACCGTTATTGAGCGCATCCAACTCGGGTCGTGAGCGCAGAGCCATAACCTTGTCAAATTCTTTTTTGTAAACATCAACAAAGTCTTTGTATTTTTCTGTCCATTCGTTATGAACCATCTGCCTGCCTTGAAGATACATATTTTTGGTTTTGGTATCAAATCCTGTAGAAGCCAAATCATCACCGTCGTACAAAGTCGAAATCCCGGGGAGTGCAACAAGAATTTTCATACATGCCAAGAGTTTGGTAATAGCCGGTTCAAGCGATTTTCTGAACACGTCTTTATCGAATGTTTTTTCAAATTTTTCGGGAAGTTTCAATCCGTATCTGCGTTGTGCCTGTTTCAAGACCATATTAATAGAAATATCAAACGGTTTCATAGCAAAAGCATCGGGATTAAATCTGTCGCCCAAGAATTTACCTTGAGCCAAATCGGAAACGGATTTACTGATTGCCTCAAACGCTTTAGTATGGTCTTCTTCAGATAAACCTGCTTTTTTATATTCGTTAAGCACATTTATAAAAGAGGTTCTAAGTGCATAACCCATAGCGACGGCTTTTGAAGAAACAGAAGAATAGTCGTAATTATTAACTTCATCATCGCTGACATTGTCAAAAAATTTATCCTTAATCATTATGTAAGCGTTTTTTCGTTGGGTAAAATTTGACGGATTCATAAGGTCGCTATAGAACATTTCCATATCCATTGACATATAATGTAAAACTCTGGGTTTATCGTGGTTTCCGACAAACGTGTATGAATATATTAACGAATCCAAAGAAGATGATGTTAAATAGTTATTAGCCAAAATATTATAAATACCGTAATTAATATCTTTGTAACTGTCAATATGGCTTCCGTTTTCGTGGTCTTGAGCGAAAAGTTTTAAGATATTACGGAAGTAAGCGGAATAATTGGCAGAAGATGTCATGCCGGTTTCGCGCAGGAATTTTGACATAATATCATAGTAGTTCGGGAAATCAGGTGAATATTTACCTGCGCCTTTATAGTGTAAATCACCTTCATCAGTAACTTCTGCGACCATATAAGCGTTCGGATTTTTGGAAATTACACCGTTATTAAAGCGTTTCCAAAAACCGATAACTTGTTTCCAAACATAATCGAAACTGCTATCGCCGTTACGAAGTGCATCAACATTTGCAATATCTTTTGTTGCATCGATTCTCCAGTCCAACCCCGCCTGAACTTTATCAATAATCAAATCCGCAAGTTTAAAACTTTCCTCACTCGTATCCTGATACGTTTTCAAAATCGAATTGACCAATAAATTATCCTTATTAACAGAAAGATTTTTAATCCCGCTTTTCATTTTTGAAATAACCATTTCTGCTTCATCGTAAACCGTTGCAGGATTGGTTATCCCCAAAGTTTGCAAATGAACCTGTTTCAAAGAATCGTAATCGTAAGAAATTTCGCCGTTGTGCTCATTAACACGAACTTCAACTTTTGGTGCAAGAGCCGAAACTATTGCGTATTTTGTAATTTCGGGCAATATAATCGGCAAAACGTATTTACCGAAAGGGGTTACTCTGTTGCCGTTGAAAAATTCCATTCTGTTTTCGCTCTGTTTTTCAACTTCTTCAAGAACTTTAATCGCATAATCCGACAACTCCTCGGAAAACATTTTTTCAACTTCATCATAAGTTTTTTTGTACTGCGGCAAAAGATTTACGTTGCCGTTTTTGTACAATTCGTACCTTGATAAGCCGATATCATCGGGAACAACAGCCCTTTTGGATACTAAAGGGGAAGCTAAAACAGCCGCCAAATTATCACCAAATTCAATCGAATCCAACGGCGTATTCATTATCCCTTCAAGAATTTGAGATTTTTTATCCTCGTTAGAAATACTTCTTTTATGATTGTATAAATCGTATATGACATTCTCAACTTCTTCAAGCGAAATCAGGTTTTTCAATTTCTTCGGAAATACTTGCCCGTCGGATTGACTAATAATAGAGTTATAAATTTCGCGAGGTTTATTTATATCAATATTTTTAAGCTGCTGAGCAACGTATAAACGCAGGATATCGTCGGTTTTTTGTGTCCAATATTGTCCTGTCATAACCGCATAATCCTGAACTTGAGAATTGGAATTTAATATCTTTTTAATCTCATCTTTCTGCGCATTATCGGTTAAATTTTTCAACGATTTGGTTTCGGTAGGAGAATATACGTAATTTAATTTAGCAATATCACTGTTTGCATCCCAAGTTTCAAACCCGCTTTCATGCTTTCCGCTCACCTGAAAATATCCCATTTTAGATAAAATTTTGGCAGCAAGAGGGGATTCTAAGCTGATTTTCTCACTGTCGGGTAAATGAGAATTATAATCGTTTAAGCGTTTGACGTTTTGATTGTAATGCTCAGGTATTATTTCAAATGCGTACGGAAAAACAGAATCGTTATGGTCGTGAAGTTCATACACATTCGGCGTACTCATAATTGAATACGTTTTAATTAAATGACTTGTGTCGTTTTTTTCCTCATCCGTTACAAGCCTTGTATCAAAGAACTGAATATATGTAGGCTTTGTTTTATCGTACCGGCGGTTAAATTTTATGGAAATTTTGTGAGTATCGGGGTTCTCAACATAACGGTAAGGAGAATTAACAACCTTGTGAGAAATGTATTGTTTATTTTTAACAAAAACTCCCATTGATAAAGGACCCGATTTTAACCCGGGAGCCTTGAACCAACCGACATAAGGAGATTCGTCTCCCCATTTTAAAATGTGTTTAAAATGAATACCCTGTAAGCCTTCGTTGACAAACGCTCCGTCTGATACGAGGTTTATCCCATGCGCAAACATAGCCCGCTGCAACGATGCGTAGTTGTTAATATTACCTAAAGAGCTTGTCATTTGCATGCAATTTTTGTTCCAGTACGAATGTGCCGTAAAATCGTCATCCGTAAATATCGGCAGCGATATAATCCGGCGATAGATGTCATATTTACCGTCATTAACATCTTTTTCCAGCCCTGCAAGCGTTCCGCCAAACTTATTTGTAATTGTCTTGATTCCGTTTATTCCCCTTTGCGCAAGTTTTTCATCATAGACAATGTTATTATCTTTATCGTAAACATACCCGACATTTTGAGAATCTATAATTACAAGTTTCATTGCCCCGCCGCTTGATAAATTAGACTTTGTACCGGATACAATATTAAAAATAGATTTACCGCCGGAGCCTAAATTTATAACCTCGCCCGAATCCACCATGACTTTGGTATCTTTAGCGTTATGCTTATTTTTTAACAGGTAATGATACGCAAACGGCTCGTTATCATCAATATTGAATTTCTCGGTTAAATCAATCCCTTTGTTCGGTTCAAGTTTTACCTTTCCGACAGAAACAATACCGTTAGTATTTTTTTCAAAGTAATAGTTATTATAAGGGTCTTTTAACGGCTTATAAAACTCGACGTAACAATCATATTTGTCCTCGTCATAAACGTAATTAAACTTGTAATTTTTAAAACCGTCATCGGATTTAACAGGTGTAAATCCGCAAAATGACTGTGCTTTTAGCTTGATATTTGAATCTGTATTCGGGTTTAAACTAACTTTCACAAAACACTCCTTAATGTCAATTATAACAAGTCTAAAGATTTTTTTTTGACAATTTTTTTGATAATATTAAGAAATTTTTACAAAATAATAAAAATATTAAATTTTGAGATTTTTTCGGCTATAATATGTAGTGTTGTGAATACAATTAATATTGTATAAACTAAGGAGATGAAAATGCTGATGACAGAAATTAAATGTGATATAAAAGATATCAATTTGGCAGAACAAGGAAAAAGACAAATAGATTGGGCGTTTAAAGACATGCCCGTATTAAAATCCATAAGAAAAAGATTTGTGGAAGAACAACCGTTTAAGGGGTTAAAATTATCGGCATGCGTGCATGTAACAAAAGAAACGGCAGCATTGTGTACGGTAATGCAAGCGGGCGGAGCAGATGCCATGCTCGTAGCTTCAAATCCGCTTTCCACACAAGATGATGTAGCAGCGGCACTTGTTAAATATTACAATATACCGGTGTTTGCCGTTGCGGGGGAAAGCGTTGAAACTTACAAAGCACACATTCAAGAAGCTATTAACCACAATCCCGATATCATAATCGATGACGGATGTGATATGGTTTCGACAATACATGCTCAAAGACCTGACTTAATCGGCAAGATTATAGGTTCAACCGAAGAAACCACCACGGGGATCATAAGACTTCAAGCGTTGGAAGACCAAGGAGTTCTCGGATTTCCGGCAGTAGGTGTTAATACAAGTTTAACAAAACATTTATACGATAACCGTTACGGAACGGGACAAAGCTCATTTGACGGAGTATTAAGAGCCGCAAACATCCTTATCGCAGGCAAAACAGTAGTCGTATCAGGCTACGGTTGGTGCGGTAAAGGTGTTGCATTGAGAGCAAAAGCACTCGGTGCAAATGTTATAGTTTGCGAAGTTGACCCGCTCAAAGCTCTTGAGGCGGCTATGGAAGGCTACAGAGTTAT
Organism: Candidatus Gastranaerophilales bacterium; assembly: GCA_947626645.1. GTDB lineage: Bacteria > Cyanobacteriota > Vampirovibrionia > Gastranaerophilales > Gastranaerophilaceae > Zag111. The sequence continues at coordinate 5,323 of CANQSZ010000020.1, forward strand.
GCCTGTCGAAAAAGCAGCTCAAGAAGGCGACTTATTCTTAACGGTAACAGGTAACAAACACGTAATCGACATTCAACATCTTCTTTCCATGAAAGACGGAGCTTTCGTCGGCAACGTCGGACATTTCGATTGGGAAGTTAACGTCGAAGAATTGAAAGAATATACAACCGAAATTAAACAAATCAGACCGAATTTGGAAGAATATGTTTTGAACAACGGAAAATCAATTTACGTAATAGCTCAAGGAAGATTAGTCAACTTGGTCGCAGCAGAAGGACACCCTGCAAGCGTTATGGACATGAGCTTTGCTAATCAGGCACTCGGTATTGAATTTCTTGTTAAAAACAAGGGTAAATTAGAAAATAAACTCTATACCCTTCCTTACGAAGTCGATGTTAAAATTGCGGAATTGAAACTGCAATCAATGGGTATAAGTATTGATACCCTAACTCCCGAACAGGAAGAATATTTACACAGTTGGAAAATATAAACAAAAAAAATCGGGTTTTAAGAACCCGATTTTTTTTATGTATTTGAGTCTATTGTAACATCCATATATTTTCCTAATTTATTTTCGTATTTTTCAATCAACGGATTAACCGCCTCAAAAAATTTCGTATTAGAAAGTTTTTTGTCGTTCATACGATTGCAAAATCTATTAATCTCGCGACTTGCAGATCTCAAAATCGGATAATTTTCATTCAACGCGCGAGAAACTTTTTCAAAATAAAAAGGAAAATTCGTACTGTTTAAATTAATATTTCCATTTTCGCTTTTAAGGAGCTTAGAAACCATATTAACCGAATTTCTGATACCGTCTCTGGTAAGCCAACGACCGCTGGCGGTTTCTATCAATGTTTTTGTTGCAACCCTTGTTCCGAAATATGGGTTTGGTTTATATGCTGTTGAGGTAACTGTTAACATGCTTTTACTTCCTTCAATCTAAATTTCCGTTAAATTTATTAATCATCAAAAAAAACTTTTTTTCTATCACATTGGTAAAAAATTTACATTTCTTTACATTTTTCTTTTTTATTATGAACGACAGAAGCAATCAAAGCAGCCGAGATGAATACCAAACCGATTAAGCCGGTAACGACTTCGGGGATTTCTTTTACGGTGGTAATAAGCATTATAACAGCCAAAGCACCGATTGCCCAATGTGCTCCGTGTTCAAGATAAATAAACTTTGTAAGTGTTTTAGTTTCAACAAGCATCAAGGTTAAAGACCTGACAAACATCGCACCGATTGCCAAACCGATTGTGATAATAACAACATCGCTGCTTAATGCAAATGCCCCCAAAACACCGTCTAAAGAAAATGAGGCATCAATCATTTCAAGATATATAAAACTTACCAGCCCCGTACATTGAATAGCATTTGTGCCGCATTTTGCAAGGCTGATTTGCTCGTGCCTTTCAAGGAAATGAGAAAGTCCGTCAATCAGCAGAAAGGTAATAATTCCCGCAATACCCGATATAATAACCGGCATCTTAAGTTGAGCAGGAATTACATATTGCAACAGCAAAAGGATAAAAAGGGAAATAATAATTTCAATTCCTCTTATATGGTCTAAATGTGCAAGCGGAGCTTCAATAAATTTAATCCAATGAACATTTTTTTCGTGGTTAAAGAAGTAATATAAAAAGAGCATAATAAGAAACATCCCGCCGAAGGTAACAATCGGGGCATGGGTTTGGTGAAGGTAATTCGCATATTTTTGAGAATCAGTGAGTGCAATATTAGCAACCGTAAACATATCGGTTTTGGCAAATATTGAAACAACCAGAATGGGGAATAAAAACCTCATACCAAAAACGGCAATGGCAATGCCCCAAGTTAAAAACCGATGCCGCCAAACATCAGACATTTTCTCAAGTTTCATGGCATTGACAACGGCATTATCAAAAGAAAGACTAACCTCCAAAACGGCAAGGATAGCGGCAATGAAAACGCAAATCAAGCCCGAGCCGTTTTTGACATGCTCTCCCCAAAAGTATGCCGCACTAAGTCCTGCGACAGTCAAAATATATGAACCGGTAAAATGTTTATACATGACTTTTCTCTTTTTTAATAAATTTATAAATACATTGTATCATACAATACGACAAAAGACTCCAATTACTTGGAGTCTTTTTGAAAAACAAAATTTAAATATTTAGTTCATATCGCTAACGCTTGGAACATAGTATTGGAAAGTATCCGGTGCGTTTTCGGGGAAAACAAGATAGAACGGTTGGTTACGTCTTACTAACCCCGATTTTCCTTTATAAACTGCTGATATATCAGCATTTATCGGCAAAGTTTCTTCTTGGAAATTGATATAGCTTACGGGAGTGAAAACAAAACCTCCGCCTTGAGCTTTCGAGATTTTACCTTCTACCTGAAAACCCTGGAATAGCAATAAATCATAACCCAATCTGGTGTTTGCATTCATCTGAACGTGCAAAACCTGAGGAGGGTTAGACACATTAAAGTCTTCCATTGCCGTTACTTGTACCGTTTTTGCATCAACCGATTGTACTAAACTTAATGCCAGAACTAATCCCGTAAATGCCATAAATAACTTTTTCATCTTTCAATTACTCCTTTTCTGTTGTATATGTATAATTTTGTCCTTTATTTTCATCGGATTTATTTTTGTTTCTTTTTTCAAAGAACTTGAGATAAAAGATTTGAGATTCTTGAATTTCAATATCTTCACCTTTTTCGACGTAAGATAACGGAGAGGATTCATAGACTGCGACGGCAGACGATTTGAATCTGTTATCTTCCTGATTTTTAACTGCGCCTTCTATTGCGGCAGCCCCGACGGATAATCCTTTAACAAAATAATTACCGACACCTAAGGCGGCATTTTTTGCCAAATTTTTCTTATCCAAATGAGTTGTATAAGATGCTAAAATACCCGATGGTATCTTACCGGTTTTACCTTGCAAATCCGTATAATTTACGGGTTCAAAGCAAAAACTTGCATCCCGTTTCAGTCTTTTCGGACTGACGACATCAATCAGATTCCCTTTAATTACCGTACCGGACTCAAGAGTTAAATCCGCAGTTAATTCCAGAGGTTCTGCCAATTTGACGGATATTGATGTCGGAGGATTTGCCGTTGAGAATGAACTTAACGACTCGACCTCAACTGTTTGGGCGTATGCTTGTGAAAACATTGACCCTGCTAATAACAAAAAACATAAACAAAAAAATTTTTGCCACATATTACACCTTTTTCTAAAAATTATAATAACAAATTTTTTCAAAAATATCAAATATTCAGTAATATCAAGATTTTTTAAGATATTTTTTCAAATATTTACCGGTATAAGAATCTTTACATTTCATAATTTCCTCGGGCGAACCGCAGGCAACGACATTACCGCCGTCTGTGCCGCCTTCGGGTCCTAAATCAATTACATAATCCGCAATTTTAATCAAATCAAGATTATGTTCAATCATAAGAATAGTATTTCCCTGATTGGCAAGAGCTTGAAGAATTTTAGCGAGCTTATCCAAATCAGCCCAATGCAGACCGACGGAAGGTTCATCAAGAAGATACAACGTTTTCCCTGTTGAGCGTTTGTTTAATTCTGCGGCAAGTTTAATTCTTTGAGCCTCACCGCCTGATAATGTTGTTGCACTTTGACCGAGTTTCATATAATCAAGACCCACATCATTCAAGGTTTGCAACTTATTTTTAATAGAGGGAATGCTGTCAAAAAATTCCAATGCCTCTTTAACGCTCATATCGAGAACATCGGCAATATTTTTCCCTTTATATTTAACTTCGAGTGTTTCTCTGTTGTATCGGCGACCTTTGCAGATATCGCATTTAACGTAAACGTCTGACAGAAAATTCATCTCAATTTTCAATAAGCCGTCACCTTTGCAGGCTTCACATCTGCCGCCTTTTACGTTAAAGCTGAATCTTCCGGATTTATAGCCTCTTACTTTTGATTCGTTGGTTTTTGCATACAATTCGCGAATAGCGGTAAACACGTCTGTGTAGGTTGCCGGGTTTGAACGCGGAGTTCTTCCGATTGGGGATTGGTCAATATCAATGATTTTATCAATATTTTCAAACCCGAGAATTTCATCAACTCCTTGGGGTTTAGGCTTATTTTTTCTCAATTTGTGGATTGCATATTCATACAAAATTTCTTGCATAAGAGTGGATTTTCCGCTTCCCGAAACACCTGTCAGAACGACAATTTTGCCAAGAGGTATATCAACATCAATATTTTTTAAATTATTCAGATGGGCATTTTTTATTTGAAGGAATTTACCGTTACCTTCGCGAATTTTATCGGGAATCGGGATAAATTTTTCGCCGCTTAAATATTTACCTGTGATTGACGATTTAGCGGCAATAATATCATCAACCGAACCTTGAGCAATAATTTTTCCTCCCGAAACACCTGCCCCCGGTCCGATATCGACAATATAATCGGCACTTCGGATTGTATCTTCGTCGTGTTCGACGACAATCAAAGTGTTGCCCAAATTTCTGAGTTTAAACAGGGTTTTTATAAGCATATCGTTATCGCGCTGATGCAGCCCGATAGAGGGTTCATCAAGGACATAAAGCACACCGCTTAAGCCGCTTCCGATTTGAGAAGCAAGACGTATTCTTTGGGATTCGCCGCCTGAGAGTGTTCCCGCCATTCTTGCCAAATCAAGATAATGCAGACCCACGTCGATTAAAAATTTCAGCCTTGCACGAATTTCGTCTAATATTTGTTTTGCAATTTTCATTTGATAATCCGTCAAGTCAAGGTACAAGTCGGTTATAAATTGAAATTCATCGTCAACCGACATTTTGGTAAACTCGTAAATATTTTTCCCTTTAATTTTAACCGCGAGCGGGAAAGGTTTTAATCTTGCGCCGTTGCAGGCAGGACAAGGTTTTGCGACCATGAATTTTTCGATTTCATCTCTCCAATAATCGGCATTTGTATCGTTATAACGCTTTTCAAGGTATGGGATTACACCTATAAACGGCTGAAAATGGGTTTGATAACGACTTGTTCCGAATTGTTTAACTCTAATATTAATGGGTTCATCAGAACCATAAAGAATGATTTTTTGATGTTTTTGCGACAATTTTTCAAACGGCTTGTCCATATCGATTTTATAAGCCGAGCAAACGGACAATAATAAATCGTGATAATAACCTGTGGCACTTCTTGTTGCCCAAGCGTAAATCGCACCTTCGTTGATGGATTTTGTTTTGTCGGGAACTATTAAATCGGGGTCAATGATAAAATCCGCGCCCAATCCAGAACATCTTTCGCACGCGCCGTAAGGGGCGTTGAACGAGAAAATTCGCGGGGTTAATTCTTCAAAACTCAAGTTACAATCCGGACATGCCAGCTTTTCGCTGAAAACAATTTCTTTATCACCTACAACATCAACTACTACGATTCCGTCGGCTTTTTTGAGCGCAATTTGAACGCTGTCGGCAATTCTTGACGTCGCCGATTCTTTTACGACAATTCTGTCAACGACAACGCTGATATCGTGTTTTTTATTTTTTTCAAGCTCGATTTCATCTTCGTCAATGTTGTAAATTTCTCCGTCAACCCTGACACGTACGAACCCTTCCTGACGTAATTCTTCAAAAGTCGAAGAATATTCACCTTTTTTGCCGCGGACAATCGGTGCAAGAATTTGGATTTTCTTACCTTCGCCAAGCTGCAAAATCTTATTCACAATCTCATCAAGTGTTTGGGGCTTAATTTTTTTACCGCAAACAGGGCAATACGGCGTTCCGACTCTGGCATATAAAAGTCTTAAGTAATCATAAATTTCCGTAATTGTGCCGACCGTTGAGCGGGGGTTGTTGCTTTTTGATTTTTGGTCGATTGAAATTGCAGGCGATAATCCGTCGATATATTCAACATTGGGTTTGTCTAATTGACCCAAAAACTGACGTGCATAAGTTGAAAGACTTTCGACATAACGTCTTTGACCTTCGGCAAAAATCGTATCAAATGCCAAGGAGCTTTTCCCCGAACCTGACACACCCGTAAAGACCACCAGTTCATTTTTTGGTAGTTCAAGCGAAACGTTTTTTAAATTATGCTCTTTTGCACCGACTATTTTAATCTTATCTGCCATCGTAATACCATTATGGTACGAAAATATAAATTTTCAAATAATTTCGACACCCACTCGGGCTTTACTTTACAATTGTGAAGAAAGATGATATAATGCGGGAGTATCCTAGCCACTAAAAAGAATTGTCCTTTAGCAGAAAGGATAATTAACAATGGGCAAAAAATCAAAATACCCCTCATATTCAAGCGGCAGCATAACCGTAAACGGACAGACAGTCGCAACAAACAAACGCGACAGCAAGAATAATATTGTGGATTCAAGCTACAATATGAGCGGAAAGGAAAAAGAAATATACGATTCCGTACAGGATAATCTTATGTCATCTTTGGGGAATTTGTTCTCCGTAAGCGACGAAAAACGTGAAGAATGGGGAAATCAGCTCAATGCGTACAAAAACCAAGGTATAAAACAGATAAACGAAATTTATACCCCGATGGAAACTAATTTGAAAAACGATATCTCATCAAGGTTCGGAAATTTGAATAATTCAATATTCTTAGACCAACTGGATAATATTACCGATAAAAAAGCACAAGCAACCGCACAACTCAGCGAAAACATAACCGCGTTGCAAAGTGATTTGTACAATCAGGAATTGACTAACAGACTTAATCTGATATCGTTCCTGAACGGTTTATACTCCGGATTTAATAATAATATATTAAATTATATCCAAGCGGCAAATTCCAATGCCGGTGCGGGAAATTCTTATAACAACGCGGCATACAACGCCTCAAACCAAAACAATTGGCTTGGCACACTCACAAATTTCGGAACAAATGTTCTGGGAAGTTTCGCCAATTCCTACTCAAATTCGATATTCAAAAAATAAACACCATAAACAATTGCCAAAACGGGAAGAAATCCTTCCCGTTTTTTTTATTTTCTGCCCTCTGATTTAAAACAAATTATGAAGTTTTGTAACAAAAACTTTTCAAATTAGCAATTATTGAAAGAGTATATACTTTATATATACATAGAGCACTAACAGAGGAGCAAAAACATGGTACATTTTTCAAATGGCAGACCGATGGATTCACTGGTATATGGGCGCAGAACAGGATACACCCAATACTACCCTTCAATGAATATTAAACGTGGTACTCCCGTTATAATACAACAGGGTTGTAACTGTAACCACTCGGAACAGGTTGATAACGGTGGAGTGGATAAATGGGCACTTTGGGCAGGAATATTACCGGGGGCTTTAGGCGGTCTGGGTATGATTTTAGATGCGGCTTTTGGCAACAAGAATGCGACAAAAACTACATCTGGGCAAGTTACAAATAATAACAATAATGATGATGCATTGAAAAACTTAAAGAGCATGTTTGGCGATTTCAAAATAACTTCGCAAAACGGCAAGTTCTATGCAACTGATAAAAACGGTGTCGGATACGGACCTTATGACACATTTGATGAAGCATTTGAAGGCTTGTCAAAGGTAAAAGAAGAATCAGTACCGGAACATGAACCGATTGTTGAAGAACCGCCATTGGGCGAAGAACCGGCAACTCTTACTCCGTCTTCGGTTGATACCATAAAAGGAGTCGATGACCCCGAAAAAGGAGTTGTTCCTCCTAAAAAAGAAGTTGATGACTCTGAAAAAGGAGTTGTTGCTCCTAAGAAAGAAGTCGACGGAGGCGGAGGCAAGGATAAAGTTAAAAACGTAACACCTTCCGATGACGGGTCTGAAACAGATAAAACTAAACCGATGGATGTAAAAATAACATTCTCAATAAATACCTTAAAGGGCACAAACACCGGTACGGCAAAGGTAGTAATGCCTGACGGCAAAACCTATGCAGCATCAACAGGATTTTCATTGACGCATAACAGTGCTATGAGAGCCTTGGCAAACGATATTAGAGGTCAGTTAGAAAAAGACGGTTGGACAAACGTAACATTGGTTAATGAAAACTTCAACTTTAAACAAGTACCCGAATCACAAAAAAGAAACACGGCTGCCGCACAAGGCACTCAAGGTACACAGGGCGCACAACAAAAAGAATGGACAGCAGCCGAAAAAGCAAAACCAATTACATTAAATATACGGTTTGCAATACATACTACAAAAGGTAACTATGGCAATGCAACGGTTACAACACCTGACGGCAAGACATATACGGTTAAGACAGGAATCAGTTGGACACAACAAACAGCTATGGAAGACTTGTCAAAACAGCTGAAAGAGGCATTAGCAAAAGACGGTTGGACAAATGTAACCTTAGAAAACCAAAACTTCAACTGGTCGGATTAAGACAGATAAAAAAAATCAAAAAAGAGGAAAACAAAATTTTCCTCTTTTTTATTGTAATAATAATCGCGATTTTTAAAGTATATAAATGAGCTTTTAAAGTTTGGCAACGAATAATCCGTTAAGAAAAAAAGAAAGGAAGGTAAAATGGCAAGAATTATAGAAGGAAAAAGACGGATAATAAGACTCTCAACAGACGACGTAATTAACATCGTGCAGGAATACAAACGCTTGACCCGCAGAGCGTGTTGTTATGAACATACAAGAGAGATTTTGGCAAAATTTCCGGTATATATCCCCGAAGATTAAACCAACACCTGAAAAGCAATAATACTTATAACTCTTTAAGCCCCAAATGCAAGGAATCAAGTGCCTTATCAACCACAAAATCCATATCATCACGGCTTATAATCAACGGCGGGTTAAAATAGATAACATCGCCCAAGGGTCTTAGCAAAACACCTTTTTTAAGCGCCTTTTTATAAATCTGATACCCGAGCCGCAAATCAGACGGAAACGGCTGCTTGGTTTGTTTATCTTTGACAAGTTCAATCGCATTAACAAGCCCGATATGCCTTATTTCGCCGACATTTTGCAAATCGGCAAATTTTTCGGTAATAATTTTATTAAAATATTTAGCATTTTCGACCGCATTCGGGATAATATTCTCATCTTCAAGAATATTCAAAACCTCAACCGCAGCAGAGCAAGCAAGCGGATTTCCGGAATAAGTGTGGCTGTGCATAAAGGCTTTACCCTTGCCGTAATCATCATAAAACGCATCATAAATCTTTTGAGTTGTAACGCAAACGGACATCGGCATGTAACCGCCGGTTAAACCCTTTGAAAGACACATAATATCAGGCGAAACACCGGCATGGTCAAAAGCAAACATTTTACCTGTTCGACCGTAACCTGTCGCAATTTCATCGGCAATGAGATGAACATTGTATTCATCACATAGTTTACGCAGCTTTTTAAGATACAAAGACGGATAAATTTTCATGCCCGCAGAACCTTGAAGCAACGGTTCAACAAGCATTGCACAAGTTTCATCTCCGTATTGTTCAAAAGGTTTTTCGGCATGTTCAAAACATTCGCACGAGCAATTGTCTCGGGTTTTACCGTAAGGACACCTGAAACAATCCGGACCCTGAACGCGTACAATATCCATCAAAATCGGTTTATAAATTTGAGAATACAAATCACAAGCCCCGACGGATAATGCGCCGATTGTTTCACCATGGTAGGCATCGGTTAAAGCCATAAATCGTTTCTTTTGCACATTACCTGTTTGCTGATGGTATTGAAAGCTCATTTTCATAGCCATTTCTATTGACGCGGAACCGTTATCGGCAAAATTGAATTTACACAAACCTTCGGGCAAAACCTTAACAAGTTTTTGGCAAAGAGTAATGGCGGTTTTGTGGGTAAAATTCGCGAAAATGACATGTTCAAGTTTATCAATCTGCTTTTTGACAGCCGCATTAATTCTCGGATTACAATGCCCCAAAAGGTTGCACCACCACGAACTTACAACATCTTTGTAACAATTTCCTTCGATATCGTAAAGGTTTATCCCTTGGGCATGGTCAACGACAATCGGTGCCAACGTCTCGTAATCCTTCATCTGTGAACAAGGATGCCAAATATACTTTAAATCTTCCTTCTGCCAATCCATAACTTTTTCCTCTTATCAACTTTTAAATATTTCAAGCAGCTTATCTTTAGAAATATCAATGTCCGCCATGTCATGCTCAACGCAAGCCAAAACCTCAACCCCCGTGAGCCGCTCGATTTGCTTTTTATTATCAATGTGCATAAAATTATTTTTATCAAAATTATTCAAAATAAAGCCTAAAACATTTATTCCATGGGATTTTGCATACTCAAAGGTTAAAACAGCGGAATTAATCGTGCCTAACCCGCCGTCTGCAACAACAATCACATCGGTTTCAAGAAGTTTTATAATATCGGGTAATAAAATTGTTTCATTTTGTAAATTGAATGGGCAAACAATTCCGCCTGCACCTTCAACAAGCATATAATCATAATTTTGAGATAATTTTTCAAAATCCGATTTTATAACGGACTTGTCAATAGTTTTGCCGCACCGTTTTGCTGCAAGATGTGGAGAAACCGCTTCTTCAAAACAGTAACTCAAACAATCCGCGGGGTTAATATTAAGCCCCGCCTTTTTTACAACAAACTCGCAATCACCCGCAAGCAACGAACCGTCAGGCTGCTTCAGAGCACCGCTTAAAGCGGGCTTATAATACCCGCAATTAAGTCCGTAATCTCGCATTTTCTTTACAAGTAACGCGCTTATATAGGTTTTTCCGATATCGGTACCGGTCGCTGTAATAAATACAGATTTACATTCCATGACAAATTCCTCAAATAAATAAGCGGCAACAAAATGTTACCGCTTATATTATATCTTAAAAATGATATCAGAACTATAAAGTAGCTCCGCCATCAAGCAGATAATCATAGTGTCTTATATCATCGTAGTTGTTAAGCCCTTCTGCCGGAGGCAATTCGGGAGCAGGTTGAATAACGTCTGCCTTTGTGGAGCGTTTACTTAACAACGCACCCAAATCAGGTTCAAGCGTCAATTCAAAGTGGAATCTGCCCATGTGTCTGTGTTGTTCGTAAGCGTTGTTAATCAACGGATAGCCCCAATACAAACGAGCGCTCAAATCACCCGGCAATTGAACCCTGATACCCATACCAATCGAGGCAAAGAAGTAACTTCCGCCGTAGATATCTTCGTTGGCATAGGGGAAAATTCCTGCAGTATCGGCAAATACTGCACCTTTGAGGTACTGACCGATAAAGCTGTGAGTTTCGCCTGCTTTTGTTGTAAATGTTCTCGGCAAAATCGGGAATATCAATTCACCGCTTAAGAAGTAACCGCTTTTTCCGAGCATTACACCTTCCGAATAACCTCTAACCGTTGCCAAACCACCTGTTTGGAATTGGTCGATGTATGGAATATGCTTACTGTTAGGAATAATTTGGTAACTTCCTTTCAATTGACCGATTATACCATGAGAAAAGTCATGCAATCTTAACAATCCGCCGCTTAATTTGAAATAGCTTGATTCACTGTCAAATATCGGGAATGCCATTGCAGCGTTTTGGCTTGCGTACCAAATACCGCGTTTGGTATCTTTTCTCATATTCAATCCGACATCCCAGCTTGTTACCTGATCTACATCGGCAAAGGGTGAACTCATGCCCATCTGTTCAAACATTCCGTCTAAAGCAGACCATGTTCTTGCTCGCTTGTAGTTTAACGATGTATATGTCTTTAATTCAAAACCTCTTGATCTTACAATCGGTTGATCATAGTACAAACTGTAGTTGTATGAATTACTTTTTAATCCCATCCAGTTATAAGGACCGTACTTAACGTTAGCAAAAGTGGATGAATAAGAAAATCCGACTCTGCCGTCTTTTTTGTTAACAGGAATGTTATAATCAAAGAACGGGCTTACTGCACCTTTAGAAAAATATGTACCCAAAGACATTTGGTCTCTGTGGTGGAATAAACTGTCGGCAACAATAGCAGGACCGCCTCTTAACGAACCGGTACTTCTACGACCCGCATTATCCATCATACCGATAACGTGCAACGGGAAAGTTTCCTGTGCGGTCAATTCAATATCGGTTGTCCCCGGCTCGGTGCCGGCTTTTAAATTAGCCGCAAGGTTTACTCCTTCATGATATCTGTTAAAATCAAGCACGTCTTGCTCTAAACTTACAATATCAAATAACTGACCCGACTTTTCGGGCATGCGTTTTAAAATGTAGCCGTCGGTTGTGTATTTGTTGTTAACAACCGTAACACTGCCGATTTTACTTTCGATAAGTTCGATTTTTATATTACCGTTGGTTACGGTTTGCTCCGGCAAATAAGCACGAGCTGTAACGTAACCTCTTGATGCATAAATTTTGTTTAATTCGTTAATCGCATTTTGTATATCGGACATGAAAACATTTTTCCCGACAAGTTGACCGATTACGGCGTTGATATCTTCTTTTGAAAGAATCTCGGACGGTGAGACCTCAATTGAATTAACATAAACACCTTTTGAACCGATTTCATCAACCGTAGCCTTCATCGCATCGGGCATACTGTTAGGCGCCGCCGAATTGGTAACGGGAGAACCCCCTGTTCCGGTACGTCTTTGTTCGTAATTCTGATAATCATTAAATCCGCGACGGGTGTTTTTGTCATAACGCATCATATCGCTGTCGTGAACAGTGTTTCCGCCAACTTCTTGCATTACCGGAATTACGCCATGTGTATAACCAAATCCCCCAAAGTTACCCCCGGGAGTTACCGTCGGAACATCGGGCACTGCAAACGCCGGAGCGCAAAGTCCCAATGCTGATACC
>CANQSZ010000021.1 GCA_947626645.1 Candidatus Gastranaerophilales bacterium
ATGTTAATATCCATTAAAACAATATCGGGATGATATTTTTTTATAAGATTTATTCCAAGGTTTGCGCTTGTTGTCGTTCCTACAACATCATAGCTGCTTTCCAAGTTGATTAGTTCCTTAATTCCTCTTAAGTGATTTGCATTGTCATCAATTAATACAATTCTTAATTTCTTGTTAAAATCTCTCATCATTTATTCCCCCGTGTTTGTAATTATCATCTACACTTAATATACTAATCTTTTTGTATGGGTTTTAAATCCATGTAGTGATTGATAATTTGCATTGGCGGGGTTGAAGGTTTTATCTAAATCGTTGGATTGATAAAATTCCTCAACCATGCTCTACATCATGATTTCGCCGCATGGTTGAAATTTTTGTGTCAAATTTTTTAATAATTTAATTGTCTGATTTTTCTTGACAAAAAAATCAAATACTTGTATGGGGCAGTGTAATTTTTAATAATGTTTGGAAGCTCTGTCCATTTCGCGTTTTTGGTCTTTTTTAGCTATGTCTTCGCGTTTGTCGTGAAGTTTTTTACCTTTTGCAAGACCTATCTCTACTTTGGCAAATCCGTTTGTTATAAATACTTCAAGAGGAATAATCGTGTATCCGTCTTTTTTTATTTTGGAGTGCATCTTAAGAATTTCTTTTTTTGTCAACAACAGTTTTCTTGTTCTGTCGGCTTTGTGATTGTATCGGTTTCCCTGCTCATAAGGGGATATATGGCAGTTATACAAAAATATTTCGTTATCTTCTATCCTGCAAAAACTGTCTTTTAAATTTATTGCATTTTTGCGTACCGATTTAATCTCGGTTCCCGTCAACACAATTCCTGCAATGTATTTTTCGCTGATTGTGTAGTCGTGGTATGCTTTTTTGTTTGTTGATATTATTTTTTTATCCATAAGCTGATTATATCACGGAATTTATTTTTTTATTTCCCTTTTGTATATTTTTTCTTTCTTGCCCAAGGGTTTTTATGAGTTCTTCTTCTATAATTTTTTGGCTTTCGTTAAGTCGTAATATTTCTCTGATTTTTTCCTTTGGGGTAAACAACAAATCTCCCATCGGACTTTTTGCGTATAATTCAGCCAATTTCTGCATATAAACATTTCCTTGGCTGTATGCGTTTTTCTCGCTTATTATTCTGTATCTTAAATATTGTAAAATGTCGATTTTTTCATTGTTTTTTCTGCCTTTTAGCATCTGTTGCAAAAGGGATTTTTCCAAAGGTTTTTTGCCAAATATGTTTTCGTTGCACAAATCTGCAAGGGATGAGGTTTCGTATGAGTTTATTATTTTATTTGTTCTTTGGTTTAATTTAGGGTTAAATATCGCATAAAAGAAATTGTAAACTTGGTGTATGTAGTTTCTTACATAAATTTTCTTAATTTTATTGCCGATTTTGTATCCGTCGATAATTTTCGGTCGCAAAAACAAGCAGTAACCGATTTGCTCACCATTTTGATTGTAACAGTTTGCAACTCTATCCGAAAGTTTGTAATAAAGTTCGTTAGGTTCAACCTTTGTGCCGATTTTTCCGCCCGCAGTCTTTTTAAGTATTGTCGAAAATTTTGCATAAGTTACATCTTCAAGCCCCGTTTCTTTTGTGAGGTTTTCAAAGAAATCAGCGGTGTATTTTTTGGCTTTGTTAATTCTTTCTTGTGCTGTACCTTTTGCTATTTTTAGGGGTAATTGGGTTTTTGCCCTGTTAATTCTTAAATTAATCATTTTTTCGCTTTCCTTTTGTTTTGTTTCGTTTATTATAAAATCCGAAAAAATAATTTTTTGTTATTCATATAAAAAACATTTACAAAAATGCGATTCGGAAAAATCAACCTTTTTTGGAACATCTGTTTTACATTTTTCCATAACAAAAGGACAGCGGGTGTGGAATTTGCACCCCGAGGGTAAATTCTCGGGCGAGGGCAGCTCATTGCCGAGTTTTATTTTGTCTTTATCTTTGTTTGTGTCTTTGTCAGTGTTTAATTCCGGAACAGAACTCAAAAGTGCTTTAGTATAAGGGTGTTTCGGGTCGCTGAAAATTTCTTCCGTTTTTGCCAGCTCGACGATTTCGCCCAGATACATAACAGCTATTCTGTCGGAAAGATATTTTATTACGCTCAAATCGTGCGAAATAAATAAAAATGTGAGGTTGAAATCTTCCTTCAACTGTTTCAAAAGATTTATAATTTGTGCTTGGATACTCACATCTAAAGCACTTACCGGTTCATCCGCGATAATAAATTCGGGGTTTAATACTAAAGAACGCGCAATTGCAATTCTTTGCCGTTGACCTCCTGAAAATTCGTGCGGATAAAGGTTTAAGCACTCTTTGTCCAGTCCGACTTTATTAATTTTATCCTCAACTATCGCCATTATTTCTTTATGCGGAAGTTTTGTATTGATTTCCAAGGGTTCGGAAAGTATTTGCCCTATTTTCATTTTCGGACTGAGGCTTGAATACGGATTTTGAAAAATCATTTGTACTCGTTTATAAAAATTTTTTAAATCTTCCCTTTTGTTTATTTTTAAGACATTTGTACCGTCTAAGTCAATTTCGCCCGATGAGGGAACAAGTTTCATGATTGCTTTTCCCAGAGTCGATTTCCCGCACCCTGATTCTCCTGCTATCGCTAATATTTCACCCTTTTCTACGGATAACGTTACCCCGTTTACGGCATGAACGGTTTGCGGTGCTTCTGTTATTCCTTTTTTGGTTTTATATTCGACTTTTAAGTCTTTAATTTCCAAAAGATTACTCATAGGCTAATATTACCGTAACTTTTTATTAAAATCAATTATACGACTATCCCAAAAAAATGTTATCAATTAATCTGACCCCGCCGACTTTGCAAGCAATGAAAACTCTGGTGTTGTCGGTTGCACTTTCTACAGGTTCAAGAGTTGTATTGTCCGTAAATTCAAGATATTCCAACTCGTGATGTTCGTTTAAAAACCCGTATGCGGTTTCTTTTAAAGCCGAAGTGTTCGTTATACCTTTTTTGTAGCAGCTTTTTATATTATTTAAAATTTTTGATAATGCGAGTGCGTGGATTTTATCTTCCTGCGAAAGATATTTATTTCTTGAACTTAAAGCAAGTCCTGATTCTTCTCTTACAATCGGGCAGGAAATGATTTCAACCGGAATATTCAAATCCTTGACCATTTTTTTAATGATAGCCAATTGCTGCGCATCTTTTTCTCCGAAAAACGCAAAATCGGGCTGCACAATGTTGAACAATTTATTAACAACCGTGCAAACGCCGTCAAAATGCCCAATGCGGGATTTTCCGCAAAGTTTATTTACGTAGAAAAACGGAGGGATTACATAGGTTAAAAAGTCGTTTGTCCTCATTTGATTTTCGCCGTACATTTGGGCGGGTGTGGGGGCAAAAACTATATCAACATTGGCTTGTTCGCAAAGTTTTGTATCCTGTTCAAGTGTTCTGGGGTATTTGTCTAAATCTTCTCCGGGGCAAAACTGTATCGGATTTACAAATACCGAAACTACGGTTCTGTCGCACATTTCAACGGATTTTTTGATAAGACTTAAATGTCCGTTATGCAAAGCTCCCATTGTCGGTACAAGCCCTACGCTCAATCCTTCTTTTTTCCACTGTTTAACCTGTTCTTGGACTTCTTTTATTGTGTGTAATAACATATTTTTTCTCTTAATTTAATGTAGCTGCAAAGCGTTGCAGTGAATATTTAACTGTTTTGCCTCGTCGTCTGTCAGATGATAAACTTCCTCATCAGAGGGGAAGCTGCCGGATTTGATATCGTTATGATATTTTGTTGCACAATCCGTTATATAACTTTTTAAATCACCGTATCTTCTGACAAATTTGGGTTTAAAATCGGAGAATTTGCCAAGCATATCATCAACGACAACAACCTGTCCGGTGCAATATCTTCCGCCGCCGCACGAAACCGTCGGGATATTAAGGTTTTCCGTTACAAATTTCGCGCTTTCTTCGGGTACCATCTCCAAAACAACCGCAAACGCACCCGCCTGTTCAAGTTTTTTCGCCTGTTCAAGAAGGTTAAGCGTTGCCTCAAAGTTTTTGCTTTGGATAACAAATCCTCCCAATACATTCTGTGATTGCGGTGTAAATCCCAAATGTGCCATAACAGGGATTCCAAGCTCCGTACATCTTTTAACCAATTCAAGAATATAATCGCTGCAACCTTCGATTTTAACCGCATTAGCACCGCTTTTAATTAATCTTCCGGCATTTTTTAATCCTTCGGATATATCCGTAAAACTCATAAACGCCATATCAGCAACGATTAATGCTCTTTTTGCCCCTGTTGAAACGGCTTTTGTAAACAGTGCCATCTCGTCAATTCCGATGTTGTTTGTGTTTTCATACCCCAAAACAACCATCGCCGCACTGTCGCCGACAAGTATTACATCTATCCCCGCCTCATCAATGTATTTTGCGGTTGAATAGTCATACGATGTCAGCATTGAAAATTTTTCGTTTGTATCTTTGTATTTTTTTAATGTTTTTACGGTTACTTTTTTTATCATGGTGTAATCCTTTTAGAATAAATTGCTCAAATTAAAAAATCCTGATGATTTTTTCTGTTCCTTTCTGTACCAGTAATAAACCGCTCTTGCAACCCTGTTGGAGCTGTGTCTTACAAGTCCTTCTTTGCTGTCTTGTATAAGTTTTTTGGCAAAAATCTTTATACCGAGCTTTCTGACTTCCGCAACATCAAGTTTAACCGGATATGAATCGGATTTTTGGTACTTATCCGCCAGTTTATCCGGTAAATAATCATTTACAAGTACCGCATCAACTATTTTATCCGAACCCGAATGTTTAATCAATGCTTTTAAATGGTCAGAAACCGTATAATCATCAGTTTCCCCCGGTTGGGTCATAATATTGCATACGTATATTTTTTTTGCGGTCGATTTTGCTATTTCTTCAGATATTTTCTTTACCAAAAGGTTTGGGATAACGCTTGTATATAAACTCCCCGGACCTAGAATTATAAGCTCGGCATTTCTTATTGCGTGAATAACGTCTTCTAGCGCCTCACAATTTTCGGGTTCCGTGAAAAGTCGTTTGATTTTTCCGTGAGCTTCCGGAATTGTTGATTCTCCGTGAACGATTCTTCCGTCTTCCATTTCGGCGACAAGTTTCATATCATCAAGTGTTGAAGGCAAAACGCGCCCTCTTATCGATAAAACATTAGACGATTC
The DNA here is from genome assembly GCA_947626645.1 of Candidatus Gastranaerophilales bacterium. Taxonomy (GTDB): domain Bacteria; phylum Cyanobacteriota; class Vampirovibrionia; order Gastranaerophilales; family Gastranaerophilaceae; genus Zag111. Next base: position 5,219 of record CANQSZ010000021.1, read on the forward strand.
TTTTACCGCGCTTACCATATCGCCGGTTATTGCACATAATGCGGTTAAAAACAGGTTTCCGAAACTGTGTCCTTCAAGCCCTTCACCGTTTTTAAATCTGTATTTAAAAAGTTTTGTAACCAAATCCTCATCATCTGCTAAAGCGGTGATACAGTGTCTTATATCCCCAGGGGGTAAAATTCCCATTGACTCTCTGAGTCTGCCCGAACTTCCTCCGTCATCACCGACTGTTACTACGGCTGTGAGGTTATTTGTAATATTTTTCACACCGCTTAGCAACATCGACAACCCCGTTCCGCCGCCAACGGCTACAATTCTCGGTCCTCGGTTCAGCTTTCTTCTTCTGTACAAGTTTTCCAAAAGTATATCGTTGTTTTTGTCTTCTTCCATATCAAGAATAGACAGGTTTGTTTTTTGCCAACCCTTGAAAAATACCGCCGCACCTATCATTACTATACCGAAAGCAAGCCATTCGGTTGATATTTTTGTCGCCACCGAACTTATAAACTGCATTATGTTATATATCGGTTGTAAATCAACAAGTATTAATATTCCCAATGTCATAAGAACGGTTCCTGCAAGAATCATTGCAAACCATCTTTTGACTTGAAGTCCGGGGATTAACCACCCTGCTTGTTTTGGCATTTTTATTTTCTTAATCATACGTTTCCTTCTATAAAAAACTAATCTACCCAGCCGGATTTTTGTGCGTTTTTGTAGTTGTATGGCAAGGGTTCTGTTATTTGTCTTGCTTGCGCTATTAACTCTTGTGCATTTGCCAGTTTATTTGAAAAGTGGATTGAATCCGCTCTCACTATTGTTTTTCCTCCGGCATTGTTTGTTACCTGCGAATTTTGAAGCAAGTCTTTTAATCTTTGGATTGATATAGCCGTATTTTCCAAATCTTTGGCATTGTAATCAATATTTCCGTTTTCGTCGTAAATTTTTTCCAAATGAACTTCGTGCGCAACTTGGAGATTTTCTTCTTCGCCCGCGATAGCAAGGTTTTCTCCTGTTGCACCGTATAATATCAGCCAATTTGAACATTTTTTAACGGCTTTTGCAACGGTTTTTGCAACGTTGAGTTCTTCTGACATCTGGCGATATAACGCACCATGCGGTCTTACGTGTTCGATTTCCATATTGTAAGACTTTGCAAAGGTCATCATTGCACCAACCTGATACATAACAAGTGCTTCAAGCTCGTCCTCGTCTAAATCCATTCTGCGGTATCCGAATCCTTGAATATCTTTATATCCTATATGAGCTCCGACAACTACGTTTTTTTCTTTTGCGGTTAACAGTGCATCTTTTATTGTCAGCGGGTCTCCGGCATGGAATCCGCAAGATATGTTTACGGAACTCACATAATCCAATAATCTTAATTCCGTCGGATTTTTATATATGCCGTAACTCTGCGCCAAATCACAGTTAAAATCTATTGTCTTTATTGTTTTTCTCTCTAATACATTTTGCATTTTTTATTCTCTTTTTATTCCTTTTCCCTCTGTTCATTATACATCATAAAGATAATAAATCTATCTCTTTATATATTTTTAATAAGATTACAATAAAAAAACGGATTCGAATTGTGAACCGAACCCGTTTTTACCCATCCGATAAATTCTTAAATTATCTTACTTGGTTGAAAGTTTGTTGATAGCAAGAACTAATCTTGATTTTTTTCTTGCGGCGGTATTTTTGTGCAAAATACCTTTAACAACAGCCTTGTCGCACAATTGATATGCTTTTGAAATTGCTTCATTCAATGCTTTTTCATCATCACCGGAAGCTAATTCCAATGCTTTTTTCATCGCGGTTTTGATTGATGTTTTGAATGCTGCATTTCTTAGTCTGTTCTTTTCGGCTACAAGAACTCTTTTTTTAGCAGATTTAATATTTGCCATAATTGAATTTACCTTTCCTTTTGTTTTGTGTGCAATTAATGACTTTGCACGTACTCATTTTGAGGATGTGAGTAATTATATTAATACCAAAAAAAATTTTTTTTGCAATACGGATTGAATATTTTAAGTTTTATTGCTGAAAATATTTACAATGCTTTATGTTTGTTATAGCTTATTAATGGTTACACCTGTCCGATAGGTATTACCCTAGTCCGAATAAAAGATACACCTCTTGGAATGAGCGTGTAATTCTGCGGATGGGACGGTATAGCCCGTAGTACAATACATTAAACAAAAAGGAGAAAACCGATGCCAACAGCATCTATGATTGAACTTTTGGAAGCCGGTGTACATTTCGGACACCAAACCCAAAGATGGAACCCTAAAATGAGACCGTATATTTACGGTGCAAGAAACGGTATTTATGTTATCGATTTGAGAAAAACTACCGATTTATTGGATGAGGCTTACAACCTTGTCAGAGATTACGCGGCAAAAGGAAGAAACGTACTTTTCGTAGGTACAAAAAAACAGGCTGCCGAAGTTGTTGCCGAAGAAGCTCAACGCTCCGGCGCTTATTACATCAACAGAAGATGGTTAGGCGGTATGCTTACCAATTTTGAAACTATCAGAAGCAGAGTTAACAAGTTAAAAGAACTTGAAGAATTTATTAACAACGGTTACGTTGACAAACTTCCGAAAAAAGAAGTTGCTCAATTGAACAGACAATTGTCAAAATTAAGCAAAACTTTAGGCGGAATTAAAGATATGAGAGGATTGCCGGATTTAATCTTTGTTGTCGATCAGGCTAAAGAAGAAATTGCCATCAAAGAAGCAAACAAATTAGGTATTCCGATTATCTGTTTGGCTGATACAAATGCAGACCCCGACGGTATTAACCATATCATTCCGGGGAATGACGATGCTATCAGATCTATTAAGTTGATTACTTCAAAACTTGCCGATGCGGTTTTGGAAGGTAAAACCTTAAGAGAAAACAAAGCAAACGAAACCAAAAAAATTGAAAAAATTTCAGCAGCAGATGCTAATGCGGCAGAAGTTGAAGCTGAAGCTAACTCTGATGTTGCGGCTGAAGTTTAATAACCGAAAAATAAAAGGAGAACTTATGAATATTACAGCTCAAATGGTAAAAGAACTTCGCGACAAAACCGGTGCTGGCATGATGGATGCCAAAAAAGCACTTGTTGAAGTTGACGGAGATATGGACAAAGCAGCAGAAGTTTTACGCCAAAAAGGTATCGCTTCGGCTGAAAAGAAAATGGGCAGAATTGCTGCAGAAGGCAGAGTTGAATCTTATGTTGATTCAACCGGCGGTGCTTTAATCGAAGTTAACTGCGAAACCGACTTCGTTGCCAAAAACGAGGAATTTAAAACTCTTACTGCAAATTTGGCTCATCACGTTGCACAATTAAAACCGGCAAATGTTGAAGAATTTTTATCTTCCAAATGCCCTGATTGCGGTAAGGTAATCGAAGATGCCTTGAAAGAAAAAATCGCATCCATCGGAGAAAAAATTACCGTAAGAAGATTTGTCAGATACGAAGGTAATGTTGCTTCATACATTCACAACGGTAAAATCGGTGTTTTACTTTTGACCGATAACAGAGACGATGAATTAATGAACGATATCTGCTTACACATCGCATCTTGCGCTCCGAAATTCGTTTCAAGAGCGGAAATTCCTCAATCGGTTATCGATGAGGAAACAAGAATCGAAATGGGTAAAGAAGATTTGTTGAAAAAACCCGAAAATATCAGAGCAAAAATCGTTGAAGGTCGTGTAAACAAAATCATGGCTGAAAGATGCCTGCTCGAACAACCGTTCGTTAAAGACCCGAACCAAACAATTGCTCAACTTATCGAAGGCAAATTAACCGTAAAATCCTTCACAAGATACGAATTGGGCGAAGGCTTGGAAAAACGTCAAGATAACTTCGCCGAAGAAGTTATGAATCAGGTTAAAGGTTAATCTCTTAAACCAATTTTAAAAACAAGTCCTTATTTTTTAAGGGCTTGTTTTTTATATTAAATTACGTTACGCTCTTGAAAAAACTTCCACGTCAATATCGTCATAAGTATTGGTATTAAAATAAGCACACGATGCAACCATTGCGGCATTGTCGGTGCAATATTTCATCGCGGGCGCAAAAACTTTATATCCTTCATTTTCTAAATCAAAAACTTTTCTGCGAATTTCGGAATTTGCCGCATCCCCGCCTGCTATAACCACCTGTTTGTAACCTTTTTCAACAAGTGCTTTTTTAAGTTTTTTCACAAGAGTTGCGGAAACACATTCTTGAAAACTTGCGCAAATATCGTTCACCGGAAGTTCTTTTCCGTCAAAAGATTTGACAAGCCTTAAAACGGCAGTTTTTAATCCGCTGAAACTGAAGTTATACCCGTCAACTTTTGCCTGCGGAAGCTCAAATGCTTTCGGGTTTCCGATTTGGGCGAGTTTATCCAATCTCGGACCTCCGGGGTATGGCAGTCCTATCAATCTTGCAACTTTGTCGTAAGCCTCTCCGACCGCATCGTCAATTGTTTCACCTAAAATCGTTTGTTTTGAATACGATTCGACATCAATTATTTGTGTATGCCCTCCGCTTACCAAAAGTGCCATAAACGGCGGTTTTAAATCCGTGTCAATATAGTTTGCGCAAAGGTGTGCGTTAAGATGATTTACTCCGATAAACGGTTTATCATGTACTAAAGCCAAGGTTTTTGCGGCATTCAAACCCACAAGCAAACATCCCACAAGCCCCGGTCCTACCGTTGCTGAAAATGCCGTTATATCATCAGGTGTTAACCCCGATTGTTCAAATGCTTCGTCAATTATGATATTTACCGCGTCCAAATGTTCTCTTGCGGCAATTTCAGGGATTACTCCGCCGTATTTTTCGTGGGTTTTGATTTGTGAAGCAACTATGTTAGCAATGACTTGTCTGCCGTTTTTTACTATCGCACATGCCGTTTCATCACAACTTGATTCAAGTGCCATTATATAATTGTCGTTGTCGCTGTCTGTTCCTATAGTTACTGTTTTTTCGCTAAATAGTGTATGTTTTTGCATACCCGTATGTTATTACAAATATACGCAAAAAAAAACCCTTTCTTTTTGGAAAGAGTTCGGAATCTTTTTCAATTCCTCGTGTAGAAGGTTAGTGTGTAGTAGGTAGTGTAATTTATGTCTCGTGTTTATTTAATCGATTTTATTTGCTTATCGCTTACATATTAATAAAGTATTTTTGATGTATATAATTGCTATATATCAAAAATATATTTACAAAAGTTTACAATTTGGCTAAAAAATCTTGATTTCGGACAATTTAAAAACATCTGTTAAAGCAAGACAGAAGATATTATACCCTCTTGATTAGAATTTTTGTTGGTGGTAGTATCGTCATGTTATAGTAGTAAATGTTACACATAAGAAGGAGTAAAAATTATGGTAAACGTAGCAATTAACGGCTTTGGAAGAATTGGTCGTAATACATTAAGAGCGGCTATTAAACAAGGCATTTTTAATGAAATCAATTATGTAGCAATCAATGACCCCGGTTTAAAACCCGAAGATGCAGCAAGACTTTTCAAATATGATTCTGTAATGGGTCAATTCGACGGTGAAGTTTGTGCTTACGAAGAAGGCATCGTCGTTAACGGTAAGAAGATTAAGTTCTTTGCAGAAAAAGATCCATCACAATTACCTTGGAAAGATTTAGGTGTTGAAGTTGTTGTTGAATCAACAGGATTTTTCACAGATGCAACAAAAGCTCATGCACACATCGATGCGGGTGCAAAGAAAGTTATCATCTCTGCTCCGGCTACAAACGAAGATATTACAATTGTTTTGGGTGTAAACGATAAAGATTACGACCCTGCAAAACACAACGTAATTTCAATGGCATCTTGTACAACAAACTGCTTGGCACCGGTTGCTAAAGTTATCGATGAAAAATTCGGTATTGTAAAAGGTTTGATGACAACAGTTCACTCATACACAGGTGATCAAAGAATATTAGACGCGGGACACAAAGATCCTCGTCGTGCAAGAGCAGGTGCTTTGAACATCGTTCCTACAAAAACAGGTGCTGCTAAAGCTGTTGCGCTTGTTTTACCTCAATTGAAAGGTAAATTGGACGGTTTTGCTATGAGAGTTCCTACTCCCGACGTTTCTTTGGTTGACGTTGTATTTGAAGTTTCAAAATCCGTTACCGTTGAAGAAGTTAACGCAGCATTAAAAGAAGGTGCTGACGGACATGTTCTTTGCTACACAGAAGAACCGCTTGTTTCTTCCGATTATGTCGGAACTTCTCAATCATCTACGGTTGACGCTTTGTTAACTCGTGTTATGGGCGGAAATCAGGTTAAAATTATTTCTTGGTACGATAACGAAATGGGTTATTCTACAAGATTGGCTGAAACAACTAAAATGGTTGCTAAGAGCTTATAATTTTTAACAACTGTATTAAAAGGCGGTTTTTCTTCGGAAAGACCGCCTTTTTTTATTTTGAAATTGCCGTTCCGAAAATTAATCTTGCTCCGGAAAGTTTCTTTTGAAGTGTCTTTTTTACTCCTGTTATAATTTCGTTTATGTTGCAAACAACCGTTTGCACGGCATCAATTAACACGCTCAATTTCGGAACGAGTGTGGAAAAATTATCCGTAATAGTTGTAACGCCTTTTGTAGAATTTGCCAGATTGTAGGTGGTTTGTTCAAGGTTGTAGCTGCTGTTTTTAATTATTTCCTCGGTTATGCCGGTGTTAATTTTATAAGACACATCTTTTAAATTCGAGGTTGCGGCAGCAAGATTTGCCATGCTTTTATTGAGATTGTTTGTTGAAGACAGGATATTGGCTCTGTTTTCGTCAAGAATTTCCGTTATAAGAGAAATCAGTTCGGTGAGGGTGTCCATGGTTTCTGTTGCGGATGCTAACAGTGTTTCGCCTTTTTCTGCCAAATGGTCAAGGTGTGCTTGGTTAGTATCTGATATGCCGTTTAAACTCAGTGTGGATTTTCCTTTTATTGTATCGCCGCTTGTGATAAATTTTATCATCGGCGAGGGAGGATAAATTATATCAACATATTTTATATCCTCGTTATAGTCTTTAATTTCCACGCTTATATTTTTGGGAAGGTGAAGTCCTCTTTGGTTTAGGGTTATGTATAAATATGTCGTTTTGAAGTCTTTTGAAATTCTCACTTTCGTACTTGTACCTATTTTGTAACCCTTGTAATAGACGGGCATTCTTGTCGGCATCGGGTCCATTTTTTTAAATTCCGCTTTGATATAGGTATGGTTCAAATAGTGCGATATCAATGCAAAAATCGCAATGATAAACAGTCCGAGAATTAAAAATCTTCCGATTGAAATATTGCTCATAGGATTATTATTCAATCGTTTTTAAGTTTTTTTATCGCACAACAGGTTTTATTAATTTACTATTTTTGATGCAAAATATTTTGGAAATTTTTATGAATTTTGACGTTGTGAACTCTTATATAATCAATATTTTCATTCATCAAAATACCGTTAAACGCGAGGGTGTAAAGGTCTTTTTCAGAGTTATCCGCTTGGGGTATGTCAAGAAAACTTTTTCTTGATAATCCCAACAAAATCGGGCAGCCTATTGTTTTTAACTCTTTCCACCGCCTTATAATTTCGAGGTTATGCTCTTTTGTTTTGCCAAAGCCTATTCCGGCATCAAGGATTATGTTTTCTTTTTTTATTCCTTTTGATATCGCAAAATCAGTTTTTTCTTTGAGACTTTTGAATATATCGTCTGTGAGGTTTTCGTATTCGGGAGAAACTTGCATAACATCAGGCATGCCTTGACTGTGCTGAATTATGATTTTTACCTCGGGGTTTGAAGATATTACATTTACCATTTCACTGTCGTACTCAAGCCCCGACACGTCATTTATTATAGCTGCACCTTTTTTGATACATTCTTTTGCAACTTCTGCGCTTCTTGTATCAATGCTTACGGGAATTTCAATTCCGTTATTTTTAATATAATCAAGGATTGGCAGAAGTTTTTCAAGTTGTTTGTCATCATCAACGGGGGTTGAAAACGGTTTTGTTGATTCTGCGCCGATATCAATAATATCTGCACCGTCTTTTATCAGGTCGTTAAGATGTTTTACGGCATCATCAAAGTCGTAATATTGCCCCCCGTCAGAAAACGAATCGGTCGTCAGGTTTAAAATCCCTATAATTTTTGTCGTTGTTGCTTGAGCTGAATTGTTCAATTTTTCTTCTAAAATAATGCCCGAATTTTTAAGCTCAAAGGGTTGGTATTGGAGTTTTTGCGCTATTTTTTTTAATTGAGAAATGCTGCCTGTCAGAATGCAATCAGACAGTTCGGCTTTGCCTGTTATGACGTTTTTATTTGTCGCGCAATCCGAACCGGTTGCAAGCGCCGTTTGTTTTAAAATATTTGCTTGCGCACAGGTCAAGCCGTATATTTTATAATTTTTATAAATAAACTTTTCTGCGGCTTTTTTCACGTAAGATTCATCAAAGCCGATGAGTTTGAGTTCGTGTTCAATATTTGTGTTTGATAATTCTTTCAATAAAAAATCGTGCATAAATGAAGTTTAGCACGATTTTTTTTATTTCTCAATCACAAAATTTTAGATACTTTTCATTTGTAAATATTTATTTTTAAAATCGGATAAAGCGTTGTTGCCCGATTCTGCGGCTTCCGCAATTCCCGAAATCAATACAAAGAAAGCTAAAGAGCCGCCGAATGCACTTGCCAAGCCTTTAGCTACAGGGCTTTTAATTATCGGTTTGATGAATCTGTTATTTTTGAATCTTCCCATGAATCTAATTGCATCGCCGTAGTATTTTCTTGAAAGATTTTTGAATTGAGCGATGTAGCCGGAGCTTTGTTTAAGTCCGTCGCTTGCCATGTGAGCGGCTTCTGCTGCGGCATCCATAGTCGTTTTCAAGCCCCTTTGCGCAGATTGAACCGTTTTTAAGCCTTTTTTACTCGCCATACTTGTTGCTTTTGCCACAAAACCCGTTCCGCCGGCAACGGCTGCCGCGTCTTGGACTTTTTCTTTCCTTTCGGGGTTAGGAAGTAAATTCCCGGTAAAACTTATTTTTTGGACAGAAATGCTCATTATTCATCTCCTTCCAAAATATCATCTTCAACATCGTTGATATCGGCTGCGGAGTCTTGTCTTGCTGCTTCGTAAGCTCCGGCAAGACCTGAACCTACACCTAAGGTCGTTGATACCGTTTTTGCCGCTTTGTCATAAGTTAAGTCTTTAAACGGTTTTACAATTGCTTTTATTCCTTTGCGGATAACGTTTGCGCCCCATACAATTCCTTTTTTAAGGTATTTGGCACCTTTAAGAACATATTGACCGATTTCGTTTTTGTTTAATCTTTCAACAAGGTTTGTGAATTTGTTTGCGATGTTTGTTGCAAATTCGGTTTTAGTAAATGCTTTATAGCCTTGAGAAACTTTTTCGCCTAACAGTTGACCGACGGATTTCAACTTTTCTGCTGCCGGTTGAGCGACTTTATTAAACCATTTTGACAATTTATCGGTTTTCAATTTTTTGAGCATGCTTGCGCTGACTGATGCGCCCCAAGCAACCGCCATACCTTTTAAAATACCTTCCGAAACAATCTTGAAGATTTTTGCACCTTTTTTGGCGGTTTTCGGAAGATAATCGTCATTCATTATTCTGTCAAATTCTTCCGATTTTTTCTTGTAATAATCTTTTTCTCTTTTATAATCTTGTTCGCTAAGACTATAACCTTCCCCTTTGAATGCAGGTTTTGAAGAATAATTTGTAAAATTCGGTTGGATTGTTAACATACACTTTTCTCCGCTAATTAAAAATATTTTCCTTTGTTAGTAATGTACAAGGAAAAATTTTTTTGCTAGTTGTAAGAATTTTTATTAACAAAAATTTACAATTCGCTTAATTATTATCTCACATAATTGAGGCTTTGTAAAGAGTGTGTGCTTATTTTGTTAACTTATAAGAAAAGCCTTGGTAAGAATTTCTTGCAAGAAATTCGGCATCGATTTTGTTAAGGCAATCGAGTTTCGCACCAAGCCAGCGCGGTGCAATTAAATTTTTCTTCAATCCGTTTCCGGCAAGCCGATGTATTGAGGTTGTCGGCGGCAGCAACTCCAAAAAATCACAGACCAAATTCACATACTCATCTTCTGTCATAAAATCAATTTCTTTATTTTCATACATATTTGCAAGTTTGGTATTTTTCAGCGCGCAAAGCATGTGGATTTTTACTCCGTCAACTTTCAATTGCGCAAGTTTTTCCGCCGTTTGTAAAATTTCGTCTTTTGTTTCCCACAGCCCAAAAATTACATGCACACAAACATTTATCCCTTTTTCTTTTGTTTTTTCGTAGGTTTTTAGAAAGCAGTCAAAATCGTGTCCGCGGTTTATTTTTTTGAGTGTTTTATCATGAATTGATTGCAGACCGTATTCAACCCACGTGTAATAATCCTTTGAGATGTCCGCGATGAGGTTTAATTTGTCGTTATCAATGCAATCGGGTCTTGTACCTATTGATAAACCTATAATATCGGGGTGCTTTAGGGCTGATTTATAAATCGTTTCCAATTCTTCAACCGGTTTATAGGTGTTTGAATAAGCCTGAAAATAGGACATAAATTTTTGAGCTTTAAACCTGTTACGTAAGGTTAAAGCACCGATTTCGACCTGTTTTTCAATCGGGAGCAGGTTGGAATGGGCTTGAGAAAAGCTGCCGCCTTCGTCGCAGAAGATACATCCGCCCGATGATATTGTGCCGTCTCTGTTCGGGCAAGAAAAACCTGCATCAAGCGTAATTTTATATACTTTTGCTCCGAAACGATTTTTTAAATACGCACTGAACTGATTGTATCTTTTATCGGTATTGTTAAACATTTGTTATTGTTGTTCGTTTTCGTCGTTTTCATAAATCGGATAAACGTAATGTTCGCCGCAATTAGGGCAAACTACTTCCTGTTGTTTTCCGTCTTCTGTTTGGGCTACTTCAAACAAACATTTGCATCCTGATTGTACACATCTTATCGCCCACGTCGGTCTTACAAGTCTTGCCATTATTAAACCCTCATTTCTTTCTATACTCCACAATTTTAGCATTGTTTTTTTTTATGCGCAAGAGCATAATTTTTAATTATTTGTAAACCTCATCGTCCCAATATTGCAGCTCAAGTTTCCCGACAATGATTGTATCTCCGTTTTGAACTCCCGTTTTTTTCAACTCGTCCATTATTCCCATACTAATCATAATGTTTTGGAACCTTATTATCTGCTCCGTGCTGCGAGAATCGGTAACTTGAGAAATTCTTACAATCCTTCCGCCTGTTACAAGGTAGGTGTCTTTATTTATTTTTTGGACTTCCCAATATCCGTCATCGTTGTTTGTCGCTTCGGTGTCTTCTTCTATGACAACTTCGGTTACGGGCTTTTCTATCGTTTCAACTTTGGTTTCTATCTCGTTTTTTAAAACTTCCAAGTTTTCACCTGTTACGGCGGAAATGCAGAATACGTATATATTTGCGGATTTAAACTCTTGTTTTAATTCTTCAAGCCTGTCGGGTTGGATTGCGTCAATTTTATTTATCACAACGACTTGATACAATTTTGCCAATTTGTCGGAATATTTGGCAAGCTCGGAGTTGATAATTTTGTAATTGCGCATGGGGTTATCTTCTGTTCCGTCAAGGATATGAACAAGAAATCTGCATCGTTCAACGTGCCTTAAAAAATCGTGCCCGAGCCCTATGCCTTCCGAGGCGCCTTCAATCAGCCCGGGGATATCTGCGATTACGTACCCGCCGCCTGAATGTTTTTTTACAACCCCTAAGTTTGGAACGATTGTTGTGAAAGGATAATCGGCAATTTTGGGTTTTGCCGCAGAAACTCTGCTTATGAAGGTTGATTTTCCCGCGTTGGGTAAACCTAAAAGTCCTACGTCTGCTATGAGTTTCAATTCCAGTTGCAATTCTCTGTCAATCCCGGGTTCGCCCGGTTCACAATATTGCGGTGCGCGATTTTGCGGGGTGCAAAAGTGAATGTTTCCTCTGCCGCCTCTGCCACCTCGTGCAACCATTACGGTTTGTTCGTGTTCTGTCAGGTCGGCTATTATGTTACCGGTTTTTAAATCCTTGACGATTGTTCCTGTCGGAACTTTTATGTATAAATCTTTGGCACTTTTGCCATGCATACTTTTTTTGAAACCGTTTTCACCGTTGTCGGCTTTGAAAATTGATCGGTATGTGAAGTCTAAGAGGGTAGATAACCCTTCGTCGGCGATGAGATAGACGCTGCCGCCTTTTCCGCCGTCGCCGCCTGCGGGACCGCCTTTGTCAACGAATTTTTCTCTGCGCCAAGCGACAACACCGTTTCCGCCTTTGCCCGAGCTTATTTTTATTTTTGCCTTGTCGATAAATTGCATAGCATAAATCCTTTGACTTGATGTTACTATGAATATACCCAAATGTACAGGGGGGGGGTAAATGTTATGTTACTAATTATATTACAACTTGCAAGGTTTTTAGTCTTTTAAGAGGGGGTAAATGATGTTACTAATTATATTGGGATTTGGCAGGTTATTGTTTATTGAGCTTTGGTAGAGTGTATGTAATTTAAAGAGTAGGTTGGTGGTTTCTACCCCAACAAAATTAAAATAAAACCCTGTTGGGCAAGAATGAAGTGTACCCCTAAAAATGGAATTAATCAGTAGGCAAGTTTTCAAATATGTTAAAATAAAAAGGAGGGAAATATGAGAAAACAAAAAAGCCTAACTGAAAA
>CANQSZ010000022.1 GCA_947626645.1 Candidatus Gastranaerophilales bacterium
CTGCCGTATTCTTGCATATTTATTACACTCACCGGCGCAACTTTTGCATTGTTATACCGCTGTAACATTTCATATAAATGATTGGTGTTAATCGCCCTGTAATAACTTGAAATATCAGGTGTGGCAGAGCCTGATATCAACGCACAATTATTAAATTCCGCCAATTTCTGTGCAACAAGCCTTGCATCATATCTTGGAGCCGGAGATGTCTGCTTATACGCACTCTCATGTTCTTCGTCTATTATTATAAGCCCGATGTTTTTTAACGGCGCAAAAACCGCAGACCTTGCACCTGCCAAAATTCGTATCTCATCTTTGTAAAGTTTTTGCCAAACGTCGTGTCTTTCGCCGTCTGAGATGCTGCTGTGCCATATTGCGGTGTCTTTTGTTCCGAATTTTTTTGCTAACCGTTTTGTCAATTGTGATGCCAACGCAATCTCGGGTGCTAAAAACAGTACGTTTTTTCCGGATTTTAGCGTGTCGTCTATTAATTTAAAATATACTTCCGTTTTGCCGCTTGCCGTTACCCCATGCAGTAATATTTGAGGCGACTTTTCCTCTTTTATCCGCTTTGAAATCCCCTCATATACCTTTTGTTGAATATCGGTGAGTTTATACAAATCTTCTTTTTTATCAATATTCAAAATGTCTAAGGGGTTGCGATAGACTTGCTCTTGCGTTAGTTTTAAACATCCGAGAGCTTCGAGTTTTTTTATCGTTGCACGCGTGGTCTTTGCTTTTTTTTCAAATTCAATTAATGAAATCTTGCCAAGACCCTTTAACAACTCCAAAACTTGTGCCTGACGTTTTGTTGCGCCCTCTGTTTTGATAAATTCTGCAATTTGTTCTGTTTTTAGTGTTTTTTCTATCAATTTCAGGGGTATTGCAGTGTTTAATACCGTTATTAAATCTGTGCAATAGTAGTTTGCAACCCACTCGAGCAGCTTTAAATATTCAACGGAAAACAACGGTGTTTCGTCAAGAATTTTACAGACACGTTTAGCCTTAATCTCGGGCGGTAAATAATCGGAAAACCCCACACAAAAAGCTCTGATAAGCCCTTGCCTGCCAAACGGCACCAATAATACCTGTCCGATTTTTATTGTTGTGCGCATTTGCTCGGGAATCAGGTAGCTGAATGTTTTTACCCCCAATACTTTTATATTGACAAGACAAACCGCGTATTTGTGCGAATTAAAAGAAGGGCTATCAACATCGGAAGTTTCGTGTTTTTTCAGTGTCAATTTTTTATGCGATATTTCAAATAATTTGTTTTGAACACTGTCCGGCATGTTTTTGATAACCCTTCAATTTTAATTTTTAACCAACTAGCCTTCTAATTCGGCACTCATGAACTCTTGTTTAGCAGCTTCAATGGCTTCTGTTAATAAATCCATCTGATCGGGTGAAAAAGTAACACCCTTTTTCGTGGGAAGCCACGTTGCCCCGTCATCGGTTGTGTAGTATATTCTCATATTGAGATAACTTCTGCCTTTGTATTCGCTGACTGATATTTGTAACTGTTCGGTATCCGATCTTTCAATAGTTGCTAAAATCTTTGCATCTGCCATTTTTCTCTCCTTTTTCACTGTGCTAATATATTCTATCATAAAGACTGTATTAGGTAAAGCGACCCGCGAGCAGAGGGCGAAGTCAACGGGTTACCCTGCGGTGAGCAGGGTGAGCAGGTTGACGTAGTCCCGTTTAGCGCGAGCGGGTCAAGACAGCGACCCGCGAGCAGAGGGCGAAGTCAACGGATTGCCCTGCGGTGAGCAGGGTGAGCAGGTTGACGTTTTTTATTCTTACTTATTAACATTTTATTATTTAAAAAATTTCTTATTTAGATATTTTGCAGACGGAATTTCTATCAAATGATATGTTATAATTGCACATATTATTGTTCCTACACACATCATAAATGAAATAAAATTTAAGTGTGTTTTAAAGTAAACAGGATGTGTTAAATAAATAAAATAATTGACCCAAAGGAAAATAATACACTGTGATGTATATATTGAATAGGAATATTTTCCTAAATGTCCTAAATATTTGTTATCTAAAATTTTTGATACAATCCCTTTCTTTATCAAAAACAAATAGAATAATAAGGAAAACATAATAATCAACAAAAATCCGGTTTTGCCCGGTATTTTTTTCACAAATACCGCATATTCGCTTATGAATATTAAACAATAAATTTCTAAAACAGAAATTGCCAATTGCACACTTTTAGAACAATTTCTCAAAAAGTTCGTACTGTATAACATAGAAATAAAATATCCTATTCCAAGTCCGAATAAAGCTCGGGAAACATTGATTACAAAAGGAACTTTTGCTGCTCCAATTCCGTAATGTACAGTATTATAATAAATATATAAATTTACCATAATGATTAGCCATACTATTAAATTAAATATCTTTTTTTCACAAATTTTATATAAATAAAAATAAAATAATGAAACCCAAAATAATACCGTAACAAACCAAGTAATTCCATAAAATTTTAACCCTGTTGACGGAGTGAAACCTAACGGATGTATAAAAAGTATCTTTGTTAAATTGTCATTTAAGTTGAATGTTAATTCTTTAGAAAACAAACTACTTATCATGGCAAGAAAATATAAAAATAATATCGGTGGCATAAGCCGAATCAATCTTTTAACTGCAAATTTTACCATGCTGATACTTTTGTCAATATTCTTAAAAAGAAAAAATCCGCTCATTATAAAGAAAAAATCAACTATTATTCGTGCATTTCCGCTTGTGTGCCATAATTTGTTACATATTAACGGAAAATGCAATATTACTATAATTATTGCAAATAAAAATTTTATAAAATCTATATTATAAAATCTTTCTTTATCAGCCATTTTATATCCTATTTAAAAAATAAAGAGTAATTATAATTCCTATAATATGATATATCATTTCCTATTTTTTTGTCAACAGGAAACAAAATTACCTGTATGAAATTTAAAAAGAATATAAAATTAATATTGAGGTTTAAATGACAACATTTCAGAAAAAATTTGGAGCAAGAGTTAAAGAACTTCGTAAGCGGCGCGAATTTACACAAGAAAAATTTGCCGAGCTTGTGGATATTAGTGTCAGGTCTTTGGGTAGAATTGAAACAGGTTCCGGTTTTCCATCTTCTGCAACATTAGAAAAAATTATAAAAGTATTGGATATTTCTTTTACGGAATTTTTTGATTTTGAACATTTACAGCCATTGGAAAATCTTGAAGAATTAACTATTAATTTGATTAAAGAAAACCCCGATAAAATTGAATATATTTATAAAGTTGTAAAAGCGATTGTTTCTTAAAATTATCAATTAAAAAATTTTTGACATAAAAAAGAGGTTTGCGTATTGAGTTTTATCTTCCCGTTTATTCGGACTTTGTGATAAAATCAACAGTCAAACCTCTTTTTACAGTTTATTATATGTTACACCAATTCTTTTACTTCAGCAGCAAAGTTTTTCGGGTCTAATTTAATTCCCGGTCCCATTGTTGTTGATAAGTATATTGATTTAACAAATGTTCCTTTAGCAGATGAGGGTTTTGCTTTTAAGACCGCATCAGCTAAAGTTGCGTAGTTTTTAATAAGGTCTTGTTCGCTGAATTGGATTTTACCAATCGGGCAGTGAATCATACCTTGTTTGTCTGCTCTGTATTCAACTTTACCGGCTTTTGCATCCTTAACCGCTTTTGCCACATCCATTGTTACAGTGCCGGTTTTCGGGTTCGGCATTAAGCCTTTTGGTCCTAATACTCTGCCTAATTTACCGAGCATGCCCATACAATCAGGTGTTGCAATCAATGTGTCAAATTCAAACCAGCCGCCGTCGATTTTTTCGATAATTTCTTCGGCTCCGGCAAAGTCAGCACCTGCATCTGTTGCCTCGGTTGCTTTTGCACCTTTTGCTATTACGCATACTCTGACTTCTTTACCCAATCCTGCCGGTAACACTACCGTCGATCGGATTTGCTGGTCTGCTTGACGTACGTCTATGCCTAAGCGCATGTGACATTCTACCGTTTCATTAAATTTTGAAACTTCTTTTGCTATTTCTTGCAATTTTTTAATCGCGTCAACTGCTGTGGAAGGTTGTACAAACCCTTCTAGCATTTCTTGTGTTTTCTTTTGTTTTTTAGTTACTTTTGCCATTTTAAAATTTTCCTTTCGTGGTATTAGCGGACTTTCGTCCTTCCATCTTATTCCTTAACCGTAACACCCATTGCTCTGCATGAACCTGCAATCATTTTAACCGCAGCATCCATCGTAGTAGCGTTCAAATCGTCCATTTTTGTCTTGGCGATTTCTTCCAACTGGGCTCTTGTAATTTCACCGACTTTATCCTTGTTTGGTGCTGATGAACCTTTTGATAAATTCAGTGCTTTTTTTATCAACACCGGTGCCGGCGGTGATTTGATGATGAATGAAAAACTTCTGTCTTCATATACATCAATGATAACAGGGATAATATATCCCGCTTTATCTTGTGTTTTAGCGTTAAATTGTTTGCAAAAATCCATAATGTTAACGCCATGCTGACCTAACGCAGGTCCGACCGGCGGTGAAGGATTTGCTTTTCCTGCTTCAATTTGAAGTTTGATTTTTCCTATTACTTTCTTTGCCATGTTTTTCTCCTTTTGTGGTAATAACGGGGGCGTCCCTTCCACAGTTGTGTACTAACTTATTTTGTTTTGTTTATAATTTGTTAATTTGCTTGTATTCCAATTCAACAGGCGTTTCACGTCCGAAAATCGAAACGTTTGCTCTGAGTTTGGATTTGTCCGGATAAACTTCTATAATGTCTGCATCAAAGTCGGCAAACGGTCCGGATACAATCCTAATCTTATCTCCGACTTTAACGTCAAGTTCAACTTTTTCAACCTGAGATGAAGTTCTGTGAAGTATTCTTTTAATTTCGCTTTCTTTAACAGGGATAGGCTTCTTAACAGAGCCGACAAATTTTGTTACCCCTGATGTATGCCTTACAACATACCAGCTGTCTTCGTCCATAATCATCTCAACCAATACGTATCCGGGGAATACTTTTTCTTCTTTTTCCTGTTTTTTCCCGCTTTTCATCTGTACGACGGTCTTTTGAGGAACTTCTATTCTGAAGATTTTATCCCCCATATTCATGTATTCTATACGCTTTTCAAGGTTAACTTTTACCTTGTTTTCGTATCCGGAGTATGTATGAACGATGTACCATCTTTTTTGATTCTTTTTGGAATCTTTAGCCTCATTTTCAGCTTCCGCTTGCGCTTTTTCTTCTAATACATCTTCGTTCAATTGTTCTTCCATTGTTTTTTCTTTTTTAGTCATAAGCCACCTTTTATTCTGGTTAAATCTTACTTGTTAATAAAACTTAATAAGCCTTTAAATATTAAATCCATAAAATAAATTGCAACAGTGAATACAAAGACGATAACAATTACCGAAATTGTTTCAAAAATCACCTGTCTTTTTTCAGGCCAACTGACCTTGCCCCACTCGGTTTTGACGCCTTTGAAATATGTTTTAATAGATTCAACTGTGTTGTTCATTTTTTCAATCCTTTATGTTTTGTAAGAGTTAAATCGCGCCCTGAAGGACTCGAACCCTCGACATCCGGTTTTGGAGACCGACGTTCTACCAACTGAACTAAGGACGCCTGATTTGCGAATCCGCCAAAAGTGAACGGGAATATTTTTTCTCGCTAATCACTTTCGGGTTTCACTTTTATTTCGTTTCCTTATGAGTTGTGTGTTTTTTGCATTTCGGGCAATATTTGCTCAATTCCATTCTTTCTTTTAATGTCTTTTTGTTTTTTGTTGTGGTGTAGTTTCTTTCTTTGCATTCTTCGCATGCCAGAACTACCATTTTGTCATTTTTTCCTTTGATACCCATTGTTTTATTTCCTTTTTTGTATTTACTTGTTTCCTATTTAAAATAGAATGTGGGTAAACACATTCTATCTTTTTCGGCTTATACCATTATGATATACCAAACAAAATAAATTGCAAACTAATTGTAAACAAATACTACATTTTTGACAAAAAACTTAAAGTTACAAAACAATCAAAAACAAAAATTATCTTCTCAACAATGATGACTGCGATTGAGACGGATACTTTCCGACAGAATCCGTTCTAAGTTGTTCCATATATATTTGACCGTTTTTAACAAGTTGTTGAAGTTGAGTAAGATTGTTTTCAAGACTCGTAAATATTTGCTCGGCAAACAATTCGGCTCCCTCTCTGATTTTAACTGCCTCATCCGTTGCTTGAAGTCTTATGCTTTCCGCATCTTGAAGTGCGATATGTTTAATCTTTTCGCAATCTTCGACAACTTCATTTTTAATCCTTATACCTTCACGCTCAATCGCTTTAATCTGATCGGATTCGGACAATTTTCTGTCGGCTTCTGCCTGAGCGTCTTGCAAAATTTTTGTCGCTTTGTGTTGCGCTTCGTTTTGCAATTCCTCTTTACGCTTCAAAAACAATCTTGCCTCTTGAACTTCTGTCGGCAATGCCGCATATATTCTATCTATAAGCGTTTCTATTTCTCTTTTATTTACAACAGTATATTTTAGGACAGAATAGCCTTCATCCAGTGCTATTTCCAACATCTTAAGTAAATCATACACTCCGTTTTGTGGCATCTGTTTTATCCCTTATCCCTTTCAACATTTTTTATATTAATATATTACATAACCATATTTTAATTGTCAAATAATATTTGTTTCACTGATTACATATTTTAACATGTTTTTACTGTTTATCAATATTGTTAACTTTCATGATTTCGTCGGGAATGTTGTCATAAATTCGGTTTATAATTTTTTCTATCTCTTTTATATTCAATATTATAAACTGTGCAAAGTTAAACGATTTGTTTAATGCTGATTTTAATATCTGTAAATTTGTATAAATATTTTCATTTTCCGTCTCGGGGCTGACTTTTAAATCGATATTGTTTTCTTTAAGGTAATTTCTTGCATTCTCAATGTCTGCGGGTAAATTTTCGTAAATCTCGTCGATAAGTTTTTCAACCCCTCTTTTGTTAATTGCCTTGTAGCCTTTGAATATTTTAAGCGAATATCCGGTTTCAACGAAATTTTCCAACTCTTTTACGATTTGGAATGTCTTAAATTTCATCTAAGAAAGCTCCTTGTTTTTTAAATATTTGCAAACCGCATCGGGAACAAATTTTGAGATATCTCCGCCGTTTTGCAAAATCTCTTTTATGTTGCTTGAAGATATGAAGTTGTATTTTGGCTTTGTGGTTAAAAATACTGTCTTAATCTCATCGCATAATGCACTGTTTGTTTGCGACAACTGCATTTCATATTCAAAATCCGAAACGGCACGCAATCCCCTTATTAAAATCTGTGCGTTATGTTTTTTTGCATATTCTATGGTTAATCCTTCAAACGTATCGACTTCAACATTATCAAGCCCGACGATGCTTTTTTCGATAAGCATTACGCGTTCTTCGGGGGTTAAAAAACCTTTCTTTTCGCCGTTGTGTGCCACTGCGATAATTACTTTGTCAAAAATTCCCGCCGCGTTTTTTAAAATGTCTATATGACCGTTTGTTACGGGATCGAAACTCCCCGGATATATTGCAATTTTCATCTGTTTGCTCCCTTTTTAGCAATATCTTTACCGACACATTATATCAAAAACTGCTTGCAGGCATGGGTTTATGTAAATAATTGTAACAATTCTGAATTTTTCATGCAATTACTCACCCGAAAATTACTTTATTTATATATACAAAGTATATACATACTACCTTCTACTTTCTACCTATTAACCTTTTACACGAGGAATTTTCAAAAATTCCAAGGGAGCTTCTTTTTCAAGAGGCTTTTTTTTTGGAAAATCTTTACATTTCTTTATGTTTTCATGAAAATTATTTGCCTGATTTTTGATAATGTAATAAAATAACTTTGGGAATGTTTTTTAAGGGATAGGTAAGAATGATAAAAGAAAAATTGAACGAGAGAATATTAACACCTCAAGAAGTCAGAACAATATTGAAAACTGACAATAAAGAGATTGTAGAGTTGTGTAAAAAAGCGGCTATCAGACCAAGAAAGAATGCAAAAGGACACACTTATTTTTCTTATGACGAAGTAAAAAATCTCAGAAAAGTACAGGCACAAGTGCACAGTGCCGTTACAAATCCTGTAACGACCCGTGTGCCGGCGGGTGTTGGTGCATCTTCCGGCAACGCTGCCATCAGAAGTGTTCTTGCCGGACTTCAAGATTTGGAAAATAAACTGAGTGACAGAATTGCCAGAGTTATTGACGAAAAACTTGAGGGCATGGACGATGTTGTTGTCGAATTAATTCGCTGCAAAACCGATAACGAAACTTTGAAACAAAAAATAGTTGATTTGAACAAAGAAGTTTATCAATTGAAAAACGAATTAAACAGCTACAAACCGGTGGGCTTAGGATTTTATAAGAAAAAAGAAGTTTACGTTTGGGAATAAGAGGAAATAAATAATGGCAGAAAATGAAGCACCTGCACCAAAGATTAGCGAAGAACGAAATAAAGCGCTAAAACTTGCGATTGAGAAAATTGAGAAAGATTTTGGCAAAGGTTCGATAATGAAACTTGGCGACAAAGCGACCGTTAATGTGGATGCAATTCCGACGGGTGCGTTGTCATTGGATGTTGCATTAGGTATAGGCGGAGTTCCCAGAGGAAGAATTATTGAAATATACGGACCCGAAAGCTCCGGTAAAACGACGCTTGCGCAGCATATTGTTGCCGAATGTCAAAAACGCGGCGGTATTGCCGCTTACGTTGATGCCGAGCATGCTCTTGACCCTGAATATGCCAGAAATCTCGGGGTACAGGTTGATGATTTGTTAATTTCACAACCCGACACAGGCGAACAGGCACTTGATATAACGGAAGAACTTGTACGTTCGGGCGCTGTGGATATTGTTGTTGTGGATTCGGTTGCAGCACTTGTTCCCAAGGCAGAAATTGAGGGTTCTATGGAAGATCAGCAAATGGGCTTGCAGGCTCGTTTGATGTCTAAGGCTTTAAGAAAACTCACCGGTATTATCGGCAAAACCAGTACCACCGTTATATTTATTAACCAATTGAGAATGAAAATCGGTGTTATGTACGGCAACCCCGAAACTACAACGGGCGGTAACGCTTTGAAATATTACGCTTCCGTTCGTATGGAAATCAGACGTGTGGAAACTCTTAAAGGCGATAACGGTGAAATAGGTAATCACGTCAGAGTTAAAGTTTTGAAAAATAAAGTTGCGCCTCCGTTTAGAACTGCCGAATTTGATATTATTTTCGGTCAGGGAATTTCAAAGGTCGGAAACATCTTAGATGTTGCCGTAAACCTTGATATTATCAAAAAAGCGGGTGCTTGGTTCAGTTATAACGATGAAAAACTCGGTCAGGGACGAGAAAAAGCCAAAGAATTTTTGGAACAAAATCCTGACGTGTTGGCTGAAGTTGATAAACTTGTTCGTGAAAAACTGGCACAGTAGAAAATTTAAAAATAATATTTTTATGTTTAAAAATTTAGTTCTTTATATGTTATAAAAGATTTTTGTCTTTAGTTTACAATTATTTAACAAAAAAATTAAGCCAATTATGTATTAAAAATATAAATTTTAATAGTGGAGTTTTATTAAGTATGAAAATATACACAACAGAAAGAGAAGGACAAATTGATTTTTTTAAAAACTTTCAAATAGATTATGAGAGGTATCCTATTTTAATTGATTATACGGATGGAGTTTGGAATGGTTGCTTGTTTGAATTTAAATTAGTTATAGACAATCCAAATAAAGTTTTATTTCAGGCAATTAAATATTTATCCAAAATGAGAATAAAGGGAGAATCAGTTCCTGCGACTATTATTTTAGTATCATTAAATACTTCAGATTGTTATATATATAAATCTGAAGATTATTATGAACAGATACATCAAATTTATTTTGGCGGTTCAAGTCTTAATAATGAAAAATTTATAGCCAAAGAATATAAACATAAACTTAATTTAAATAGAGAAATGGATGTAACACAGTTATTTCATTTAATAAAGAGTAAAAAAGAAATAACAGAAATGTATATACCTATTGAAATAAATGAAGATTGTATCGTCGGATGGGCGGAAAGATTTTATAGAGAAAATCCAAATGCAAAAAAAGGCGATTTTATTGGAAGTGATGAAGGAATCGTTCCGATAATAGGAGAAATTCGTGAACCAAAGCATTTTAAAGGGCTAATAAAACCATATAGAACAAAAAGTAATCAAAAATTTAAATATTTAATGGATAAATTAAATGACAGGCAAAAGAAAAAAGATTTAGGTGCATTTTATACTCCGGTTCAATATTGTAAAAAGGCTATAGAGTTAGTTAGGTCGGCAATCGAAATTGTACCTGAGGGTAATGATTACATAATTTTGGATAGATGTGCAGGTACAGGCAATCTGGAAGCTTTTTTAACAGAAGAAGAACTTTCTCACTGCATTTTATCAACATTTGAATATTATGAATATAAAGTATTGCTTGAAAGATTAGGGGACAAAGTAAGAGCAATAATTCCTCCTACAGAAAATAATGTAAATTATAGCTCAGGCTATATCCTAAATGCAAATGCATTAGATAAGGAATATATTAATAACGAATTAATAAAAAGTTATATTGATAATCCAAAATGCACAATTATTTTATATGAAAATCCGCCATATAGAGATATTACAGCTCAAGATAAAATTGAAACAAAAGAAAAAAATTATGTCTATGAAGAATTTATAAAAAATGGAACAGATCAAGCAGCTCACAGGGAAATTGATAATTTATTTATTTGGAGTGCATTTAAATATTATTTAAGACAAGAAACCGACAGTTATATTGTTTTTTCACCTGTAAAATATTTTAAAAGTTTAAATTTAGTAAAGAAAAAATTTATAAAGGGTTATGCTTTTAACAGAAAACATTTTCATTCCAGTCCAAGTGTGATTTCATGCATACTTTGGCAAAATATACAAGATAATACTGTAGAAGAATTTATTTTGCCAGCATTTGATATAATTAATGATGAAATTAAATATATCAAAAATATTACTATTAAAAAAGCTTACAATACTTTTGCAAAATACGCAGACAAAGAAAAGTACACAAACGATATCGAATCTGTTATTTTATGTGAAAATACAACAGGTAAACAATCACAAAAACCAATTGGTAAGAAAAAAGCATTGTATAATAAAAATATTGTCGGATATCTTCGGGCAACAAGTTTTAATTTAAATGCAAATTCTAGGTGTTTAACAAGAACAATAACACATGATGCGTTAACGCAATCGTATGGGTTTTATTTGAGGAGAAATAATTATATAGAAAAATTACCACTATTTGCAGCAAAATTATATCCTCAAAGCAATTGGTATGAAAAAGATATATACTTTACAACTTCTGACAAAGGTTTTGAATATATTAAAGATAAAGAATTACTTAAAAAATGTTTAATTTATGTAGCTTTATCATCGCAAAACAAATGTAGGTCATTTTTAGCAAATGACGGAACAATTCTTAAAAATGAGATTTGCTTAGATAAAAATACTTGCGCAAGTATAGATCTTGAGAAATTTAAGTTGGATGCCGATGATAAAGAACTGATTAGTTTATATGAAACAATATTATCAAACATTCAAAATATAGATAGTTACAACAAAAATTACACTTACGGCATATATCAAATAGAAGATGAACTAAACACATACAAAGAAGATGACTATAAAAATAAAATTTATGATTATCCAATTTTAAACGGAAATTTAAAAACCATGCAAGCAAAATTAAAAGATTACTACGAAAAATGTATTGTTAAAAAATTATTTAAGTATGAATTATTAAAATAATTTTAAATATTTTTTAGAATGTTATTTCGGGGGCTAACAAATTGTAAATTTCATTAAGTCTTTGAGGGTTATGCAGGTAACACATGCCGATTAGGGCTTCAAATGCGGTTGCTTGGCGGTATTCGGTTTGAATATTTCTTCTTCCGACGGGGATTGGAAGATTTCTTGCCCGCTTTACAATATCTGTTTCTTCTTCCGTGAGGTTCGGCTCGATTTTGTGAAGAAGTTCACTTTGAAACTGTGTTTTGACCAAAGTTGTCGTGATTTTGTGAAGGGTTTTGGCATTGTTTGTTTGGTGTATGGTTTTTTCGCGTATGTATAATTCCCACACCGCATCGCCCAAATATGCGTAATTTCGTAAATTCATTTCTTCCATATCCAAATTCTACTATAAATATGTTAAATTATTTGAAATTTTTTTGTTTTAGTGAGAAAATACGCTTGTGTAAAAAGCGAATAGGAGTTTAGTATGAAAAAAGAGTTAATTTTAGCGGGAATTTGCGTGATGCTTGCAACTTCAAGCGTATTTGCATCGGATGACGGCACATCAACAATTACACCGCCGTCGGCAGAAAAACCGCAAATAACATCCACCGAGCAGGTAACGGAGCCCTCATCCGTTCAAACGCAAGAAACAACTTGCACTTGCGGCTGCGGATGTAAATGCAGGTGCGGATGCAAGAAAGGTTGTTCAAACAAAGATACGTTTTTTGCTAACAAATACAAAAGATTTATCAGAAGGGTCGAACATCAAAGAGCTGTTGTTTATAATACGCTTAACTTGACCGAAGAACAAATTAAAGTGCGCGAGCAGCTTTTGAAAGAGAATACTCCGATTTATGAGGAAAAATTTGAAAAATTTATTAAAGAAACGCAAAGACTAAAATCTTTGAAAGCTGCCAATGCAAGCGAAAGAGAAATCAATAAACAAAGACATGTTGTTATGAATATTAAAAAAGACATAGATAAGACGTTGGACAAGGAAAACAAAACTTTCAGAAAATGTTTAACCTCTGAGCAGCGTGCAAAATACGATATGATTAAAAAACTCGAACGTAAAGATTTTAAACGTAATTTGCACAGAAAAGATTTTCACAAATCAAATCCCAAGATGACGGAATTTGGAAAACCGATGTGCAAAAAATCATGTCCGGTCGAAAAACCATGTCCGGTCGAAAAACCGTGCGAAGAAAATTAAAGTAAATAAATGATGATTTTTAATAAGTAATCGTTATAATTATGGTATGAGAAAGTTAAAACTTTTTTGTACCATTTTTATATTTTTGCTTCTGAGTATTCAGGGTACGGTATGTTATGCCAAAAAACAGCCCCAAAGCACAGATGCAAAAGGTTACGTGGGAACACTTCCGGATTTAACAAGTAAATATGAGATTAAAGATGCTCAAACAGAATCAACTCCCGAAACAAGACCGGCAAAAGATTTTAATACCGAATCCGATATCAAACCCATACCCAAAGACGACCCCGCTTTTGTTAATATTATTCTGAAATCCGATAAAACAAGTCAATATGTTAACGATTTAAACGAATTTATCCCGATTTTGGAGCAGTTGTTTGATATGATAGAAAATAAAGAAAACGTACAGGTTTTCAATGCAAAAGTTTACTTTTTCAACAAAAATGCGGACTTTTTCAGAGATAAATATGCAAACAAACCCGAAAGTCGGTTTATATCATATAAAAGGCTTTTGGATTTGAGTTTGCATGCTCATTCCATTGCACTTTTAAGGACTGAGGCTCAAAAATATAACCCCTATTTAGCCTACGGAAACGAAGGTTATATCTATAATCCCAACAGTATCACCGAACAGCTTGATTATTTGAAAACCGAAATCGAACAAACCATTCTTATTTTGAAAGAGTCTAATTAAACAAATTTGCGTAAAAGTTTTTTTTGAATTAAAATCGAACTATGAGCAATTTAACAGATATTAAAAACAAATTTGTTGATTGGGCAACAGAGTCTGAATTAAGCAAAAACATCAAACGTATTTTTAATGATTTGTATGAAAAGTATAAAAACATTTTCATATTGGACAAATACATTTTAAGACAGGTAATAGAGATGTTTTTGATGGGTGTGTTCGTATTTACTACGATAATATTCGCATCGGACACTTTTATTACATTAATCAAACAAATATCCAAATTCGGTATCCCGTTTAAGGTAGCGTTTATAATGATATTACTGAACATACCGTCTGTTATTGTAATGACAATACCGATGGGAGTTTTGTTATCGACGGTTATGACATTAAACAGATTAAGTTTATCATCGGAAATAACCGTCATGCGCTCTTGCGGAATCGGTTTAAACAGAATAGCAAAACCTATTTTTATATTTGCAATCGTTATGTCATTGTCGAGCTTTTTCATAAATGAAAGTGTTGTTCCGGTAATGACAAGACAGTCAAAGGATTTAGCACTATGGGCATTGGGTCAGAAAAATATTCCCGACGGAAAACAGAACTTTGTTTTCAAAGAGCTGAACGATTATGGCGGATTAAAAAGGATGTTTTATATAGGTTCTTGCGAAAAGAAAACTTTGTATAACGTAACGGTGTTGGATTCATCAAAAGACGGAACAATTCAGGTATTGCAAGCAAGAGAGGGCAAGACTTCCCCCGAGGGTTGGAATTTAAAAAGAGCCGTTGCCTACACGATAGGAAATGACGGTCAGGTTTTAAATACGTCATTATTTGATACTTTCATTGTCAAATTCGGATTGGATTTATCCAAAGAGTTGAACAGAAATGTTGCAAAAGAGATGAATTTTACAAAGCTGTTGAAATATTTGGCAAGTTCAAACATAACCGATGAAAACAGGCGGGTTTATGCGGTTGAGCTTTATGATAAGATTGCTTTGCCCTTGACGACTGTTGCGTTTGTATTGCTCGGTGTTCCGTTAGCAATTACACCGCCTCGCGTGCGTTATAACAGAGGATTTCTGTTCAGTATATTGATTATATTTGCATATTATATGGTTCGGGCATTTTCTATTTCTTTGGGTGAGGCAGGCTCAATGTCGCCGTTTCTTGCCGCGTGGCTTCCTAATATTGTCCTCACCTGTTTGGGGCTGATTTTGTATTACAGAAAAGTTTATACAATTTCTTAACTTTTTTTTAAAATCATACTTTTAATGGTGAAAAAAATTTTTTTCATGTTTTAAAATGTATATATGGATAACAGCGGCAAAAATAACAAAACTTTAGGAAGTATTTTTCACAAAGAATATAATTTTCCGGAAAGAAATCCTTTTGGGGGAAATTATAATCCTTTCAATGCAAAAACTTCCGCTAAACCGTTAAAAAGAATTAACGGTTACGATTCTGCCATTTTGAACAAAACCAATATTGAAGAAGCCGAAACCGACGATTTAAGTCTTGATTATCGGATAAAAGAAAAAGAATCAATAATAAAGGATTTGGATTCAAAGATAAAAATAGCGGACAATTACGGAACGCAAAACGAGGCTTTGGGGTTAAAAGCAAAAAGACAAAGAATTTTGCAGGAATTAAATTCATTGAGAAAACAGCAAATATACGGCAGCGGGGTTTTTGAAGATAAGCATGGTTTTCATAAAACTTTCAAAGAAAAAATGCCTGTTATCTTTAAAATTCAAGATTTTATCTCAAGACATATTCTTGCAAGAATTTCAGGGAAAATAAAATCCGTTGTTACGTTGAGTGATTCTCTGGAGCAGTTGTCCGATATCAGCAGAAGTGTTGATGAGCTTATTGATATGAATGTTCCTTACGGTGAAAAAGTTCAAAATTATGAAAAGTTGACCAATTATCTTAACAAGGCTAACAAAATTCATTCCAAAATCTCTAAATCTTTGAGAAAAACGGTTTAATGTTTATATGCGCGGATTTTTTACCCGAAATACATTACTTGCTAAGAACTTATGTTTATCGTACAATCAGAACATGAATTAGCTTTTAAGGAGAAATTATGAACGAGCTGTTAAAAAAATCTGCAACAGAGCAAAGCAGAGCATTAAAGAATAAAGAAATATCGGCAGTTGAATTGACACAGGCTGCATTTGAACGCATAAATTCCGTTGAAGATAAAATCGGAGCATTTAATTCTTTAACAAAAGAAATCGCACTTGAAACGGCAAAAAAAGTTGACGAAAAAATTGCAAAAGGGGAAGAATTACCGCTTTTGGCAGGTATTCCGCTTGCATTAAAAGACAACATGAATCTTGTGGGTTCAAAAACAACCGCATCAAGTAAAATTTTGGAAAACTTTGTTTCACCGTTCAATGCAACGATAACCGAAAAACTTTTGAATAATTTAGTTCCGATAGTCGGAAAAGCAAACCTTGATGAATTTGCGATGGGTTCATCAAACGAGAACTCGGCATTCGGGAAAGTCCACAATCCTTGGGATTTGAAAAAAGTCCCCGGCGGCTCATCGGGCGGTTCGGCGGCAAGTGTTGCATCTTGCGAGGCAACTTTGGCACTCGGTTCTGACACCGGCGGTTCAATTCGTTTACCGGCAAGTTTTTGCGGAATTATCGGTATGAAACCCACTTACGGCAGAGTTTCTCGCTATGGGCTGATTGCTTTTGCATCTTCTTTAGACCAAATTGGTCCTTTTGCAAGAACGGTTGAAGATGCGGCTAACCTTTTGGAAGTTATTTCAGGGCATGACCCAAAAGATTCAACTTCGTTGAATTTGCCGGTTGAACACTATGCAAAAGACTTAAACAATGAATTGAAAGGCAAGAAAGTCGGGGTTATTAAAGAACTTATGTCCGAAGGAAATTCACCCGATGTTCAAAAAGCCATTGAAAATGCTATTGAAACTTTCAAAAAATTGGGTTGTGAAATCGTTGAGATTTCGCTTAAGAAATTGAAATATTCAATCGGAATATATTACATATTGGCAACGGCGGAATGTTCATCGAATTTGGCAAGATTTGACGGTGTAAGATACGGATACAGAACGCCAAACCCCGAAAATCTTATGGAATTATATACTAAGACTCGTGCCGAAGGCTTCGGGGCTGAGGTTAAACGTCGTATAATGCTTGGTACTTACGCACTTTCATCGGGTTATTATGATGCGTATTACAAAAAAGCTCAGCAGATGAGAGCTTTGGTAACGGAAGAATTTGTTGAGGCATTCAAGCAAGTTGATGTGTTAATTTCCCCGACATGCCCGAATACGGCATTTGAGTTGGGAGCAAAATCGGCTGATCCTTTGGCAATGTATTTAACCGATATTGCAACAATCGGATGTAATCTGGCAGGGTTGCCCGGGATAAGTGTTCCGGCGGGATTTGATTCCGAGGGAATGCCTATCGGACTGCAAATTTTGGCACCTCAATTGCAGGAAGTCAGATTGTTCAATTTTGCTCACAAATTTGAACAGGCAAACGATTTTTATACAAAATTGGCACAAGTTTAACGAATTGCGGGCATTTTATTTTGAGGTTATAAAAAATCCGTAAAATGCCTGCTTATTAATTTTTTTTGATAACAGGAGAGAGATTAATGGGAAAAAGAATA
>CANQSZ010000023.1 GCA_947626645.1 Candidatus Gastranaerophilales bacterium
GAAGATAAGCAATTCGACGCCACCCCCAGAAAACTGGAACAGGCAAGAAAGGAAGGACAGGTTGTAAAGTCAAAAGACTTTTCCACCGCTGTTTCTTTGCTTGTTTTATTTTCCGTAATCTTCGGTTTGGCTCCGTTTATTTGGAATCAAATCGTACAGGTTTTTACGCTTTTGTATGAACAAATCCCCAATGCGCACACAGAACAAATAGGATATATGTATATTTTAACTGTTGCAATCAAAGGAACGGTTTTAATTTTAGGCCCAATTCTTGCAATTGCATGGCTTGTTGCGGTTTTGGCGGATTTTATTCAGGTAGGACCTTTAGTTGCCATTGCACCGCTTGTTCCAAAACTCGACAAACTCAATCCCACCAAGTATTTCAAAAATATTATGTCAATAAAAACGCTTTTTGAACTGTTCAAAAACATTGTAAAAGTAATAATTTTGGGATATATAGGCTGGGCGGTTTATAAAGACCATATCGAATCGATTTTGATGCTGGCATCAATTGATAACAACTTTGCGGTAATGATAGAATTCGGAAAACTTATAACCGAATTTATCTTCAAAGCCTGCATAGCATTTTTAATAATAGCGGCGGCAGATTACGGTGTAACGAAATGGAAATTTTTGCAAGACCAAAAGATGTCGTTTAAAGAGATAAAAGACGAATACAAAAACTCCGAAGGCGACCCGAACGTAAAAGCGGCACTTCGGCAAAGAAGAATGCAGATGTTGCAGCAAGGTGCGATGGATGCCGTTCCGACGGCTGATTTTGTCGTTACAAACCCGACTCATGTTGCCTGTGCTTTAAAATATGTCGCGGAAGAAATGGATTCGCCTATGCTTATTGCAAAAGGAACCGAGCTTATCGCAAAAAAAATTATCGATATAGCAAAAGAACACAATGTTCCCGTGATAGAAAATCCGCCGGTTGCAAGAGCGTTGTTTAAAATGGTTGATATAAACCAATCAATCCCGCCGGAGTTATACAAAGCAGTAGCGGAAATTCTGATGTTTGTTTACAAAATGAAAAATACATCAAATAAACGAACGCTAAATTAATCGATTGTAGTATTATTGATTTGTAGAATTATGACTAACGACGACAGAAGAAGTTTACAAAATTATATAGACATAGTACAAAAGGTTGCGAGGGTAGAATACAGACGTATTCCGTCGCACATGGTCGAGTATGAAGAATTGCTTTCAATAGGTATCATAGCAATTCAAGTTATGATAAAAAACAAAACCCCAGAACAATTGGAAAAATATAATTCCGCATACATAGCAACGGCAGTACGCTGGGCGATACGTAACGAATTGAGAATAAGATACAAATGGTATTCGCTCAAACATAAACCCGAAGAAGAATATGATGAAGAAGAAATTGTTGACGGAATGGATATGCGCCAAGCAAAAATTCGTGAAGCGATTTACGAAACGGTCTTATCAATCGACGGACTTGCGGCAGCAGCCAGCGACAACGAATCACCCTTTGACTTTTTGAAAGATCCGCATGCCATGCCTGATGAAAATGCCGAGTTAGAAGAAATGGGTAAAATGATTAGGGCTGCCATTTCAAAACTTCCTGCAAAAGAAAGAACCGTCGTTGAGTACAGATTTTACAGAAATATGCAGGTGAAAGATATTGCAACACAAGTGGGTTTATCTCCCTCAAGAGTTACGCGTATTGTCCAATCGTCATTAAATGCCGTCAGAGAATACCTTAACGCCCACGAACAGTACGGATATTAGTCAACTTTTTGGATTCTGCCGTCGGATTTTATTTCAATATCGCCTTTGTAGTGCTTGATATATTCCCCAACGGGAACGTCTTTGTCGTAATCAAATTTTTGGAGTGCGTGTTCCAGTCTTCCAGGCAGACCTAACCCCATATCAACGTTTCCGATACAATAGTCATCGGAAGAAACGGTATAAAATTTATCTTTTCTCGGATTGTTGATATCGATTGGGGTTACCGTACCGTCTTTATTTACAAAATCGATTGATAAAACTTCACCTGCCGAATTAAACTTGTATTTCAATCCCGAAACCTGAACAATTCCCGGTCTGTGAGAGCGTGAGCTCATTGATGCTTTTACGCGGCTTTTTATTGCGTTTACAATTTCTTCTTCGGTTGCCTGAACAACTACAACTTTGTTGGCAAAAGGCGAAATTATCGACAAATCTCTTGTATCAATACTTCCGGTTTCAAACTGTCCTCTGATATTTGCGGAATTCATAACCGCAATGTCGGTATTGAGTTCGGATCTTAAAGCATCTACTATAAAATCACAATGCGGATTTTCGGTACCTAAAGCATCTTCGGGGTATTTTTCAACATATTTTATTGTTCCGACTCTTTCGGGTTTACCTAATATTTTTTCAAAAATATCTTTTGCCGCAAGATTTCGGTTAAATTTTTCGGTCTCGCTTACGTTGTTTTGAACTTTTGTTATCACGCCGTCTTTGTTAAATTCTACGTTTAAAATGCCGAAGTTTTTGCCGTCGCGCCCCGCTTGAGTAATAATAATCGGCTCACCCGAGGAAGAATAGAAAAGATTTTCGTTTTCTTTAACACCTTCCAAAAGCGTGTGAGTGTGCGCTCCGAGTATAATATCTATTCCTTTTACATTTTTAACAAGTTCAACATCTTGCCTGTATCCGGCATGAGAAAGAACGATTATTTTGTTTATTCCCTGATTGAGGAA
Source organism: Candidatus Gastranaerophilales bacterium (assembly GCA_947626645.1). GTDB lineage: Bacteria > Cyanobacteriota > Vampirovibrionia > Gastranaerophilales > Gastranaerophilaceae > Zag111. Next base: position 2,718 of record CANQSZ010000023.1, read on the forward strand.
TTTATCGACTTCTTTTTGAATTTCGGGGAAGGATTTTTTAAAATCTTCTTCTATGTGCAAATCGGGAAGATGAGTTTGGATTTTAACATGAACTTTCAAATCGGGCGGTACAAGCCCGATTATGCCGTATTTGTGTCCGTTAATTTCCTGAACATAAGATTTTTCGATATGGTTATGAATAGGGTTGCCGTCTGACGGGTTGAGATTTAATCCCAAAAGTTTGTATTTTTTATCACCAATGAGTTTAACAAAATGGTCAGTCGGCAGGTCGCATTCGTGATTGCCGAGAACGGTAGCAAGAAATCCCGACATATTCAAGAATTTGTCCGCAACTTTAACATGCTTTTCATCTTCGCCAAGCATAATATCGCCCGATGCAAATTTCATCTTGTCAACACCATCCGAGGGGGTAAATCGGTCAAATTGATTAATGGCATTTACAAGCCTTTCCATTCTGATATTTTGACCGTGAAGATCGTTTATATAAAAGATACTCGCTTTTGTCGTATCGTCATTAGGATTGTTATTTGCGGTAAAACTTAAATTTTTGCCGCACAAATACCTTGTTTTTCCGATTGAGTCCGTTAGTTTGACATTATAAATCATGATTCCTACCGTTTCCGATTTTTTAAAACCACCTAAAAAAATTTTTTTGCGCCTAATCTTATAAATTTTAACAATTTGTAATATAAATCCTTATATTGATATTTTAGCAAAAACAGATATATAATATCAATTATGGATAACGAAAAGTTAAAAAAATATACGGCGGGGTTATCGGTAATATCAAACACGGTGTTGATAGTGCTAAAGTTGGCGGCGGGTATAATCTCGGGGAGTATGAGCATAATATCGGAGGCAATACATTCAATCAGCGACCTGTTAGCGTCGTTATTGACACTATTTTCGGTATCAAAATCCTGCCAGCCTGCTGACAAGCAGCATCCTTTCGGGCATGGAAAATACGAAGATATGTCCGGTTTTATTGAAGGCGGGCTGATAATTTTCGCATCGTTTTTTATTGTTTACGAGGCGGCAAAAAAAATATTCTTTGAACCGCAAACTTCTATTGATACTCATTTAGGACTGTACGTTATGGGAATAACCGTCGTTGTAAATATCTTGGTAAGCACAGTGCTTTTGAACGTTTCAAAATCTTCCGATTCAATTTCGCTATATGCCGACGGACAGCATTTAAGAACGGATGTTTGGTCGTCTTTGGGGGTATTTGCGGGAATGCTTGCGATAAATTACACAGGCTTATATATTTTAGACCCGATTATTGCAATATTTGTTGCAATAATAATATTCAGAACCGGTCTTGCGATATCAAAAAGAACGATGAACAACCTTTTGGACTGTTCTTTGCCCGACGAAGATTTAGAGGTTATAAGTAAAATCCTTGATAAATTCAAAGAAAATGAAATATCCGATTACAAAGACCTCAAAGCAAGACGGCTCGGCTCACAAAAGAAAATCGAAGTAACGCTTACATTTTCGCCCGATATGACAATAAATCAATGCCATCAAATTTGCGACAGAGTAGAACACGAGTTTTCAAAACATTTTCCGAACGTGAAATCGAGTATCCACCTTGAACCTCAAAGTGAAGTCATTGCCAAAAAGTAAACTTTTTTAATTATTCTTAATGATATTTTTTAAATCTTTTTCGACTTGTAAAAATACGCTTTGCCAATCGCCGTGGTCAATTTGTCTGTATAATTTCAGACTGTCATACCAATCACAGCGGTTTAAATCCGTATGCCAACGCCAGTTGTAAATATAGGGTAAAAGCACCATGCAAGGTTTTTTCATCGCACCCGCAAGATGTGCAAGCGAAGTGTCGTTACAAATTATCAAATCCATATTTTCCACGGCTCCGGCGGTGTCCGAAAAATTTGAAAATGTTGAGCCTAAATCCGTTACATTGTATTTTTCTTTAATTTTATTTACTTCATCAGAGCCTTCAAATGTCTGGCATGAGTAAAACTGCGTGTTCGGAATTTCAAACAATTTGAAAAAATCCTCGACTTTCAAAACTCTTTCTTTGTCGTAATATGTATTTCCCTGCCATTTAATACCGATTTTAAACTTGTCATTGTTAAAATATCGTTCCTTGTAATAATTTACTTTGGCGGGATTGGGTTTAAGATATCCGTCGTCGTGGTGAACAAACATATCTTCGCCTTTAATTTTCAAAACATAAGGAACACTCAAAAACGGTATATGATAATCAAAATCAATATCCCTTTCAAAATCGAAAAGCTCCATAATTTCAGCACCGTAGGAATTTTCACGAAACAACGGTGCAAGTTCTTTTTGGGGCTTAAAAATAACTTTTTTACACATAGACGTGAGTATGGGCATAAACCGATACATCATTAAAACATCTCCAAAGCCCGCTTCGTAGTAGGTATATAAAACTTTATCGGACAAATCTTCCCCTTGCCACAGCGGTTTTTCTTTCATAAGGTTCGGGTAAGTCTTTTCTTGTGAAACAATTGCACTGTTGCGGCAGAGCCGATTTTCAAAATATTTTAATCCGTTTTCGTAATCTTTTGACTGCATATAGGCTAACGACATAAAATATGCCGCTTCCCAATCGTCAGGGCAGATTTCTATGGCTTTTTTGTAACATTCAATCGCATCTTGCGGCTTGTTTTCGTTAAAACACAAATATGCGAGATTAAAATATGATTCTTGGCTTTGCGGGTTTAATTCTATTGCTTTTTGGTAAGATTCTTTAGCTTTTTCCCACTCGTGATTATTTTTGTAAGCCATTGCCAAATTAAACCGATACTCATATTTTTCGGGGAAATTTTTTACAAGTTCTTCATAAAGCTCGATTGCTAAAGCATAATCACCTTTTTGAAGATAAACGGAGGCAAGATTTTCCGCATAATAAACTTCGGGCTTGATAGCGATTGCTTTTTTAATATAATCTTGGGCTTGCTCGTATTTATGTGCCTGAAGATACAAAAGTCCCAACAAATCCAACACTTCGTGGTTTTCAGGTTCGGTTTTTAAAATTTCCATATACAAATCGCGAGCCTGTGTCAGTTTGCCGTCTTTGTGATTTTCAAAAGCCGTTTTAAATTTTTGGTTTTGTTGCACTTTATTCATTCCTTATTTACAGATGGATGCCGAATATTGAAAACAAATTATTTATATTAAAAACATTGTACTGGAATATAAGACCGATAATTGAAGAAACAACAACCAACAAAGAAATAATAATTGCGGTATCTTTTTTGTCGCCGTTTTTTCTGAGCAAAACTAAAATACCAAGCCCGCCCGAGGTGCAAAGACCTGCCAGCAATGACCCGAAACTTATTGTATTTTTTACAAACAATAAGGTGAGCATTACGGATATCGCACAATTTGGAATTAAACCTATCAACGATACCAAAACCGGCTGCAACGGGGAGTTCATCAGGCAATATTTTGCAAGCGTTTCTTCCGTTCCGACCCTTGAGAGTATAAATCCTAAAACTAATGAGATTAACAAAATGAATAAGAATATATTAAACGTATGTTTCAAAGGATGCAGCCAAAAGTCTTTTGTTTTATAAGCATCAGCCAATTTGTGATGGCAGCAGCCTTTTTCTTCTTTTGAATTGTTTTGATTAACCTCTGTTGGGTCATTTGCCTTATATGTTACAAGCCAATCAACAACGTAACCGACAAAAATCGCTACAATTATTTTTATAATTATAATCGGAAGAATTAAATAAGCCTTTTGGGGAGTGGTTAATAAAATCGGGATTGCCTCATCGGAAGTTGCAAGATAAACCGAAATCAAAGTTCCTCTGCTCAAAATTCTTCTTGTATAAATCGTACTAGCAATAACCGAAAACCCGCACTGCGGAATTGATGCAAACAAACTTCCGAATAACGGACCCACTTTTTTTATGAAAAATACAAACAGATGCTTTTTCTTCGTGTAATACTGCTCTATTACCTCAATCAAGATGAATACCACAAATAAAAACGGTATTAAATTGATACTGTCAATTAAGGCATCTTTAACAAAGTCCGGTATAAATTCCAACGGTTCAATCAAATTCGCGGGTAAATTCATTACATAATTGATTATACTTAATATTAAATTTAAAAGTCCGTGCATAATTATCCGTTAAAACCCTTCTTTTAAAATGTCGATTATTGCCATATTGTAGTAGATAAACAAACCTGTCAAAGCGGCAACCGCAAACAAAATTGCGGAAATAATTTTTACCTCTTTTTTATTTTCAAACCTTCTGTTCAAAGTTGCAATACCCAATCCGGTAACGGAAATCAAACCTGCCAAAAGCGACGGGAAACTTACAAACCCTTTTAAATAAGCAATGACAAGAATTATCGACACAACGCTGTTTGAGATAAGCCCAAAACCCGCCGCAAGTATAACTTGCAAAGGAGAATTGACCAAACAGAACGTTTTTAATGCTTCTTCAGAACCAAAACCTATAACCAAACAGTATATAGCCGCCAGAGTTAAAAACACAAACATAAACACATTAAACGTATGTGTTAACGGGTGTAACCACCAATAAGGCGGATGTTCAATCGTTTGGATTCTATGATTACAACAAGCCGGCTCGTTTAAGTCGGTATTTATCGCATTTATATCTTCTTTCACCCTTTTGTCGGGGAAAAACATTACTTCCACAATATCAACGGAATAAGCAACCGCAAGTGCGACAATTATTTTTATAATAACTATCGGAATAATGACAATCGCCTTGCTGATATCCATAAATAAAAGCGGTAAGGCATCATCGGAGCAAACGATGAAAAATGATAACAATGTTCCTCTGGTAATCATTTTTCTTGAATAAAAAGTTGACACCATAACCTGATAACCCGATTCGGGGATAACGGAAATTCCCGCACCAAAAATTGGTCCCAATTTTTGGATAAGTCTTACAAAAATATGAATATTTTTAAGGAAAAACCTTTCCAACAGTTCGATTGCATAGTACAAAAAATAAAGCCATGGCACAAATGCCAAGCTCTCTAACATTGCCTGTTTTATAAAATCAGGCAAAAAAGTACAACTATTAATCAAAAATGCCGGCAAACCCAGCACGTCTTGTACATGATTAAAAAATTCTTCCATATTTATCAGCCCTGCTCTTTTACTTACCTAATTTATTTTAGCACATTTTTTTAATATTCATATCAAACGATTAAATGATATCACAAAATTAAACATATTTGCAGGGCATCAAATTTTGTCATATACTAAAATTGAGATGAAAAACGTAAGACAAACAAACATAAATATTCATAGAGATGCGTGGGTAGAAATTAACATCTCCAATCTTGAAAATAATATAAAAGAAATAAAAAAGAACATCCCTCAAGGAACGAAACTTTTGGGGGTAGTAAAAGCCGATGCCTATGGACATGGTTCCGTAATGCTTGCCCCGACAATATTGGCAAGCGGAACAGATATGCTCGGGGTCGCTTCAATTGACGAAGGAGTAGATTTAAGACAATCAAACATCGACTGCGAAATTTTGGTTTTAGGAGCGGTTCCCGTTTGGGCTGTTGAAAGTGCCGTCAAAAATAATTTGAGCATTTCAATATTTTCTCAAGGACACCTGAAAGCCTGTGAACAAGCATACCAACGCACAAGAGTTAAGCCCAAAGTTCATATCAAAATCGATACCGGCATGAACAGAATAGGAATAAGAGCCGATGATGCCGCGGAATTTATAAAAAAAGTTCAAAAATTACCTTATGTAAGTTTAGAAGGTATATTCACCCACTTAGCCGCCGCGGAAGAAATCGACAAAACCGAAGAACAAATCGAAAAATGGAACAAAGTAATCGAACAAATTGACACCACAGGACTTTTATTGCATGTTCAAAACACTGCCGGCTCAATTTGTTACGAAGTTCCAAACACCAACACCCGAAGAATCGGGATAAGTTTGTACGGTCTGTATCCCGATTTTCCCGATATTAAATTCAACAAGCCAAAACTAAAACCGTTGATATCACTAAAGGCGCGAGTGGTAAACATTCATATTGCAAAAGATAAAGAAGGGGTAAGCTATTGCCATACATATCAGGCAAAGGGTGAGCGCAAAATCGCCACAATTCCTTTAGGTTACGCTGACGGGGTTCCGAGGCTGCTTTCAAACAAAATAACGGCAATTCTCAACGGAAAAGAAGTTAAGCAAGTCGGCAACATTACGATGGATCAGATGATGTTTGATATAACGGGAGTTGATGCCACAGAAGGCGATATAATTACACTGCTTGATGAAAATAAATCAATTGACGATTGGGCAAAGATTTTAAACACAATAAACTATGAACTTACATGCCGGCTGAAAGTCAGACTGCCGAGAATTTACACCCGATAATTATAAATCCGATTATGTCCATGGTAATATAAGACTATGAACAGAAAACCCATAGTCGCAATAGTAGGAAGACCAAATGTCGGAAAATCGACATTTGTAAATCGCTTGTTCGGGAAAAGACATTCGATTGTAGATGATTTACCGGGGGTAACACGCGACAGAATTTATTTTGACATCGAATGGCAAAACAAAGTTTTCACCGTAATAGATACGGGCGGAATTATCCCCGGAGATGAAGACGATATAATGGTTTCGATTTTTAATCAGGCACAACTTGCCTGTGAAGAAGCCGACAAAATTATATTTCTCGTAGATGGACAAGAGGGAATTAACCCTGTTGATTATGATATAGCAAATATTTTAAGAAAATCGGGCAAGCCTGTTTATTTAACGGTTAACAAATGCGACAACAAAGAGTCGCTTTTAATGACGAGTGATTTTTACGGACTGTCTTTGGGCGAACCCCACGGAATTTCGGCACTTCACGGCTCCGGAGGGGTAGGTGATTTACTTGAAATTATTACCGAAGATTTTGAAGAAAACAAAGATGAAATTACCGATGACAGAATAAAAATTGCAATAGTTGGCAGACCCAATGCGGGGAAATCCTCTATTGTCAATGCCGTTTTGGACACAAAAAGAGTCATCGTTTCCGATGTTTCGGGAACAACAAGAGACAGTATAGACAGCTATGTTAAATACAAAGATAAAGAGTACGTAATCATTGACACAGCAGGCATTCGCAAAAAATCCAAGGTGGATTACGGAGTGGAAAAATTTGCGGTTGACCGCGCAATACGTTCAATCAGGGAATGCGATGTTGCCGTTTTGGTAACAGATGCAAGCGAAGGAATTTCCGATCAGGATAAAAAGATTTCATCAATAATAACCGATGCAGGAAAAGGTATTATTGTCGCGATTAATAAGTGGGATTTGATAGAAAACAAAAAATCGAACACAATAAACCAATTTGAAAAAAATCTTACAACCCAAATTCCTTTTTTAAGCTACGCGCCCAAAATTTTCATTAGTGCCGTAACAAAGCAGCGTTTGGGACAAATTTTTGAAGAAACCGAAAAGGTTTATGAGCATTGTACAAAAAGAATTTCGACAGGGTTGTTGAATAAAGTTATAAACGAGGCTTATGCGCTGAATCCTCCGACAAGTTACAAGGGTAAAAGGTTGAAGATATTGTATATAACACAAGCAGCGACTCAGCCGCCGACATTTGTGCTTTTTGTGAATAACGAACAATTGCTCAGCGACAGTTACAAAAGGTATTTGGAAAATAAACTCAGGGAAGCGTTCGGATTTTTCGGAACACCGATAAGGATTTCCGCACGTGAAAGAAAAGAGAAAAAATAAAAGACTATTTATAATTTTCAAGAGTTTCGTTAATTAAGCCGACCATCATATCTCTTAAAGGTTTTGGGGATATTATTTCACAACTGAAAGTGTATCTCATAAGCCTTTTCATCAATTTATCGAACGGCTCGTTTTTGTTAACGATAATAAGATTCCCGTCTTCGTCATATCCGCGGGAATATTCATTTTCTTTGACTTTATAAGTTTTTGCGAGCCTGTGTTTCAGTTTATAGACAACGGTCGTTGTCAATTCCGTAGGATTGGCTATTTGAGGCTGCTTGGTTATTGATAATATATTTGAAATTGCAATATCGGCATTCTCTCTTTTGGTTACGTCATAAACACTCAAATACGCGTTTTTGGTATCATAGATTACCTCTTTGGGATTGCATTTTATTTTAATTTCTTTTTTATTTTTTTGATAGATAACTTCTATCAAAAAATTTTCTTTGCAGATATTTTCGCAGTATTTAATTTGGTCTTTCAAATTTGAAGAGAATAAGGAAAAATCGTAACTCTGTTCAAAATTACTCAAAATATTTTTATCATCATCGTTCATTCTCAAAGAAAGCGTGCGCAAAAATTCTTTAATATTTTGTGTTACGTCGGATTCGGGAAAATCTTTGACGGAAGATATCAAAATATTTATTGATTTTAAATCTTCATAAGAAAAAGGCATTAAATACAAACTGTTTTCAAGTTTAAATTTGTTTTTTCTTTTAACAACTTTCATGCCGAAAACTTCCAACGCATTAAGATATTTACTCAAAATAACCTGAGCATTGGTCGTATAATCATCGGACTCACTATCTTTAAAGATTTCGATAACACTGTTATAATCCGCTTTATCCTCATAAAGCAGTTCAATCAGATGAAACATTTTAAGACATCCGTCGTTAAGTTTTAGTTTACTTTTTCTCAAAATAACCTTCTTTCATCCGTTTGAGACAATCAATAACATCTTGCTTAAAGTTTTCGGGATATAAAACCTTGCACGAATTAGCATGCGACATAACCCTTTGTATAAGGTCAAATTTGTTTTTGGAAGTCATTTCAACGACATAAGATGTCGGGGTTTTGCTGATAATTTTTTCATTTTTAAGCGGTATAAAAGTTTCGTTACCGTTGATATTAAATTCGTAACCTATAGTCATTTCGGGCATGTTAAGTTCGGATTTTTGCATATTTACACCGATGATTTTTATAATTCTTGAAACAAGAAAACTCGAATAATTGTTATATTCCGAATTTACGCCATAGACATAGAGTTTTCCGTTTATAACATTCATTTTATCAACGATAATATTAATATTCTTTTTGCCGGAGCCGGCGGAGTTGTAATACATAATTATTTCGGTATTGTCTTTGCCGTAATTGATTAAGTCTTTGATAATATCGGGGTCAATATTGTTTAGCGGCGAAATATTTTTGAATTTATTTTTCAAGTCGGTATTGGTAATGTATTTTGAAAAATTTTCCAAAAAACTTTGCAAGGTAAGCAAATCCGAAATGTCCAAAGATTTGTATATAGCTTTAAAGACTTTAATAATACTTTTTGTTTGAGCCTCGGTAATTTTCAATTCAAAAGGGTGCGAATCGATATGAAAACGCGGAACACCGTCTGATGTGGTGCGAATAATGTTACACCCCAGACTGCGCAGAGAGTTTAAATAAACTCTTATCGCATCAACGGAAATTGTTTCATGCAAAAATTCGTTTTCATAAATACACTTTTGTATATCTTCATAAGTTTTTGCACCCTCTAACAGGCATGAAAAAATCAGAACAGACTTAAACCCCGTAAAAGACATGAGATTATAGGTAACTTGTTTGGTCTTTCTAAATTCTTTCATGAATATTCCATACCCCCAAATATAGTCTATCACAAACTTATGGGAATTTTCAATTAACAAATCCCATGCTTTATTTTTTAGAAGTGATTTTTAAATGTCAAATAAAATATATAAAAATTTTTACATGATTTCATTAAATTTTCTTCATTAAGATTTAATAACACGAATTTTGTCTTACGGTTTCAAGGGGCATGGTCAATTGTAAATTTTTTTGGAATTTTTGTTACTTGTAATCCTTTGTCATTGGGTCTAATGTAGAAAGTATAGAAAGCCAAACGAAATAAAAAGGCTGCCGGATAAGGAAGGATAATTCAATCCCGAAAAGGGTAAAAAAATAAGTTAGGATAATGGACGTAGAAACAGAGGTGATGGTGAAGTAGTCCGGAAGGGAAAAGAGATTATTGAGGTACGGTTATAAAAACCGTGAGATTAGGGATTTTTTTTATGGTTTACATCTTATATTTTGTATATCCGGTTTATTTAGGGAGTAAAGTAAGGCTTTAGAGAGAGTATGGATAGTTGTAAACATTAATAGCCTGTACTTGCATAAGTGCAGGCTTTTTTATATGATAGTTTTATGCACGAATTGGAAACAAAAAGAGTGATTGCACTGATGTCAGGAACATCATGCGACAGCATTGACGCAGGGTTATGCGAAGTTTACCCGGATATGAGCGTAAAACTTATTCGGGCAATAAATTATAAATACCCCGAACATATCAGAGCCAAAATTTTTCAAATTTTCCGCTCGCAAGCAACCGTCAAAGACATTTGCCAAATGAATTTTGCCATAGGTAAATGTTTTGCCCAAGCCTCAAAAGTTTTAACAGAAGAATACGGAAAGCCCGATTTTATCGCAAGTCATGGTCAGACGGTCTATCATTATCCGTTTGATGAAAGCATCGACGATATACCGTTAAAAAGCACGCTGCAATTGGGAGAAAGCTCGGTAATAGCACAAGAAACGGGGTGCATGACAATATCCAATTTCAGAGAAGCGGATATCGCACAAGGAGGACAGGGCGCACCTTTGGTATGTTTTGCCGATGAAAAATGGTTCAAAGGAAAAGGGAAAAATTTTGCCGTTCAAAATATCGGGGGAATTTCTAATGTAACGGTCGTTTCGCAAGATTTTGACACCTTCGGATTTGACACGGGTTTAGGCAATATCATGATTGATTATTGCGTTAATAAGTTTTTCTCAAAGCCATACGACAAAGACGGCGAAATAGCAAAAAGCGGCATAATATCCGATGCTTGGCTTGAATGTCTTATGCAAGACGAATACTACGTTTTAGAGCCGCCAAAATCTACCGGCAGAGAATATTTCACGACAAATTATATTGAAAACGCATTGAAATTTGCACCGCCCGAACCGAAAGATATCATTGCAACGGTAACGGCATTGACCGCGAAATCAATTGCAACGGCTTATGAAAGGTTTATTTACCCGAATGTCGGAATCCACGAAGCCGTAATTTGCGGAGGCGGAGCTTATAACAAAACTCTTATGAAAAATTTAAGAAGTTATCTGCCCTCATACATTGATTTAAAAACCTGCGAAGATTACGGAATATCAAACAATTTCAAAGAAGTAACGGCATTTGCGCTGTTGGGGTATTGCACATATTACGCAATTCCCAACAATCTTCCCAATTGCACCGGAGCAAAAAAACGCGTTGTTATGGGAAAAATAACCTACCCGTAAAACTGAGTTTATAACTTTGTGTTAAAATCAAACAAGGAGGGAAATGAAATGGTTGAACAATACGATATAGGAATAATAGGGGGAGGGCCTGCGGGATATACGGCAGCATTACTTGCCGCAAATTCAGGACAAAAAGTTATACTTTTTGAAAAAGATAAAATCGGCGGAGTCTGCTTGAATAAAGGTTGTATCCCCACAAAAAGCATTCTGCATTCTTCGCAAATTTATAAAGAAATTAAAAACTCTGAGCAAAACGGAATTACCGTAAGCGAAGTTAGTGTTGACTATTCAAAAGTAATTGAGCGCAAAAACACAATTGTCGAAAAATTGAGAAAAGGGATTGAATTTGCACTCAAAAACGCAAAAGTTACCGTAATAAATTCAAAAGCACAAATCCTTTCCCCGACACAGATAAAAGACAGTGAAGGAAATGAATACTTTGCAAAGAAAATAATTTATGCTGCGGGTTCATCCGCCACAGAGATTAAAGGGCTTGAATATGATTCAAAGTTTATACTATCTTCCGATGACATCTTAAATCTTAAACAACTGCCAAAAAGTGTTTTGATAGTAGGTTCGGGTGCCATTGGAACGGAATGGGCAAGGATATTTTCAAACTTCGGGGTTGAAACAACGGTTGTTGAACTTGCGCCGCACTTGATTCCGACTGCCGATATTGAGGTTTCAAAGCGGGTAGAAAGAATTTTTAAAACAGAAAACATTAAATTTTACACCGGCACATCGGTAGAAAAAATTGAAAATAAAACGGTAACATTGACAAACGCACAGGTAATTGAACCGGAAATTATACTTGTTGCGGCGGGCAGAAAGCCCGAAAAAATAAATCTTCCCGATGGGGTAAAAGTTATAGGCGATTCATCAGGGGAAATCCAATTGGCACATTATGCTATTAAACAGGCAATAGAAGAAATTGGCGGAATAGAATTTAAAAAAGAATTAACCCCGAGCGTGATATACGGTTCGCCGGAGATTGCATGGATTGGGAAACGGGAACAGGACTTGCAAAACGAGCAATACAAAAAATCAATGGTATTGATATCGGCACTCGGTAAATCACAATGCGACGGAAAAACCGAAGGGTTTATAAAACTTCTTGAACAGAACGGAAAAATTGCGGGCGCGCATATTGTATCGCAAGAGGCTTCGGCATTAATTCAGCAAATTGCAATAGCGATGAATAATGATATTTCAATCGAAAAACTCAAACAGACATGCTTTGCTCATCCGACATATTCGGAAGGGATTTTTGAATGCTTGTTTAAATAAGTTTTATATTTATTTTATTGTCCCGTCGGGATAACGGGTAATAATTCTTACAAGACTGCCGTTTGCATCGCGAACATGCTCATAACAACAGAAAAGCGAACCGTCAGCATTGTGAGTAATTGCTTTTAAAGTGTTGCCCTTTGAATCAAGAACATAGTCAGTGTAGTCTTTAACCGAACCGTCAGAATTTCTGCAAACTGTTCTTATTCTCTTACCGTTTGCATCAAGAGTGCGGTCAAAGTAATTTTTAACCGAACCGTCTGCATTATAATAAACGGTTCTTACCGCATTACCGCCTGCAAAGACATGGTCAATGTATTCTATGATTTTACCGTCAATCTTGCGCGAAATTGCTCTTACAGTATCACCGTTTGAATCAAGAACACTATTCACATAACCGCTTTTGTTATAAACATAAGTCAATCCGGTTCTGCTGTTTTTGACAACTTTTCCGGCAAGGTCAATATTACGTGAAGTTTCTATAAACGACAATTTACTTGATTTTGGTAAATTTGTGTCTTTTAACGGTACATCAGATAGCGGCATTTCATCTTTTTGTGATTGCATATAAGATTTGTCATCCGCAACATGCCTTTGATTTTTATTTGGATACGAGGAAGCCGCCTGAAATTTAGGCATATATAAACGAGTTTGGTTACCATAAAAGTTTACGGGTGAAATATTCATTAAAATTTTCCTTTCTGATTGATTTTACAAATTTTCTGACTACGAGCTGCATTTATTATAAAACAGGTAAAGATAAATTTTGCTAACTCCGTCTAATCAATACCTGCCTTATGGGGCATTATAATTGACTTTGAACCGTTTTTAAACTCATATTTACATTTTGTTACATTTGAGTGAATTATTGAAGCCTTACTATGTAACAACAAAAAATATAGGTTTAACAAGGATATTAGCAAATATTAAAACTTTTGAAAAAGTTGTAATTATTTTTTAGGAAATTGGCAAAATTATGTAAAAATTTTGTTAAATTATATTCAATGTCTGGAAAATGTGAAATAATAGTTGTGTTGTTACAATAAGATTTATGATAAGTTTGATAAGTATATTAACAAGAAGGGGAAGTTATGGAAGATAATAAATTTTCAAATGAAATGCCGGAGGAAGTTTTGTTAATTCCTACACCAAGAAAAATCAGAATAAACAGTGCTTGTGCTGAGAGGGCTTACGGGCTTTTTGATACTAAAACCGGCACACAGGTAAAGGATTTTGTCAAAGGTAACGGTGGGACTATTGAGTTTAACGACTTAGACCCAGCCATGCACTACAACGTCGGTGTAATCGAAAATCCTGGCGATGAGAAACCCGAATTTGCAATGATATGGGCTGCACGTATGCGAGATGTAACTGACGATATATTGAAAAATTCCAACGACTTGCCCATAGAATATCCGCGTGCTTACCAAGTAATATTTAAAGACGGAAATTCTAAAGACAACCCCATTGGCAATTCTGTCGGTAATCCCATGGCAATGCTAACGGTGTTTATGATTTGGTTGATGATAGTGGCGAAACAGTCGGTCAAGTTGCACAATTATCCGGCGACAAACCTTATTTTGAGATGGTTTGGACTTTCAGAATGAAAGACGACACACAAGAATAATAAAGAAATGTTAATTTGTTGATGCTCAATTTCATAAGTGGTATAAGTAAAAGGTAAACATATTAAATAAAAGTCTCGCTTGTATGGAAAATTTGTACAAGATAGGTGGACTTAGCTATCATAGAACAATTTTCCTCCGATTTTGGAGGTTTTTTTTGCGAAATTGTCAATGCACTTGAAAAGTAAATCGTTGGGGGTAGATGAAGTGTACCCCCTAAAATGGAATCAATCAGTAGGACTTTAGTAAATAGTTTTTAAATTCATTTGGTGTCATTTT
>CANQSZ010000024.1 GCA_947626645.1 Candidatus Gastranaerophilales bacterium
TCGTTCTTCCTATTACTTCGGGAGATACTGCCCTGAGAGGACTTAGAATGATATTGGGCGAGGCTTTTAAAATGCCGCAGGTGAAAATAAAAAACAGATTGCTTATTATGATTCCTATTTCCTTGATAATTATTTCCGTTATCGTTTGGGCGAAGTCGAATGCCGGCAGTTTCTCGGTTGTTTGGCGTTATTTTAACTTTGTTAATCAGTTGATAGCTATACCGACATTTTTATATGCAACCGTTTATCTTTATAAAAACAAGAAAAATTGGTTGATGACTTTTATTCCCGGGCTTTTTTATATCTTTATAACCGTATTTTTTATTTTAAATTCACAAATCGGATTTAATATTGATTATAATATTTCTAAAATATGTGCAATAATCGTAACTATAATTTCACTATTTGTAATTTATTTCACAAAACTAAAGATATCGTCGGATTAGTAAATCTCACAAGCATAATTTTAATTCTAGGGCACAGGAGCATGCCTGATTTAATCATAGAAAATGTAATTTTGTTTTAATAACTTAAAAAGCCCGTAATTGTTAAACAATTACAGGCTCTTAATTTGTGATAACTTTATATCAATATTTTAATTAGTATTCCATTTTCCAACCGGCTTCAATGATTGTAGTCATACATCCTGCGGCAGCGGCAAATAAATTCCCGCTTGAGTGCGAGCAGTTTTTCTGCCCCGGAACATTCGGGTCGGGTGAATTTGAACCGTAATCGGATACCGTTCCGTCACTTTTTATATCCATTGAAAATACGTCTCTGCCTGTTACATTCGGTGCTGCCGTTCCGTTTACATCAACCAATAAAGACATAACACCATAGCTATTAAAAGTTGCACATATAGCTGCTCCGTTAACGGTTTGGATACAATAATCTCCGCTTGCCGTTCCGGCACTGTTTGCATCCAAATTCGTATATGCGTCGGCAAAACATTTGTTTGCACCGCTTAAGCAATCTCTTTTTACGGGTTTAAAATAGTTGTTAAGGAACAACCCCGCACCCTCTTGGCAATCACCGGTTGCTTTATTTATGCAAGATGTTTTCGACCCTGCTTTTGATTCGTAAAAATCATCTACGTGATTGTCATTCATAACCGCTTGGCAAGCATCCGTAATTTGTGCATAAACTTTTTGCAACTGTGCGGTGTATAATCTGTTTTTATAGTTTTTCATTACCCCCGGAACCGTCAATACCGCTACAATCCCGACAATACTTAATGTAATTAAAACTTCCGATAAAGTAAAACCTTGTTTCATATATTTCCTTTCACTATTAGTAATTCATAACCCAATTGTCACGTATAATTCTGCTAAAACATCCCGTTCCGTAAACGTCCGTTCCGCATTTGTTATAATCATCCGTTGAGGATACTTTATTATTGGCAGTATCTAAGTTGAATTTGAATAAATCACGACCGCCGACATTTGGCGCTTCTGTTGAATTTATATCAACGATAACGGTACAACTGTCAGCTGTTTGACAAGAAAGACTTATTGCCTCTCCGCCTTTTAACCTTGCATAAGCAGAACCCGCGGGCAATGACAATGCTGAAGCGGAGTCATTGCTAAGTATCTTGTATTTATCCGCAAACGGTGAAGTGCCGCTTGATGACGCATTTTCCATTTCTTTGAAATATTTGTTCATAAATTCTGCTTGTTTGTCGGAAGCATTCGGTTTTGAATACGGAGTTTGATAGAAATAAGAAACATTATTATCTATACATGCCTGCTCCATAGCACTGAACAATACTTCATAAGTCTTTTTCAATCTCGTTGTGTATATCTTTTTATGATAATCCTTTAAAAAACTCGGCAGAACCAATATTGCAATAATCCCGATAATTGTCATCGTCAGCAATAATTCCGCAACAGTAAACGCTTTTCTCATAATTTTTAATCCTGTGTTTTATACTACTTTTTTTATAGATTATACAACTTTTTGAATATCTTTTCAAGTAAAATCATCTAAGTAATATAACTTGTATTCTTTTTATATTTATAGTAAAATGTTAATGAATGTTTATAAATTGTAATTTGTACACCATATAATATAAAAATTTTTGTAAAAAGGAGAAAGACTATGACAACAAAAGAATTCTTTACAAATTCGGAAGAATTAAAACAAATCATGTCGGCTGCTCGTGCAACAATCACTGCACCGTTTTACGGCAACAATGTCGAAGAAGTTAAGTCTGTATCGGAAGCATACAAACTTGCAAAATCTTCTTCGGGTACTATCGAATTGACCGGAATGCCCGTTTACAAACCCGAAAAATTAGGTTTGCCTCAAGGTGCTAACCAATTGTTATTCAACGACGGTTCTGTTGTCGGACGTTGTGCGGCTGCAAGAAAAATCGTCGGTGAACCAAACTGCGATTTGAGTTATTTATTACCGATTATCCGCGAAGCTATCTATTCTTCACGTGATAAACTTATGTACAAAACGGAAGCCGTTGTTGGTTTAGACAATGACTTTATGATTAAAGCTCACTTAATGATTCCCGAAGGCTTTGAAAATGTTATGTACTCTTGGATGTTGAACTTCCAATACATTAACGAAGAATATGCAAATATGTACTCCGAATCAAAAGAATACCCCGAAGGAGACATATTCGTATTTTCTGATCCGGATTGGTCGCATCCTGATTTTCCGTACGGATTAACATTCTTCGACCCAGAACACAATTGTGCTTGCATTTTGGGTATGAGATATTTCGGCGAACACAAAAAAGGTACATTAACACTTGCTTGGGGCTGTGCGGCACGTAACGGATTTGCATCTTGCCATGGCGGGATGAAAAGATACAACCTTGACGGCGGAAAATCATTCCAAGTTGCCGTATTCGGTTTGTCGGGTTCCGGAAAATCAACCATTACACACGCTAAACACAACAACAAATATAATATCACCGTTCTTCACGATGATGCTTTCGTTATCAATATGAAAGACAAATACACAATCGCATTGGAACCCGCATACTTTGATAAAACTGCGGATTACCCAATCGGTTGCGACGATAACAAATACATTTTAACCCAGCAAAACAACGGTGCAATCGCACTTGCTGACGGCAAAGTAGTTTCCGTTACGGAAGATGTCAGAAACGGTAACGGTCGTGCCGTTAAGTCTAAATTGTGGTCGCCCAACAGAGTTGACAGAATTGACGAACCTATCAACGCAATTTTCTGGTTGATGAAAGACCCGACAATACCTCCGGTATTGAAATTATCGGGTGCATCATTGGGTTCTGCTATGGGTGCAACTTTGGCTACAAAACGTTCGTCGGCTGAAAGACTTGCCGCAGGTGTTGACCCTAACGCTTTAGTTGTTGAACCTTACGCTAATCCGTTCAGAGTTTATCCTCTGTCTATGGATTACGAAAGATTTAAAGAACTTATTGCAACCGGAGTTGACTGCTATATTCTTAATACCGGCGAATTTATGGGTACTAAAGTTAAACCGGCTCATACATTGGGTATTATTGAAGCTATCGTTGAAGGAAGCGCTAACTTCCATAAATGGGAAAACTTCTCTGATATCGAAATTATGGACGTTGAAGGCTTCGATGCTTCATTTAGCAACAAAGAATATGCAAACCAATTCGTTGCTCGTATGAACGACAGAATTAACTTTGTTAAGTCAAGAGAAACAGAAAAAGCGGGAATTGATAAACTTCCGGCTGACGCTTTGGAAGCTCTTGAATCCGTTGTTAAACAAGCCTCTGCTTTGGCTTCGGTTTAATTTTTCGGTAAATATTTCAAAAGGCGGATTTTTATAATCCGTCTTTTTTTATGTTAAAAACTGGCTTTATTGTAAACATTTATGATAGAATATTTTTGTTAAAAAAATGGAGGAGAGTAAATGAACGGTTTTAATAAGTTTCAGGCTTTAACGATAGTATTTATATGTATGTTTGTATTTGTTGTTGCGGCGTTTTATACCAATGTAAAAGATGCGGCATCTAAAAAAACCGAAATAAATTCCGAAAAAGTTTCGCAAAATCAAGATTATGAGCAAAATTCCCGAATAAATAATCCGCCAAGTTCAGCTAATATAGACCAACAAAGATTGTATCAACTGATTGATGATGTTCAGGAATTGAGAGGAAAAGTTGATGAATTTGTTAGTAACAGCGGTAATGAGGAGGGAAAAGACAGAGTAAGCTGCTCTATTGAGGGGGTTTTTAACGACGGTAATGTAGAACAACTTACATCGGAGACTTCCCTTCGAGATGTTAAAAATACCGGAAAACAACTCATCCTGTTTTGTTCTTTTAATAATTAATAATAAATCTGCATAAATTAAAAAAGACCTTTTAAAAAATGAACTAAAAACCCTAAAACCGACTTTTTTCTTTGTCCGGTTTTAGGGTTTTTGTTCTGCCTGATTGACTTTTTTGATTTTTTACCAAAAACTAGCCATTTGGCTAATTGATTTTTTCAATTTTTTAAAAAAAAGTAGCCACATGCCTAATTGACTTTTTGAATTTTTTACCAAAAACTAGCCATTTGACTAATTGATTTTTTGCATTTTTTAAAAAAAGTAGCCAAGTGCCTAATTGACATTAGTCAAATGCCTAATAGTAATATTTTTATGTGATGATAATATGAGAGTACAGGCACAAAAAGGATAGAAAAAATGGATTACACCGGCAATTGCTTGCGGCAAAATTTAACAAATCGCGAGCATGAAATATTACGGTATATGACAAAAGGCAAGACCGACAAAGAGATAGCCGAAATTCTGATGATTACGCATCATACAGTTAAGGCTCATCGCGTTTCGATTGAAAGAAAAAATTACGCACACAAACAGGGGTTTTAATCATCATCAAGGCTGAGAACCGCCATGAATGCTTCTTGCGGAACTTCGACACTTCCGACAGATTTCATGCGTTTTTTACCTTTTTTCTGTTTTTCAAGCAATTTACGTTTACGCGAAACATCGCCCCCATAGCATTTTGCAAGAACGTTTTTGCGCATGGCTTTAATATTTGTTCTGGCAATTACTCTACCACCGATAGCGGCTTGTATCGGCACTTCAAAAAGCTGCCTCGGTATTATTTCTTTTAATTTTGCAGTCAATTTCTGCCCGACATAAAAAGCACTGTCCTCATGGCAAATTACAGAAAGCGCGTCAACTATTTCTCCCGCAAGCATGATATCAAGTTTTACAAGTTTTGAGCGTTTATATTCGCTAAACTCATAATCCAAACTTGCATAACCTTTAGTTCGTGATTTCAATTGGTCGTAAAAGTCTGTTATAACTTCACTCAGAGGGATTTCATAAGTCAAATCGACACGAACTTTATCAAGATAGGTCATGTTTTTAAAAATTCCGCGTTTAGATTGTGCCAAATCCATCAATGTTCCGACAAATTCGTTAGGAGTAATGACCTGCACCTTGACATAAGGTTCTTCGATATAATCTCTGTATTGTGCGGCGGGAAGGTTGGAAGGATTATCAATTTCGACAACTTCGCCGTTGGTTTTGTGAACTTTATACACAACAGAAGGTGCCGTTGTTACCAGAGTTAAATCGTATTCCCTTTCGAGCCGTTCCTGAGCAATTTCCATGTGGAGCATGCCCAAAAACCCGCAACGAAAACCAAAACCCAGCGCGCTTGAAGTTTCGGGTTCAAACGTAATACTGCTGTCGTTAAGTTTCAGCTTTTCCAAAGCCTCTTTTAAATTGCCGTAATCCTCGTTATCAACGGGGTACATGCCGGAAAAAACCATGGGCAATGCCTCTTTATACCCCGGTAATGCTTCTTTTGCGGGGTTATCAACATTCGTAATCGTATCACCGACAAATCGGGTTAATTCTTTTATAGAACCCGCAAAGTAACCTACATCCCCGCAGGTCAATTTCTTAACGGGAACTCTTACGGGGGTTTGATAGCCCAGTTCAATAACTTCATACTCTTTTCCCGATGCCATAAATCTGATTTTATCCCCAACGGAAATATCACCGTCAACAACCTTGAAATAGCAAACAGTCCCTAAATACTGGTCATAAATACTATCAAAAACCAAAGCACGCAAGGGTTTGTCGCTATTGTCAACCGGTGCGGGAACATAATTGACAACCGCTTCCAAAACATCTTCTATACCGACACCCGTTTTTGCACTCACAGGGATTGCCATTGATGCATCTATTCCCAAAATTTCTTCTATTTCCTGTCTGACTCTTTCAACATCAGCCGAGGGCAAGTCAATCTTATTTATAACAGGGATAATTTCCAAATTCTGTTCAATAGCCAAATAAACGTTGGCAAGGGTTTGAGCTTCAACGCCTTGAGTAGCGTCAACAATAAGCAAAGCCCCC
This sequence comes from Candidatus Gastranaerophilales bacterium, assembly GCA_947626645.1. Lineage (GTDB taxonomy): Bacteria > Cyanobacteriota > Vampirovibrionia > Gastranaerophilales > Gastranaerophilaceae > Zag111. Next base: position 6,346 of record CANQSZ010000024.1, read on the forward strand.
TCGCACGCGGCAAGAGAACGCGAAACTTCATAAGAAAAATCCACATGCCCGGGGGTGTCAATCAGATTAAGCTCATAATTTTTTCCGTCTTTGGCGGTGTAATTCATTCTTGCCGCATTTAATTTAATCGTAATCCCTCTTTCGCGCTCAATGTCCATTGAATCAAGCAGCTGCTCCTGCATATCACGCTGCGCAACCGTTCCCGTTTTTTCAAGAAGTCTGTCGGCAAGGGTTGATTTACCATGGTCAATATGGGCAATTATGCAAAAATTTCTTACGTTATATCTTGTTTTCATAATCTTGATTATAGCTAAAAAATAGCTTATGTAAAACCTACAAACTCAAATAGAAATCTTTTAAAAGTTTTGTATCCTGTTCAATATTGGGGCTTTCACATACCAAAGCACCTTTAACATCAAACGATTTTAGTGCTTTCAACAAATCTTTATAATTCATATCGGAATCTTCAAAAATCAAATGCCGTCTTTCGCCTTTGGCAGTATATTCAATCCCCGCAAGATGTGCGTGAAAATTATTCAATGCAAAATCTCCGAGTTCTGTTCCTATTCGTTCCAATATTTTGCAAAATTCGTCATAGGTATTATATTTCCCGCCAAATCTTGCATGGATATGCGAAAAATCTATACATGGCAATACCTGTTCAAATTCTTTGGAAAGTCTGATTATTTCTTCATAATCGCCCCATTGGGTTTCTTTTCCCGTTGTTTCCGGTCTTATCCACATTTTTATATTGTTTTTTTCAAGTATCTCAACAATCTTTTTGGTCTGCTCTTTGACCTGATTATAAACGGTTTCTTTGTCTTTACCCATATAAAACGCCGCATGATAGGTTATACTGTAACCTCCGAAATTTGATGCGGTTTTTGCGGTTTCAATAATTCGGGTAACGCTTGCTTCAACTTTTTCTTCTTCTTTGGAGTTTAAGTTTATATAAAACGGTGCGTGTGCGGTAATTACAAAGTTTTTCTCTTTTTGAATTTTATTTACAAATTCGCACATGTCATCGCTCATTCTGACCCCATGGACAAATTCGACTTCCATACCGTCAAGCCCCATTTCTTCCAATATTTCAAAAGCTCTCGGATATCCGCCTTTGCCTGTCAATAACGGCATTCCGGGGGTTAGAAAATTCAGTTTATCAATTTTATAAAAATTTTTCAAATCAGCCTCGCTTAGTTTTGGTTTAATTAATTTTTTACATAAAACTGAGAAGTTGTCAAAATCTTTGTGGGATTATCTTTTGAATACACTTCCATAATATAAGTTCCGGTTTGAGAAAAAACCACATAATCCGTAAAATAATAAATTTGTTCATCTTTCAATTTAACATGTTTTGCCCAAGCCAAATCATAACCTAATCTTTCACCCTCACCGCCGACTTTCATTATCTGAATAAACAGTCTTTTTGATTGAACAGGCTGCGGCAGGGTTATCAAATAATAAATTCTGTCGTTGGGTTTGAAGATATTTTCACCGCTTGTCATGGTTTCGGGCGTAAACGGATGTTTATTAAACAATATATATGCCTGTTCTCTATCGCACCCGCAGACAAACATAAACATTACTATCGTTATAAATACCCAAAATTTTTTCATAATTATTGAAGTTCTTTAATTTTAGTCTGAACAGTGTTAATCATATCTTTGTCGTTATTATATTTGACAAAGAGTTTGTAACTTTTAACGGCTTCCTCTTTATACCCCTGATGTTCCAAAGCCATACCCAATGCGTAATACGCGTAACCGAAATTGTAATCAGGATCAAGTGCGATTACTCTTTCAAAACTCTTTTGAGATTCGGCAAGATTGTTTTCGTTTGCATAAACCAACCCGAGATTAAACCAACCGTCAGTGTAATCGGGGTTTACAATTATTGCTTTTTGATAGAAATTAACGGCTTTCGCATTATCCTCTTTTAGCTGATAAATATTGCCTATTTTCAACAAAGTAACCGCATCGTTTGGAATAAGTCTTAAAGCATCTTGATAATTTTTTATCGCAGCATCGTAATTGTTGTTTTTGTAATTCTTATCCCCTTCCAAAATGAAATCTTCATTTTGCTTTTTGGCAACCTCGGAGGTTTTAACAAGCGATTGCACTTTAATTTCCTCATTATCAGGCGGTTGTACGGTTTCTGACAAACTTATCGAAGGCAGTACAATGTTTTGGGCGGGCTGCTCCGTTACGGGTGTTTTAGGTTTGTACATAGACGAGATAAATTCGCTGTATTCATTTGAATATAACGTCTTGTCGGGATTTATCGAAATCGCTTTTTCATAGTTTTCCGACGCTTTGGTATTGTCGCCTTCTGCTCTGTACGCTTTTGCCAATCCATAATATACGTAACCGTCGTTATATCCGTTTTTAATTGCGGTTTTGAAGTTCTCTATCGCTTTTATATATTCTTTCGATTCGACAAGTTCATGCCCTCTTTCTACCAGTGCATCGTTTAAATTATTCTTTATCGTATCGTTACTTTTTACGGACAAAATTTCTTGGTACAAATATATTGCACCGTCGTAATTTTTCAGAGCATGCAACGCGATTGCTTTATTTGTCATTACATCGTAATCGTCGGGTTTTACTTCCAAAATTTCATTATAGTATTTCAAAGCCGTATTGTAATCTTTTTTGTTATGATAGCAAGTTGCAAGTTCTTTTTTAACATCAATATCAGTACTGTCTTTAGCCAAAACGGCAGAATAATTTTCAATCGCTTTGTCATAATTACCCAAAGATTTATAAACGGCGGCGATATTCTTGTAACCGTTTATATCGTTAGGGAAGGCTTTAATGTACATATTATACTGCTCGACAGCCTCGGCATTTTTACCCATATCGGCAAGCAAATTTGCATAATCCAATCTGACAGTATTCAAATTGGGAATTTTTTTCAAAACGACTTGATATTGCTCGTAAGCCATATCGTTCTTGCCCAAATCCTGATAAGCCTGAGCAAGTCCTAAGTGCGCCGAATCATTCTCAGGGTCAATCAATATAGCCTTCTCTAACATCTCAGAGGCTTTTTGCGGGTTGTCGGTATTCAAAAGTGCTAACCCATACTGAGAATAGTTTTTGAATGTTTCGGGATTTTTTTCATAAACCTGTCTGTAATTTTTGGCTGCGTTAGCATAATCTTTTACCGCTAAATACGACGCTGCCAAATTTTCTCTGGCATCATTATGTCCGGAATAAGTTTCCAAAAAACTGTTGTAATTTTTTATTGCCTCATGGTAGTTTCTCAACTGATATTGAACGTTTCCGATGTTAAAATAATTGTATTTATACTCCGGAAAAATGTCCAAAGCCTTGTTGTAAGAAGCAAGAGCCTCTTTGTATTTACCTTGGTTTTCATAAATACTTCCGATACTTATATAAACAAAAGAATCGTCGGGTTTTAATTCAACAACTTTATTATAAGCCTCAAGTGCCTTGTCATAATCGTTAATTTCGGCATAAATACCGGCAAGTTTTGTATAAAGCATCGTGTTGCCGCCGGAAATTTGTATTGCCTGCTCCAACTTAGCAATAGCACCCTTTAAATCCTGCTCATGCTCCGCGCTGCAAGCCTCTTGATATAATGAATTTGCCTCGGGGGTCATTTCGGCATACAAAGGCAAAGCTCCCAATGCAAATACGGTTATTAAAATAGTTATTAAGATACGCTTTTTTATATTCATATTCCTCAAATTTTCAACTGCATTTTACCATAAAAATTATACCTGTGTAAAGCTATCGGAGTATATTTTTTTATTAAGCAAAACCCCTGCCGCTTTAATAATATTTTGCTGTTCAACACTGTTTTTGTCAAATCGAATTTCTTCCAATTCGCCAAACTCCGAAATCATATCTGATAGCCTAATCAAAAGTTCGTCTTCTTTAGACTGTGGGGAATTTTTTTCAAGCATATTAAATATTCTAATCAACTCCGTATCTTTAGCATCAATAATAGCAGCATCCAATCCCGCACCAAATGCCAAAACGCCGTAAACTCTGTTTAAAAGCGGACGCAATTGCGGGTTTGCACCGTTTGAAATGTTCGATAAACCTATTATTGTTTTAACAGGCGGGGTGAAACTCTCTTTAACCATTTGAATTGTATTCAATGCCTCAACCCCTTGAGATTGCTCCACGCATACAGGCAAAACCAACGGATCGAAAAATAATTTGTCGTTTTTTATTCCCTTGGATTCACACTTTTCAAATATCTCAAAAATAATTTCCATTCTCCCGTCAGCAGTTTTTGGTATCCCCGATTCTTTTGACATCGCTAAACAAATTAAATTTGAATTAAACTCCAAAGCTAAATCGGTTAACCTTTCAAGCCTGTCAGGGTCTTTTGTCGTGCTGTTTATAAAACAGTTTTGCGGATTTTTTACCAAATTTAAACCCTGCGCTATCGCCTCGGGGTTTGTTGAATCAAACGATATATTTTTATCCCCGACAACAGGACAAAGCCACTCAAATATCTTGTCAAGTTTTCCCCTCGCAGGTCCGACATTCAAATCTATATACTCAACATTTTCCTGAATTTTTACTAAATTTTTTACAAAATTTTCGTCCTTATTTTCAAGCGCTTCACGAACTTTTTTTGAGATTATATGTATATTTTCACCTATTAATATCATACAAAAATTTTAGCATAAAAATATTAAATTTTTTACAAAATTTTATTTTATTTATTGAATTATTATTAAAACAAAACTTCTTAACAAAAATTTACAATTGAAAACCCTTGATAATAGCAAAAAATAATCATTTTATGTTTTATAAGTAGTAAAATCATGAATTTCATGGTATAATAAGATTAACAAAGTTGCTCAACCTTAGTGTGTAAGTAAAGGAGTACGTTTTATGACAACAGTGGTTTCAGACAAAAAAGTAAAAAAGGTAAAGCCAAAATTTACCGACGAATTTGAAAATTATTTGAAAACGCAATGTGCAAAGACTACTTTTAACGGTACTGAGTTAGAGTCATTTTCTTGGTACAAAAAAGTGTTAGGTCTTATGTAATTTGTATCACAATTTCAAAATCACAACAAAAACCGGTAAAAATCATTACCGGTTTTTAATTGTTTTACTCGTATGAAAGTATGATTTATTAAAGTTTTAGGCAAAAAGACCGTATATAATCATGCAATTTACTAAAAAAAGAGAATAGCCATGTTCAATTCGGTAAACAACCCGTTCAACAAAAGAATAGAATCCGCACTGTCGGCAGGACAGGAAAAGCAGCAAAACCAACAGCAGCAGCAAAAGGATGAAGAAAAGAAGTATCTTGAAAATGACGACAAAGACGAAGTAAAAATCGGCGGCTTACCTATTCTTACGGAAGATGAAATAATTTATATGGTAAAAAATTACATCGATAAATTAAAGTCCGAAAATGAAGAAAATGACAAGGTTATTCAAAAATTAGACAAATTCATGGAAAAATTCGATATAAAAAAATTCATGAAAAACAATCCGAATATGACGAGTGCGGATTTCCACATGGTAATGTACAACGAAACATCGAATTTAATCAGATAAAAACTAATTTTGTTTGCTTACCATATCTTTTAAGAGTACATCGGAGGTTTTTGAAGAATCACCGCTTTTAGGCAAACATGATGCAGGCGGAAGAAAACCGATATCTTTTATGTAAGAAGCACCACTTTTAACCTTTGTTGATTCTTTTGCTTTAATCTGCAAAGTAAAAATATCCTGACCCCATTTATTAGGACCTTTACGTCCGTTTGTGTCAATGGCTAAGATTGTAGGATCGGAATCTTGAAGAAGAACCATTCCGTTATCAAGCACGTAACCTTTTCCAAAGTTTGAAAAACATCCGCCGTTAGGTGCGGAAGGATATTTTGTATCTTGCTCGGGGATACAACCTTCCGAGCGGGCATTTGATTTACAAAATCTTGTTACACCCATTTGACGAACAAACATGTCTATAAATGCTTCACACTGATTGGATTTGGCGGTGCAACTGCCTTTCATGCTTAGTCCGAAATCACTTATATCCGTAGATGTCGGACAAGAATAACAAGCATAAATCTTTCCTTCATCAAGAATTATATTTCTCAAAACGGTTTCCATTTTCGCATAAGCGGCTCTAAATTCCGCAAGTCTTGCACGCTGCTGAACGGAAGCCCCCAATGTTGATATTGTTAACGTTGCGACAACTCCGATAATAGACATTGTTATCATAGCTTCCGATAAAGTAAACCCTGATTTTTTATTTAAAATTTTCATACTATATAAACCCATAACTCTTACTTACGCACAAATTTTAACATATTTTGCCTTCTTAGTCAATCAAAAAAGGTTAAAACTAGGCTCTGGGGTGAGTTTCATCGTAAACTTCTTTCATGTGCTGCATTGAAATGTGGGTGTAAATTTGAGTATTTGAGATGCTGGCATGTCCCAAAAGTTCTTGTACAACCCTTAAATCCGCACCGTTTTCGATTAAATGCGTCGCAAAACTGTGACGGAACATGTGAGGAGTAACTTTTTTGGGCAGTGCAATTTTTTCGGTGATTTCATTTATCACGTTTCTTATCATCTTCGTTTGCAAGCGATAGCCTGTTTTGTTGATAAAAACGGGGGTTGTATCCGTTATCGGCTCTTGTTCATAGCCTTTGGCTATCATCGGGCGAGCGTAATCAATATAACCTTTTAAATAAGTTTTAGCCCTGTCTGTAATTAAGATAATTCTTTCTTTTGAACCTTTACCGAAAACCGTAATTTCGTTGTTATCAAGGTTGAGATTGCCGAAATTCAGTCCGCTCAATTCGGAAACACGCATGCCGCTAGCCCAAAGAAGTTCTAAAATTGCGCGGTTTCTGTAACCGGCGGGAGTATCTATGTTAATATTACTTAATATTTGTTCAACCTCATCTGTTGTGAGGAATTTTGGCAGCGACTTCGGTCGTTTGGGGGATATTAAATTTTCTGCGGGATTATTTTCGATTTTCTTTTCGCGATGAAGATATTTGTAGAAAGTTCTTATGGATGCTATTTTTCGGGCAACGGTTGTTTTTTTGTAGTTGAATTTTTGCATAAAGTGTAAGTAATCGCGAACTTTTGAAAAATTTACCCCTTCGCAGTTCTCGTTGTCAAGCCAGATTAAGTAGCTCAAAATGTCGGAATAGTAGGCTTTTGCGGTATGCTGCGAAAAATTTTTTTCCACTACAATATACGACTTAAATTCCTCCAAATCCTGTTTTGATTCTTTACTTAATACCATCTGTTTAACCTATTGCCTTTTTATTAATCATATTATACAATATTTTTATCAGATTTAGAATAGTTCCAAGCTAAAAAGGTAGGAGAAAATATGAATTGTAAAAAATTGTTAGTCACATCAATGATTTTAACATCTTGCATTCTTTTTGCACCTCATTCTTTTGCTGCTGCGCCTATAAAAGCTCAAGTATCAAAAAGTTATGTTGATTTAAGCAGGATGATAGAATACAACAATTACGAAGATGCTGACAAAAGATTAAAGGAAATTCTTACTAAGAACCCCAATGATTTGAGCGCTAAAGCACTTCAATTGATTTCGTTTGCAAAACAATATAAACTGGCACCGGCACAATCGGAATTAGACCAATTGTTAAAAAAATATCCTAACAATCCGGAATTTCATTATGCACAGGGGTTGGTATATTTGATGAGAGAAACGTCGTCTGACGTTGAATATATTAAAAACATAAGAAATCTGTCGAATGCCGCATTAAAAGAATTTGTTACGGCAGTGGGATTGGACAGCACATATTATCAGGCATACAATGCAATGGGTGTTGCTAATTTGAAACTCGGAAACAAGAAAGATGCGCAGGATTTATTCAAAACGGCAATAAAAATCAATCCTCAATTTGCACCGGCTTATGACAATTTAGGTAATATAGCAATGCTTGAGGGCGATTTAGACCAAGCTGAAAAATATTATTTACAATCAATCAAATATAATTCACACAACCCGACATCAATGTATCACATGGGTCAGGTTGAATCCAGAAGGGGAGATTACACAAAGGCATTGACATGGTTGAACCACTCATTGCACATCAATCCTAATTCATCTCCGGCATGGAACCTTCAAGGTGAATTATACTTGAAACAGGGCAACCAGCCGGCTGCAATCAATTCTTTTAAAAAAGCTATTTACGTAAAACCCGAAAATTCAAGACCTTACATCAATTTGGCGGGGGTTTACGAAAGAAGATCCGACCACGAATTTGCTATGGAAGAATTGAAAACCGCAATCATCTTAAATCCTAACTACAAAGAAGGGATATTCAGAGTTGCGAATATGTCATTAGAAACCAAAAAATATCAACAGGCACTTGAATATTATTCAAGACTGCTTGGAGATGCGACATACAACAACGATGCTATCATCGGTTTGGCAAATACATATTACGAAATGGCTAAAGATACGGCAGACAGTAACAATTTCACTACAAACAAAGACGTATATTTGGCTTACGATTATGTAAACGAAGCAATCCAAAGAACTCCTAACGATTTGAAACTTCATTTGGCAAAAATTAAACTCGGCAAATTGACACACCAAATGGAATTAACCGAAGATAATTTGAACTATATAGTTGAATCGGCAAGCGACAGTTTGATGGATACCGTAATAAAAGGTGAGGCATACTTATCACTGGGCAGAGAAAAAGATGCCGTTTATACATTTGAAAATGCCATAAACTTTGCATCAACAATTGATGATGAGTTATATCTTGCGGAAATATTAGTTCAACACAAACAATTCAGAACGGCAAGAAAAGCATTACAAAAAGTTTTGATGACCGACCCTGACAACAGGATAGCATCAAACGGGATTCACTATATTGACCTTTGTGAAATGAAGTCAAATGAATTCTTTGAAATTGCGCTAAGACAATATAAAGAAGGAAATTACGCATCGACGGTTGAATATTGCAACCGAGCAATCGACTTCTATCACAATGCACCTTCAATCGCCAAATTAAAAGCTCAGGCTTACGAGGCAGAAGGAAATTATCAGGGTGCGGTTAAGTATTACACGCAATACTTGGCTTTGGCACCGGATGCTTCCGATAAAGCTGCCGTTATGCAAAGAATTGAAGCGTTCAAATCTAAAATGTAATTATGAAGAAGAAAAAATTTGACATAAGAAAAACATTTGAAACATTTTTGAAAGAGCCTCTTAGTATATTAACTGAGGGGCTGTTTCAAATTGTTAATATTCAGTCAAATATCTTCAACCAAAAATCCGCTTTCCATGTTGATTTTGTCAACAACAAAACCCAGTTAACGGTTATTAACAACGAAAAGATGTACAATTTATTCCAAACGGTTTTGTATAAACGAAAATTAAAAGAACAAAAAGAGAAAGCGGCAGCAAAATGAAACCCTTTTTAAACGCAAAGTTTGTAATCAGTGCCGAAAAATTGAGTCAGTGTCCTGAGTTGAAGCTGCCTGAATTTCCGCTGTTGGGAAGGTCAAATGTCGGAAAATCGTCGTTTATAAACGCATTGGCAAACAACAAAAAACTTGCAAAAACCTCTAACACCCCCGGGAAAACAAGACTGATTAACTTTTTCAATTTTTCAAACAAGTTTGCGCTTGCCGATTTACCGGGATACGGGTACGCAAAAGTTTCAAAAGAAGCCCAAAACAGGTGGCAGAAATATTTGGAAGAATATTTGCTTAACCGCGGTGAAATAAAATATTTTGTGCAGCTCATAGACGGACGGCATGAAATTCAAAAAAACGATTATCAAATGAGAGAATGGGTTTGCAATAATAATTTGCCCATAATAACCGTCGTTACAAAATTAGACTGCATTTCAACAAATAAAATTCCCGCAACGCTGGCACATGTTAACAAAGAATTTGGCGGAATAATTTACCCGTTTTCCGCGCAAGATAAGCGTTATAACGAAAAAATACTTGAGTTTTTCACGCAAGAGAATTAAACATAAAGATTTCCGGTATTATATAAATAAATCAGATACCAAAAATAAAATACCGGAATTAAAAAGATTACTATTCTCTTTTTCATACAAATAATATTATAAAAAATATAATATTTATTCACATAACTAAGTTACTAATAAGGATATAAAAATATTGCCCAAAATGATATCGGGCAAATGACTAATTTTTTAAAATAAAAAGATTATATATAAAAAAAACAAGATAAATTTTTGTGATATCATAGACTTGAACAATAGGAGAGAAATATGTATAACACAAAAAAAATAACACAAGATTTACACTGGGTCGGAGCAAACGACAGGAGAATAGCACTTTTTGAAAGTGTTTATCCCGTACCAAAAGGAGTTTCATACAACTCATATTTGCTGCTTGATGAAAAAACCGTTCTGCTTGATACCGTTGATAAATCAGTATCGCATCAGTTTATGGAAAATATTGAGCATGTATTAGACGGCAAATCGTTGGATTATTTAATAATAAATCACATGGAACCCGACCATTGCGCGGAAATTCCGACTATAGTAAACAAATATCCGAATGTAAGAATTGTTTGCAACGCAAAAACACAAACAATGTTACAACAATTCTTCAACTTTAATTTGCCCGAACAACAGTATATTATTGTAAAAGAAGGCGACACGCTAAACACCGGCAAACATACGTTACAATTTGTATTTGCACCGATGGTTCATTGGCCTGAAGTTATGGTAACTTATGATACAACCGATAAAATTCTGTTTTCGGCGGATGCGTTCGGAACTTTCGGGG
>CANQSZ010000025.1 GCA_947626645.1 Candidatus Gastranaerophilales bacterium
AAAATCCTTTCGGCATACCTTCGCTGTACGGCTCGAGTTCCATACTCTCGCCTACGCTCAGGCAAAGTCCGCGCCTGTTGGCATTTTTAAACGAAAGGTATATATTATGCAAGTTTAAAAAATTTCTGATCAAAATTATTACCAAAATTTTCAGGGAAATCCCAAGTGTAGGAAAGATGTTATTTCACATATTATTGATTATAACCCCAATAATATTACTAAAGACGAGTTTAGAGAGTTCGTACACTATTTGTCTAAAAACAAAATTGACAAAACTTTTGTAGAGCCGAAGAAATTCATTACTGAAACCGAAAGACAGAAATCTCTAGAATTTCGGGATATGATTAATTATTTATCGGAAAATAAAATTAACCTGACTTTTATATGCTAATCCTAAAACAATTTTAATATTATAATCTTTCTTTGCAGATTGCTGCATAACAGATACAATCGTATTTTGTGTTGTAATTTTTACCGTCTTGAGCAGTTGTTCGGAAATTCCGAACAACTGAATTAACATCCAATTCGCCTTCTGCAAAGCTATCATTTATTTTTATCATATAACATGGGGTTTATACTCTTTTTATGTATTATACGATAAAACTTATAATTTTTCAAGAGTTTTTCTTTTATAGAAGAAAAACTTTTAAAAAATATGTCAAATTTATTAAAGTCGTTTTAGGAGTTTAATTCTGTTCAAAGGCCAAAAGATTACAACCGCCCGTCCGATAAATCTGTCTTTTTTCAATGTACCCCAATAGCGGCTATCTTGTGAGTTACCTCTGTTATCACCCATCATAAAATAGCTGTCTTTATCAAGAATAAACGGTCCGCATTTCATTATCTGTCCGCTTTCCAATAGTATCGGGTTCATATTTTTATCGGGGCATGAGGGGTATTCGTATATGCTTTTAATATAGCTTTCTTCGTATTTTTTGTCGTTAATATAAACGTAAGCAGAGCCGTCTTTAATCTCTATTTTTTCTCCGGGGAGTCCGACTACTCTTTTAATATAAGCGACATCTTTGCAAAAGATTCCCGTCAGTCTTGCAAAAAGTTTTAACGGACTGTTTGAAAGCCGAGTTGACGGCGGATAGAAAACCATTATATCACCGCGTTTGGGGGTCGTATAAAATCTTGAATATCTCTCAACTACTATTCTGTCGCCTTCAATCAGTGTCGGAATCATTGACCCTGACGGTATCCATCTGATTTCCCCGATGAAAAATCGTATGATTATTACCATTACCACAACAAATACTACCGTCTCTATTACTTCACATGCCGCGGTTTCTTTGTAATTTTTATAACTCTGTTCCAATCTGTCCAAGTTTAATCGTATATTTTCGGGAAATTTTGATTTAAGATTGTTCCAAATATTCAAAACGGCATTGTTATAATCAGATTTAAACTTTTCCAATTTTTGTTTTAAACTAAACATTTTTTAAAAGCTCCAAAAACTCTTTCAAGGCGGCGGAATATTTATTCTTCGGCAAATATTCCGTTTGCTCTTTTGCTATTTGTATATAATTATTCAACAAATCACGTGTTTTTTCAATACCCGCCGAGCAATTTTCAACACTTCCCGCAAATATAACAGGGGCGGTATAAATCCCTGATTTGATATCGTTATTGGCGGGTTTTTGGCAATCGTTTTCAACAATATTAATCAAATCATCCCTTATCTGAAACGCTATCCCGAGATTGAGCGCAAAATCACTTATCTTTTTAAAATCCGGCGAAGATTCATACAGCATGGCACAAGTCAATAGTGCCGTTTCAAAAAGGTATGCCGTTTTGTTTTTGGATTTTTCAATATATTCTTCAAGTCCGGTAATCTTGAATTTGTCAAAATTCTGGGTAATTTCGCCGATACACATTTTTTTGAGCGTTTGAGAAAAGTTTTTCAAAATTTCAAAATTTTTAAGAGCCGCAATTTTTTCCATCGCAACAGACAGAATATAATCTCCCGAAACCACCGCAAGTTTACTTTCAAACTCCTTATAAATCGTTTTCTTCCCTCGCCTTAAGTCACTTTCATCAATAATATCATCGTGTATCAACGAAGCATTATGCACAAGTTCAACTGCTGATAATAATTCCAAGTGATTTTCGCTAATCGGCAAATCCAAAGATTTTAAATATAAAATAGCAACAAGCGGGCGAACTCTTTTTGACGGAGAGCTTAAAAATTCCCTGATACGCAAATTTAACGGCTCGGGAACATTTATCGGCTCAATCATTTTTTTTTCGATTAAGTCAAGTTCACAATCTGCTGTTGCGCGTATTTTTTTATATTGCTCATTAAAATTCATTTTATTCTGATTTTTTCAATTTCAAATAATTTACTTTATCCCAACTCAAATCAACATACTTAACACGGCTATTCAAATCTTTAATTTGAGGCAGAATTGTATAAATTCTTTTAATTCTTTCAAATACCGTACTGTCTAATGTTCCGAGCCTGATACTTGTGGATTGGATTTTTATATAAACATCGTTGGGATTTTTCATATCGATATATTCAACTTTTTCACCCGAATAAGTCTCGACGGCTTTTACAATTTTTTGTATATAAGCGATTCTGGAAAAATTCCAATCGGCAGACAGTTTGGGCGAATTTGTCAAAATTTTCAAGGTTAGGTCTGATTCTGCGAAATTCATAAATCTTCTATCCGTGACCAAAACACCGTCTGTTGTGAAAAATGCAACAGGTTTTTGATTAAGATTTAATTTTATAACAGCAACGGGTATTCTTTCCCGAACAATAATCTGTATTCTTGCCGGAAACGCATACCGTCTTATATAAACATCTTTTATCGGAGGAATTTTATTCAAAGTTTTTTGCAAAGAATCCGTGTCGGTTAAAAATATCGGAAGTCTGCTGACGGGAAGATTTTTCATTGCATCATAAATTATAGGTGTTGAGACAATTCTGTTATTGACAATTTCAATAACATTACCGTCATGTTTTTTAAACGCATCTTGCGGAAGATACCATTGCGGAAGTTTTACAAATTCGTAAGTCAAATAAACAAGAAGTGCAAAAATTATTATACGAAAAAGAGTTTTTAAGCGGTTAACTTTTTTTCTTTTTTTTCTTATAATTCTTTCGGTTTGTTTGTGCTTAACGGAATGTTTTGCAAGCGTAAATTCGTCTTGCAATTCTTCAGCATCATCAAGTTCACTTCTTTTTTTATCTCTAGCCATTATTTATTTAACCCAGCCGAATTAATAATAATTTGTACAAGTTCATCATAACTGATATCCATAGCCTTGGCTTGCGCGGGCAAATCACTGGTAACGGTCATCCCCGGAGAAGTATTTATTTCAATAACGTAAGCAATACCGTCATTGGAAATCATAAAATCGACTCTTGAAACCCCGCTGCAACCCGCCGTTTCATGTGCCAATACCGCAATATCTTTTACTTGTTTGGTCAATTTTTCATCCAAATTAGCCGGCAGAATAAAATCCGACATCCCCGGAGTGTATTTTGCCTCAAAATCGTACCATTCGTTTTTAGGACGAATTTCAAGAATTTCGGTGGCGAAATTCACACCGTCTTTTTCCAAAACCCCGACCGTTACAAACACACCGTCGATAAATTCTTCAATCAAAACATCGTCGTTGTATTTTATGGCTTGCTCATAAGCACTTTCCAACTCTTGCAAAGTATTAACCTTTGTCATCCCGAAACTCGACCCCTCGGAAACAGGTTTTGTAATAACCGGAAACTTTAACCCCTTGACTTTTTCCGTTACATTTTCCCCTTTTTTGACAAATACCGACTTAGCAAGAGGAATTTCAGCTCGGGTCGATAAAATTCTTTTGGTGTATTCTTTGTGCATACAAACAGCAGACGCTAAAACCCCGCAGCCCGTGTAAGGAATTTTTAAAACTTCCAAAATCCCTTGAATACAACCGTCTTCGCCGTACTTTCCGTGAAGTGCGTTGTAAGCATAGTCATAATTTCCGTTTTTAAGAGTTTGAGCAATATCGGGTGTAACTTCAACCATTTCGGCATTTTTATACCCCAGTCTTTGCAAAGCATCGTAGCAGCCTTTACCGGAACGTCGTGAAACTTCGGCTTCGGAGGACATTCCCCCGCACAATACCGCTATTTTTGATTTTGTGTCTATTTTTTGCTCAATATTTGCCATAACTCGTTTTCCCTCTCATTATTTCCGCCCAAAAATTTTATCTCGGGTTCTAATTCTATATTATACATTTCTTTGACTTTTGTGTACATTTCATACATCAAACTTAAAATATCCGATGAAGTTCCGTTATTATGATTAACAATAAAATTGGCATGATTTTCCCAAATCTTAGCCCCGCCGATAGACAACCCTTTTACTCCGACAGAATCCAAAAGCCGCCCCGCAGAATCATTTTCGGGGTTTTTGAATATACTTCCGCAATTTGGCAGCACCAACAACGGCTGAAAACTTTTTCTAAATTCAAGATTTTTTTCCATTGTCGATTTTATATCCTCGGAATTTTTCTTTTCCAACTCAAATTCCGCTTGCAAAACAATTAAATCTTCCCTCTGGCAACGTGAAGTTCTGTAGGCAAACCCCATTTCGGATTTGGAATATTTTACAATACCGCATTGACAAGAAAAACAAAGAACCGAAACCAATTTATCACTGACAGCCTGAGAATGAGCCGAAGCATTCATACAAATTTCACCCCCGACAGACCCCGGGAATCCTATCATAAATTCAAACCCGCTTAAACCCTGCTCGCAAACCGCCTGTGAAAGTTTTGGTCCTTTCACTCCGCAATCTGCAATGACTTTTGTTCCTTCGATTTTATAATTATTCATTTTGAAAGTTAAAATCACTTTCCCCGAATAACCGAAATCCGAAACCAAAGTATCGCTCAAGTTGCCGAAAACTTTTGCATCTTTGTTTTCATTTAATATTTGAACAAACTCATCAACACTTTCGGGAAAAAAAACCTCTGAAATTTTCCCGCCGGTTTTGAATGAAGTTAAGTTTTTTATATCAAAGTTTTTTTCACAATCAACCGCCAACTTTGATTTTCTCCTCGCTTAAAGCCAGCAATTCTTTTCCCAAAGAAGTAATCGTACCGGCACCCAGACCGATAACAACATCCCCCGATTTTAGGGTTGGGAATAGAACTTTTGCGACTTGCTTAATATCACCGGAAATATTTTCACACGGAATATCCGTTTTTTCTCTAAACTCATTGACAAATGCCTCCGAATTAACCCCCTCAATAGGGTCTTCGCTTGCCGCATAAACATCTGTTACAACAATTCTGTCAACATCTGAAAATGCGCCCATAAACTCATTCCAAAGATTATAAAATCTTGTGTATCTGTGAGGTTGGAAAACGGCAATAATGTTTTTGTTTTTAAACGATTTGGAAGATGAAAGCGTAGCCTTAATTTCTGTGGGGTGATGAGCGTAATCATCATAAACAACAATACCGTCAAACTCTGCGACCTTTTGAAATCTTCTTCCCATACCGCTGAATGTTGCAAAATGCGGATTTACCAAACTCATATCAATACCCGACAGGTGCAAACTTGCCCATACCGCAAGCGAATTATATACATTATGAACACCCTTAAGGCAAATTTTCAAAGTCGTTTGAAATTCACCGTTGTGCATAATATCAAAAACAGTAAAATCTTCCCCGTAATTAATATTTTTCACACTGTAATCGGTATTACCGCCTATGGAATACGTTACAAACCGTGCATTGTGTGCAAGTTTGTTTTCGGAAAAATATTTTACAAGCCTTTTTACCCCTTCATTGTCGGTATTTGCCAAAACTATACCGTCTTCACGAAGATTGGATAAAAATGTTTCAAAAGTTTCCAAAATGGATTCCAAACCGTTTTTATAAAAATCCAAATGGTCAGGCTCTAAATTGTTGACTACAACAAGATTTGGGGAATATTTAACAATTGTACCGTCGCTTTCATCAAGTTCCGCGATAAAAATTCTGTCGTGAGAAGCGTTGGCATTAGTGTTAATTTCGGGAATAATCCCGCCGACAATATAAGAAGGTTTCAAATCCGCTTTTTCCAAAACATAAGAGGACAAACCGCTTGTGGTCGTTTTGCCGTGAGTTCCGGAAAACCCTATAAAATAAGGTTCGTTTTGTGAAATTTCCGCCAACAAGTCCGAACGATGATAAATCGGCAGACCCAATCGTTTTGCCTTTTGAATCTCGGGGTTATTCTCTCTTATTGCCGTACTTGCAACTACTACACAATCCTCCGGCACATTGTTTTCATCATGCCCTATATAAACCTTTGCCCCGAGTTTTTTAACGCTTTGAACGTATTTACTGTCCGTAATGTCCGAGCCTGAAACCTCAAAACCGTTTTGTAACAGGTATTTTGCAAGCCCGCTCATCCCTACTCCGCCTATTGCTATAAAATGATATTTCTTTTTCAATTTCCTATCCCTAATATAAGTGTCTTTTTCCATTATAATACCATAAAAACCAATTGTCTCAATGTAATAATTTATTAATATTTAAAATGACAAAAAATAAAGCTAACCGAAAAATTTTTCCGATTAGCTTTTGTTTTTTTTAATTTGATAAAACTATTTTATAACAATATTAACCAGCTTTTTAGGAACGATGATAACTTTCACGATATCATGCCCCGCGGTTAAATCCTTAACTTTAGAGCTGTTAAGTGCCGCATCTTTCATTTGGTCTTGAGATAAGCCTTCATCGACTTCAAGTTTATCCTTAACTTTTCCGTTAATCTGGACAACCAGAGTAATCGAACTGGCTTTGGCAAGGTTTTCATCCCACTTACACCAAGGCAAATCGTGGATTGAACCCTCACCGCCAAGCTGATGCCATGCTTCTTCGGTTAAATGTACCGCAACCGGCGACATCAACTTCATCAAAGTTACAATCGCAAAACTCAAAACATTTTTATCTTCATCGGATAAATCTGTTTTCTTGCCCTGCCATTCGTAGATAGCATTTACGAGTTCTCTGTATTTTGAAATTACCGTATTGAACTGAAAATCGTTTGAAATATCGTTTGTAATCCCCTTAATCGCAATGTGAACATTTCTGATTAAATCGTCATTATCTTTAGTCAGCGGGAATTTTAGTTCATAATTCAGGTTAATATTATCGGCATTGGAAGAAATCAGCCTCCAAACTCTGTTCAAGAATTTGTAACAACCTTCAACACCGGCATCAGACCAGTCAAAATCTCTTGCCGGAGGGGAATCCGACAGAATAAACAATCTTGCCGTATCTGCTCCGTAGTTTTCAAAGATTTCATCGGGATCAACCGTATTGCCTTTTGATTTTGACATTTTTGAACCGTCTTTAAGCACCATACCTTGTGTCAAAAGATTTTTAAACGGTTCATCGAAATCCAAAAGTCCGCAATCACGCAGTGCTTTAGTGAAAAATCTTGAATACAATAAATGCAAAATAGCATGCTCAATTCCGCCGACATACTGATCAACGGGCAGCCAGTGATTTACGATATCTTTATCAAAGCATTTATCGGGATTTTTGGCATCGGCATAGCGTAAATAGTACCAGCTTGAACAAACAAAAGTATCCATCGTGTCGGTTTCTCTGACGGCATGACCACCGCAAACGGGACATACCGTATCTTTAAAGGTTTTTGATGTCGTAATCGGTGATTTACCGGTTACGGAAAAATCAACATCTTTAGGCAATAATACCGGCAATTGGTCTTCCGGAACAGGCTGAATACCGCATTTGTCGCAATAAACAACCGGAATCGGAGCACCCCAATATCTTTGACGCGAAATTAACCAATCACGCAGTCTGAATTGTGTTTTAAATTCGCCAAAACCTTTATCCACAGCCCATTTTGTAATTGCTTGTTTTGCATCGTTATTTTTCATTCCGTTAAATTCGCCCGAATTTACAAGTACACCGGAATCAATATACGCACAATCCTTGCAATCGCTCGGGTTTTGAGGGTCTTGGATAACAACCTTCATCGGAAGATTGTATTTTTTTGCAAAATCGAAATCTCTTTCATCGTGAGTAGGAACAGCCATAACAGCACCCGTTCCGTATTCGACAAGAGCGTAATCCGCAGTCCAAAGAGGGAAAATTTCGCCGTTAAACGGATTTTTACAGTGCGTTCCCAAAGGTACTCCCGTTTTTATACGCTCGGTCGAAAGTCGTTCTATTTCCGTCATCTTACGAGCGTTTGCTCTGTAATTTTCTACAGCCTCTTTGTTTTCGGCGGTTGTAAGTTTTTCAATGTCTTTGTATTCCGGTGCTACAACAAGATAGGTTATACCAAAAACCGTATCGGGTCTTGTTGTATAAACGGGAACTTCCATCTTTTCACCGTTTGGCGCGTCGATTACGGGGAATTTAAAAATTGCGCCTTTGGATTTTCCTATCCAATTTGCCTGCATAGTTTTGACGTTATCGCCCCAACCTGTTAATTTGTCTAAATCTTTCAACAAAACATCGGCATATTCGGTGATTTTAATAAACCATTGAGAAAGGTATTTCTTTTCGACAACGCTGTCGCATCGCCAGCATTTTCCGTCGATAACCTGTTCGTTTGCAAGCACTGTGCCGCATTCTTCACACCAGTTCACTGCCGCTTCTTTTTTGTAAACCAAACCTTTTTTGTACAACTGTAAAAACAACCACTGAGTCCATTTGTAATAATCGGGCTTGCAGGTTGTAACCACTCTGTCCCAATCGTAGGATAAACCGAGCATTTTAAGTTGTTTTGTCATATAAGCAATGTTTTCATCAGTCCAAGTTTCAGGATCGGCATGATGTTTCATTGCGGCATTCTCTGCGGGAAGTCCGAAACTGTCCCAACCTATCGGGTGTAAGACATTATAACCGTTTGCTTTTTTAAATCGTGCGATTACATCCGTTATCGTATAATTTCTGACATGTCCCATGTGCAATTTCCCTGACGGGTACGGAAACATTGACAGAGCATAATATTTCGGCTTGTCAGATTCGTTTGATGTTTTGAATACTTTCTTTTCTTCCCAAACTTTTTGCCATTTTTTCTCTATTTCTTGCGGGTAATAACTTTCTTTCATATTTTTTATATACTCCATTTATCCTCAAAAAAAAGTATAACACGAAAAAATAAAAAATAAGAAAATTTTGAAAAAAGCCTTGTCAAATATTATTTTGCAAAAAGTAATTAACATTGTCATCAAAAGCCGTTTATGGTATTATTCGGGTATGGATTTTGAAGAAAAAACGCTACATTCCGAAGTTGTATATGACGGCAAGGTCATCACGGTATTAAAAGATGATGTGGAAGTATCAAACGGTTACAAATCATTCAGAGAAGTAATAGTCCATAGCGGAGGGGTTGTAATCGTTGCCAAAAAAGATGAGCAAACGATTTTACTCGTTAAACAATACCGTTATCCGCTAAAACAGGCGATATATGAACTTCCGGCAGGAAAACTTGAGGTTGGTGAAAATCCCGATGAGGCTTGCAAAAGAGAGCTTGAAGAAGAAACCGGCTACCGTGCGCGAAATTGGAAATCTTTAGGTTACATCTTCACTACTCCGGGGGTTTGTACCGAAAAATTGTACCTGTATCTTGCATCAGATTTGACCTACGTGGGTGAACACCCCGACGAAGGCGAAATCCTCAAGTGTTTTGAATACAAAACCGACGAAGTTTTTAAGATGATAATTAACGGTGAAATTAACGATGCAAAAACTATCTGTGCAATTTCCAGAGCCTTATTACAAAAAGGAAATACAGCCTATGATTAAGATGATTGCAACGGATATTGACGGAACAATTTTAAAATGGGGATTGGATTTCACCCCAAGGGTCAAAGACTGTGTTAAAAAATTGAAAGACCACGGGGTTAAGATTGTACTTGTAACAGGCAGAATGCACTGTGCCTCACTTCCCGTTGCAAAAGAACTTCAGCTTGATACCCCGATTATTTCCTACCAAGGCGGGCTGATTAAGGATTTTAATAACAATACCCTCTACCAAAAAAATCTTGAACCGAGTTATGCAAAAAAAATTATCCGATGGGCAAGAGAAAACAATATTCACATAAATTTGTATTTAGACGATAAATTATACGTCGAACACGACAACGACACCGTAAAATTTTATACCGACGGAAAATTCATCGATTATACGGTTTGTTCGTTTGATGATTTAAAAATCGAAAACGTTAACAAAATTCTTGCAATAGATTTAACGGATTACGCAAAAGTAAGCTCGTGGGTGAAGGAATTGAGCCAAAAATTTCCCGAACTATACATAGTAAAATCGACACCGTATTTTTGCGAAATCGGAAGTAAGCAGGCGAAAAAATCACTGGGAGTGGAATTTTTGTGCAAGATGTGGGGGTTGAAAAAAGAGGAAGTGCTTGCCATAGGCGACCAAAATAATGATATAGACCTGATTCAATCGGGCGGAATCGGTGTTGCGATGGGAAACGGCTCCGATGAAATTAAAAAATGCGCCGATTATATAACCGATACGGTCGAAAATGACGGGTTTGCAACTGCCGTTGAAAAATTTGTTTTTCAACAACAGGCAGTATAATAATTAAAGAGGTTAAAAAAATGTACAGAATAGGAACAGGATACGATATTCATAAACTGATAGAAGGCAGAGATTTAATAATCGGGGGAATAAAAATAACGCATGAGAAAGGACTTTTGGGACATTCGGATGCGGATGTTTTAATCCATGCGATAATAGATGCAATGCCCGGTGCATTGGCATTAGACGATATCGGAACACTTTTCCCCGACACTGACCCGAAATACAAAGACATTGACAGTACCGTTTTGTTAAAACACGTTTATGAATTGGTTAAAACCCACAGATATAAAATAGTAAATATAGACAGCAACATAATTGCGCAAGCCCCGAAAATGATGCCGTTTATTCCAAAGATGAAAGAGATTTTATGCAAAATTCTTGAAATTTCGCACGATGATTTGTCAATAAAGGCAAAGACAAAAGAAAAAATGGACGCGGTCGGACAAAAACTTGCCATCGAAGCAAACGCCGTCGTGCTGTTAAAAAAATCATAATTATTCCGAAAAATCCAAAATCTTATCTAACCTAAAATCCAACTTAGCGGATAATTCAAGTATTTTACCCAAAGACATATTTTGACGCCCGTTTTCAATACAGGCAAAGTAATTTGCACTCACATCAAGAATTTCTGCACACTTTTCCTGAGTTAAACCCTTTTTAATCCGTTCTATTTTTACATTTCTTCCGAATTTTTTTAATAACTCTTGTTTATTCATTATACTAATTTTAAATGAATTGCATTTTAACTTGTAGTGTGTTATTGTTTATAATTATATAAGTTATAAGTTATAAAAGAGAAATTTATATGCAACAGTCAGGCAAAATTAAGAATATAGAATTTTTAAGAATAGTATTTGCAATAATAGTAACTTTTGTGCATTTAAAAGATTTTATTCTAAAAACATTTGATATTCCACTATACAACAATATTGTAACGAACACTTGTTATGCGGGAATTGCAGTAGATTTTTTCTTTATAATTTCGGGATTTTTCTTATTTATAAAGACGGATTTCAGCCAAAAATTTATAAATTTTGCGGTGAAAAAGTTTTTGAGACTTATGCCGTTAGTTTTTTATTCTTGTTTGGTATATCTTATATTATCATTTTTCACACCGATAAAATTTTTGAAATACGATAATGCACTGGCTTTACTCACTTTGAGTAACTGCGGGCTTACATACAATCATTGCAACAATGTTTGTATTTGGTATATTTCAGCCCTGTTTTGGGGAATAAATTTCTATTTTTATCTGTATAAAATAACTGACAGGAAAGTTTTTAACTTCATAACCGCATGTATAATATTTTTCTGCTATGCTTTTTGGCTGCATTCAAAGGGTAATCATTTTATTAATGTTTACAGTTTCGTAAATCGGGGAATGTTGAAGGCTTTTGCAAACATTGGAGTCGGATATTTTATTGTAATGTTGTATAAAGATTACATCGACCGAATTAAGGCGGTTTCGTTAAATATTTGGCAAAAATTATTATTTACGGGATTGGAAGTATATTTGCTTTGTTTTTTAGTTTTCCACATGAGCATACACAAATTTTCACATTATAAAAACCCTTTAATTTTGATAGTGGCATTTATAGGTTTGTTTATATTATTTCTTATAAAAAAGGGTTATTTATCAAGATTATTGGAAAACGATTTTTCGGTATTTCTTGGAAGGTATTCATTTGCTATATTTATGACACACGTTATAATATGTGATATATGGAGAAATATCCTATGTAAATCATGCCATGATTGGATAATTGCACACCCTGAATTGAATTTGGTCATATTTTACATCACAGTAATAAGTTTCGGGGTTTTTACATACCATTTTGTGGAAAAGCCCGTTGCAAAGTTTTTAAAAAGCAAATATATACAAAATTTATAACAATTCTTTCAAATAATTTGGAAGTGCGAAGCGTGCATAGTGGTAGTCTTTGTTATAGATTTTGCAGGTCGGGATAATTTCTTTTGCTCGTTCGTCGTTATAATATTCCAACGGTTTTACATCAACCGAGCAAAATGCCCAAGCCCAATATCCCCCGGGATATGTCGGGATATTCGAGGTGTATGTTGCAACATTCGGGAATACTTTTTTCAACAAATTATACATCTTTTTGATTTCTTCTTTATTTGTAAACGGTGATTCCGATTGGGCAACCATTATTGCACCTTTTTTAAGCGAATTTTTTACATTCGTGTAAAATTCTTCGGTAAACAATCCTTCCCCCGGTCCCATAGGGTCTGTCGAATCTATCAAAATTATATCAAATTCATCGTGCTTATCTTTTATATATTCGATTGCATCTTCAACAAGTATTTCCACTTTCGGATTGTCAAGCCCGCAAGAAATTGTCGGCAAATATTTTTTGCAAGCCTCGATAACCATACCGTCAATCTCACATAAAACAGCTTTTTCAACCGTATCATGCTTCAAAACTTCACGAATGGTTCCGCCGTCACCTCCGCCTATTACAAGAACTTTTTTAGGGCAAGGATGCTGCATCATCGGAATATGAGCTATCATTTCATGGTAATGGTATTCATCACCTTCGGTCGTCATCATCAAATCATCAAGAGTTAACACTCTGCCCAATTTTGAATCGCTTTCAAATACTTCCACTTTCTGAAAAGGCGATTGTTCGGAAAATAAAACCTCTTTTGCTTTTATTGCAATTCCGTATCCTCCGGGGGTAATTTCGTGGTAATAACCGTTCTCTATTCCGTTTTTCATTATTGTTTGTTCCCTTTCTTTATAGTCAAAATTTATCGTGCAAAAAAACGCACAATATGATAATAGCACAAATATTCAAGATTTTTATAAAGATTTACTTAGAAGGCTTGCCCATAACGTGGATATGCAAGTGCATAACTTCCTGCCCTGCCTCTTTTCCGGTGTTAATTTGTGTTCTGTAAGATTTTAGTCCGACTTTTTTTGCCGCATCTTTTACGGTCTGTAATAATTCGCACATAAGTTGTTTATCTTCCAATTCGTTCAAAGACTCTATGTGTTTTTTCGGACAAACCAAAAGATGCACCGGAGCTTTCGGGTTTATATCGTTAAATACAACGGTATTTTCGGTTTGGTAAACAAATTCCGTTCCGAAATCACCTCTTATAATCTTACAAAAAATACAATCTTCACTCATTTTTTTACTCCTATCTTATTTTCTTAGCCAAAGACAAGCCTGCGGGCAAAGGTAAAACAACATTTTCATAATTCGGATTAGCATTTATTTCGTCCAAAAACGGTTTAACTTTGAGTGCGTGCGAAATTACGTTATCACAAGCTATATACCCGCCTTTTACCAAATGCGGTTCTATCAAATGAAAAAATTTGACATATTCGGCTTTATTTGCATCGACAAACGCAAAATCTATTTTGAAATCCTCGGGCAAGTATTCCAAAACCGTTGCGGCATTGCCCTGTTTGGGGGTTATAATATCCGAAACATCGCATTTTGCAAAATTTTCTTTTGCCACGTCAAGTCTTTTATCGTAAAACTCAATAGTCAAAAGTTTTCCGCCGGTTTTTTTGAGAGCCTTGCCTATCCAAATTCCCGAGTATCCGTTTGATGTGCCTATCTCTACTACACTTTTTGCGTTGAAATCCACTATAAAATCGTACAAAAATTCTGCCGTTGTCCTTGAAATATTCCAAAAATCTTTTTGTGTTTTTTCAAGCTCGGTCAATATCTCTTTTGTTTTCTCATCAAATGTATCAATTATCATTTTATAGTCTTAACCCTGTCAACAACAACTATTGACCTGACCGGAACATCCAAAGGACTTGTTTTTACAATTTCTTTGGTGTTCATATCAATAACCGAATACAGACCCGAGCGAGCGTTTGTTATCATTATCATATCGGTATCATCTATCGGTGTAATCGTTGTTGCAAACGCGTTCGTATTCAGGTACAGAATATCGGTTATTACATCTTCAAAAGTGTTCATAACATCCACAAGATTTTCTTCCGCACCTAATATATACAACTCGTTATTGTGTGCATACAAATCTATGGGTTTTGAACAAACATCGGTTTCGACAAGAAGTTCGAGCGTATTATAATCAACTATCGCAATCCTGTTTTGCGTGCGGCTTATCATATAAACTTTGTCATCCACAAACGCTATTTTTGACACGTTCGGAAATGTTCCGATATTTTTTAACAAATAATTATTATCAAGCTCGATTGCCCAAATGTCGTTTGTGTTTCTGTCAACGTAGAATATCTTTGTTCCGTCTTCCGAGAGTACAAATTTCTCGCATAATCCGTTGATTTTTAACTGTTTTTTTAATGTCATTGTTTCAAGACTGAATACAAACAAACTTGAGCTTGAACCCGATGAAATATAAGCCAATTTTTTTTCTTTATCAATCAAAATTTGTTCGGGTATCACATCAAATTTGACCTGCTTAATTACTTTTTCATCCATCAAAGAGATTATATTCATTACTTTTGAATCAAAATAAGTAACGAGTAAAAATTCGTTGTTATAAGATTTCATATCGTTGATAACAAAATCCTGAGCAAGTGCATAAGACGGAATTTTTTCGTTTGATTGAATAACTTGAATATTTTTGTTTATCCCCGGGGCAATGTAGAAAGTTTTGTTATCCAATTCCTGAACAGGAGTTACTTTGGATTTGTCTTTTTTTCTTGTGTTATTAATCTTTAATCCGTTATCTTTTGCGACTTCGACATCAACATTACCGATAATACCTTTCAAAGATTCGGGGATAACAAGCCCTTTGGGAAGAAGAATATCTTGCGGCAAAAGTCCTGCCTGTAATTCTTCGGGAGGGTTCATAAAATTGATAACCGTTTTTTTACCGTTAGTGTTGATAACTTTCAACAGTGAATAGTTGTTATTCAAAATCACCATATCGGGTTTGTTTTTCAAAGTAGTATTGGCAGGATAGACATTTTTAATCCCGACTTCATCAACTTTAACGGGTTTCGCCGGAAAAAGCGGCAAATACATCGTATTATCGGGAAGAACAATTACCCCGTCAAAACGGAAATTTGTCTGCGGGAAAGTTTTGTTCACAAAATCCTGTACTTCTTGAGGCACTTGCTCGGCATAAGCGGTGCTGACTGCGGTTGATAAACATAAAACTAATGTTAAAAACAATTTTTTCATACTACTTAAAAACTCCTTTAACTTTGGACATAATAGATTTTTGCGGTTGTTTACCGGTTTGGATTGAATACAATTTTTGATATAACATTTTTTCTTCATCGCTCAATTTTGTCGGAACTTTGACATTCAAAATCACGATATGATCACCTCTTTGAGAAGGTTTAGTAATAACGGGAATACCCGCCCCTTTTATTTTAACATAACTTCCGTGTTGTGAACCCTCGGGAATTTGAATTTCCTGTTCCCCATCAAGTGTCTTGATTTTGACAACATCACCGACAACAGCTTGAGCCGGAGATATTTCCAGTTGAGTAAACACATTTATTCCGTCGCGTTTGTAATAATCGGAATTTTCGACATGGACAACGACAAACAAATCACCGTTGCCGCCGCCGTTTATTCCGCAATCGCCTTCCGAGGAAACTCTAATTTTGGAAAGGTTATCGACACCTGCGGGGATTTTTATTTCGATTTTTCTTTCTTTGTTCAAAACTCCATGTCCTTTACAGGTTTTACAGGGGTTTTCAATAACCTGACCGGTACCTTTACAATTCGGACAGACAGTAATTTGTGTAAAACTTCCGAGAGGAGTTCTTGCAACGGTTTTGACCTGACCTGTTCCGCCGCATTGAGGACAAGTTTTTTTGGCAGTGCCTTTTTCGGCTCCTGTTCCTTTACAATCGGGGCAAGTTTCAAGGCGGTCGAACTTGATTTCTTTGTTTATGCCAAACACCGCTTCTTCAAACGTCAATTTAACATCATATCTTAAATCATCACCGCGAACGGGAGCGTTGGGGTCGGGTCCCGAGCCGAAGCCGAAACCTCCAAATCCGCCAAGACCGCCAAAGAACGATTCAAAA
>CANQSZ010000026.1 GCA_947626645.1 Candidatus Gastranaerophilales bacterium
CATAATAATTTCCTTTTATTGCAATAATTATAACATAACATGAATTTGTTTTTGCATAATTTTTTCAGCAATAATATCATCCTGTTGTTTTTTAGATAGTTTTAAAAAATTTTTGCCATATTCTTTTTGAATTTCTTTTGCAATTTCATTTCATCATTATAGATTTTTCTTGCAAAATTAATTCTGTCTTGCGCTGATAATTGCTGATTATTATTTTGTTTATTCATAAATTTTACCTCTTTTGTTTTATATATTTATGTGCTATATTCCTAATATGAAAATTAAAAACATGCTTATAAATAGTGATAAGTTACGTTCTTTTGTTTTTCCAAATATATTGGTTTTATATACTTATTTGCAAATAATATTTTTATTTTTTTATTCACAAATTGATAAAACATCCCTACATTTGTCTCAAACCAACACATCAACCGAAAATATGTTTGATTTTGGTATTGTATTTATGTCAGTAATACTTTCTTTATTTATGATATTTTTTTGTTTCATTATGACATTTGTAGAATATTTACTAAGAAAAAAAATAAATTTTGAAATAATAAATCTAAACAATTTTTCAATTATTTTTAATAGAATACACAAACTACTGTTTTATTTCGGATTAGTCATAAATTTTACATATATATCATTTTTAATTTACAAATTTATCTTTACATAGTTATTGCTCTCCTATATTTCGGATTGTTTGATTTGGTCATTTATATGGAGTTTAGAGAATTTTTGGCAACAAAAACATAATGAATGATATAACGAAAAAGAAAAATTAATAGAAAAATTGAAAACAATTAATAATGTATCCCGAAATTTTGATGAAGGTTCGAACTTATTGGAAAACTTCTGTAAATGCGCTCGTAGTGAGTTTTTGAAGGCAAAAGAAAGAAAAAACAAGCAATCTTAAAAATGTTAGGTTCGAACTTTACCTACAAAGACAAAAAAGTAAGCATAGAGCTTACTTCAGTGTTCAATTATCTGTTAAATAATCAATTTGTTAAGTATGGAGCGGGAGACGAGGTTGGATTAACCCACTCGCATTGATTTATAATAAAGACGAGGCTCTCACAGCTTCACTTCGTTACGCATACAGGCTCAGTCATCCTCGCTTCGCTGCGGTGCTTCGCTTTGTATCTTTATTTTGCTTCGCAAAAGGCAACTTCTTGCCAATATCTCAGTCCATAAAAAAAGAACCCATAAGGGTTCTTTTTTTATGGAGCGGGAGACGAGGCTCGAACTCGCGACATCCTCCTTGGCAAGGAGGCATTCTACCACTGAATTACCCCCGCTTATTTTCCATATATATCTTTTATCATAAACATTTTTTTTTTTGCAAGTGATTTATTTTTTCCCTGATTTTTATTTTTTTGCCCCGCTTTTTATTCTATTCTATTTTATTTCATTCTATTAAGTATTGTAAATTATCCCGCCGAAAATTGGCAATTTCTTTTATCCCCTGTTTTTATTATATACAATTACATCTTAGTAGAAAGCAGGTATTTATGTCTTTATTTTCAAAAGTAAGCAAAACAGTTCTTACAAAATTACCAAACAGATTTTTGACAGGCGGATTTGAGCCAATGGGGCATATAACAAGAACCCCCAGAGCAAACTCAGCCAACGAACTTATTAATTCTCTTAAATCTTATGCCAAAGAAAACGAATTAATTGATAAGTTCGTGAAATCCGTTGACGTTAACGATACAAAAACTCTATCGCTTGCTCATGACATTGTCGATTTATCAAAAACCCAAGAAATGCTTCCCACAAATATTGACATTAATGTTTCAAAAAATGGTGTACCATCAATCTTCTCGTACCTTTTAGAAAAACTTCCGCTCGTTTCTAAAAATAACCCGTCGGCAATTGAGTTGGCTCAAGATGTGGTTAACCATTCCGATATTACCAACGCTAAATATTTCTTGGCAAGATTTTTCGGCAACCCTGTTGAAAAAATGTCCGATATTGCACCCCAAATGCAATCCGTCAGAAAAATCGTTCCCAATATTGCACAAGACACGCTTTCAGGCAGTTACACAATGGATTTTTCCAAAAATAACGATTTCTTTAAATTTGTAACATCTCTGCTCTCAAAAGATGCGAAATGTGAAAATATTGAATCGATTAACAAAATTACGGAAATAATCGACAAATACTCCTCAAAACTTCAACTGACTTGTAATCTTGACAATATAAAAATTGCCGATACCGCTAAACTTAAAGAAAATTTAGAGGTCTTACCGCAAGTTTTAGAAAATTTACCGGCAGGAAAAAGTTTGGACATTTCGGAATTTTTAACGAAGAATACAAATTTAACAGCGTAATTATGCCATTTCGACCTTTTCCGATTCATTCTCATCAGTATCCATTGAACGGATATTTATGTTAATCTTTTGCGGAAATTGCTTTTTAACCGTATTAACCAAATCGTTTGATGAATTTACCCAAAACATTGATGAAGTTAAAACTTTAGCATCGCCTGTTAAATCAGGCAATTTTATCATAACCGGATCCGAACCGTGGAATTTACACAATATATTTTTCAAAACGACCAATTCTTCAAATTTCAACTCGTCTTTTAATTCAAGCGTGAAAATATTTGAATTATCAACCGGTTTAACCGTATCAATCAAAATTGTCGGAGGGTCGTCATCGCTTCTTCTGCTTACCTTTCCCGATACTATTATCCTCTGCTCATTTTGAAGAAAATCACCGTATTCGCTTATTTTGGAATTAAATGCCAAGGTATCAATTTTTCCCGTCAAATCCTCTATGGTAACAAATCTTACAAATTTTGTCGGGTCATTTTTGGTCGGAATTTGTTTCGTTGCGGTAACAAGCCCGCAAATCGTTACCACCTTGTCGTTTTCGACAGAAGGTATTTGCGAAATTTTATGAGTCATCAAAAACGGCAGCTTATCGCGTATAGTTGACAGAGGATGGCTTGTAACGTAAAATCCTAAAAATTCTTTTTCAAAAATTTGAATTTGTCTTGTGTCATATTCCTCGTCAGACCCCGACAGGTGGAATTTTGCATCGTCAACAACCGCCGTATCGCCAAGCATATCGAACAAACTACCCTGACCTGATTCTTTCGCCTTTGCCTCGTTCGATGCCGTCGAAATTATGTAATCCAAATTCTCCATCAGCTGTTTGCGGCTTTTTTCTATGGTAGAAAACGCGCCCGCTTTAATTAATCCTTCTAACGCACGTTTATTGACGCATTTAATATCAAGACGTTTTATATAATCATAAATTGACTTATATTCGCCATGCGCCTGACGCTCTTTTATAATCTCATCAATAACACCTTCACCTACCTGTTTTATCGACAGAAGTCCGAAACGTATATTCTTTCCGTCGGGAGCGTATTCCAAAAATGACTTGTTAATATCAGGCGGCAAAACTTTTATGCCATACTTCAAGGCTTCTTCAATATATGCCTGTGTCTTTTCCTGATCACCAGAAACACTTGATAAAAGCGCCGATAAATATTCAACCGGATAATGACATTTTAAATAAGCCGTTTGGTAAGCAACAAAAGCGTAAGCCGATGAATGCGCTCGGTTAAAACAGTACGATGCAAAATTTTCTATCTGCTTAAACAATTTTTTTGCATCTTCGGCTTTCATACCGTATTTTGCGGCACCTTTGACGAGCTTATCCTCTTGAGCCGCCATCGCAACAGGGTCTTTATGTCCCATCATTCGCCGTACCATATCAGCTTGACCCAACGAATAATCCGCCATCACCTGAAATATCTGCATAATCTGTTCCTGATACACCATTGTTCCGTATGTATCTTTCAGAACTTTTTCAAGCCTTTCGTGCGGATAGGTAATAGCCTGCCGCCCATGTTTTCTTTCAACAAAATCGTCAACCATGCCGGAGCCAAGCGGTCCCGGTCTGAACAAGGCTACCAGAGCGCCTAAATCTTCAAATACGTCAGGTTGAAGTTTTTTTACAAGGTTTGTCATTCCCTGAGATTCAAGCTGAAATACTCCGACCGTTTCCCCGCGTATAAGCATATCATAAGTCGGCTTATCATCAAGCGGGATATGGTTTATATCAACATCTGTTCCCTGACATTCTTTTACAAGTTTTATCGTTTTGGAAATCATTGTAAGGTTTCTCAACCCGAGAAAGTCCATTTTCAACAACTTCATCTTTTCCAAAATTTCGCGGTGATACTGGGTTACAACAACTCCGTCTTTTCCGTATTGAACCGGAACAATCTCGTCTAAAGGTTTATAAGAAATTATGACCCCTGCTGCGTGCATGCCTGTTGCGTTTTTCAACCCCTCAACATGCAACGCCGTATCAACAAGACGCTTAACTTCTTCATCTTCGTCATACAGTTTTTTAAGCTCCATTCCCTCTTGCAGCGCATCGGAAATTTTTGCCCCCGGATCGGGCGAAATTAAATCAGACAACTGCTTACTTCTTGCATAAGGAATATCAAACACTCTTGCAACACTTTTCATCGCGTTTCTTGCCGCAAGCGTGTTAAAAGTTATGATTTGACAAACCTTATCTTCACCGTATTTTTTTACAACATAATCAATGACTTCGCCGCGCTTGTCGATACAAAAGTCCGTATCAATATCAGGCATTGAAAATCTTTCGGGGTTTAAAAATCTTTCAAACAACAGATTGTGTTCAATCGGGTCTAAATCGGTTATATCAAGTGCGTAAGCGACCAATGACCCCGCGGCGGAGCCTCGCCCCGGTCCAACGGGAATATCATGGGTTTTTGCATAATGGATAAAATCCCAAGTGATTAGAAAATATGCCGAAAATCCCATCTGTTGTATAACACCCAGCTCGTATTTTGCACGCTCACGTAACTGGGGTGTAACGTTATCTTTTCCGTATTTTTTTGTCAAACCTTGCTGTACAAGATATTCAAGATAGGTATCTGTTGTATAACCTTCCGGTACCGGAAAATCAGGCAAAGGAGCTTTCCATTCCACCGTTATATGACATTTTTGGTTAATTTCAACCGTATTTTTAATACATTCATCAAACGTATCAGAATCGAGCCAACGGAAAGCATCTCTTAGTTCGGACACCGTTTTTACATAAAACTCGTTATTCGGAAAACTCATCCTGTTCGGGTCGGTTTTAGACGATTTTGTCTGCATACAAAGCAGGGTATCATGCCAGTCGGCGTCTTCTTTTTTAAGATAATGGGAATCGTTTGTGATAATCATTTTGATATCAAGTTCTTTGGCAATTTTAATCAAATCGGGGTTGGTACGTTTTTGATCCTCTAATCCATGGTCTTGAAGTTCAATATAATAATCATCTCCGAACAATTCTTTATACTTTTGTGCAACCGCTTTTGCAGCATCGTAATCGCCTTTTCTTAAATTCATCAACACTTCGCCGCCTAAACAAGCCGATGCACAAATTAAACCCTCGTGATACTGTTGTAACAACTCAAAATTTATGCGGGGTTTCATGTAAAATCCTTTAATATGCGCAATAGATGCGAGCTTGACAAGGTTTTTGTAACCCGTATTATTTTTGGCAATTAAAATTAAGTGATAACGGGGATTATTATTCTGGTCGCGTTCCGAGATATCCCCGTTATGAACGTAAAATTCGCATCCTATAATCGGGTTGACCGTTTTGGGGGTATAATTAGGGTCGTGTTCTGCTTTTTCGCGCTCGGCGTTGTTATGTTTTTCAGCATCGATATACAAATCCATCGCACCATACATAACCCCATGGTCAGTTATGGCAACACCGGGCATATTGTTTGCCGCACAAAATTTTATCAAATCCCCTATTCTTATCGCACCATCCAACAGTGAATACTCTGTGTGTAAATGAAGCGGTACATATTGTTGTTGTGTATCTACCATAATAATCGCATGATAGCACATAAAATTTTTCAAAAAAACATTATATTAAATAACGTTAATTTTTCCAAATCGTTAATTTGCCGCCGTCGGTGCGAAAATCCGAAAAAGCGTCGGGAAAGTTCATTTTATTCAAAAATTCATCAGCCAATTTTAAAATCGTATTTTTTTTGTTAGGAGTACCTTTTATAGATTTGGCAATATGCTGAAAGAACAGTAAAAAAGTTAATCTGTACTTGATAAACAAATTTTTCTCCATTGCAAAATCAAGCATTCTGTTAAGCACCCCAAACCAATCAATTAACCTGTCATTGAGCAAATCATCAGTTGTAATCGAACCGTCTCTTACTGCTCTGTAATGATACAAACAGTCGGTTATACGATAATAAGAACGCAATTGAGAAAAAACTTTAAACGTAAACTCGGAATCTTCAATCACATAACCTTCGGGAAATCTTACCCCCCCCCCGATTTTTTTACGGCTTCCGAGGTAAAAGCCTTGTACCAAACACAGCCTGATAATTGCTGCAATATATACGGATTAATTAGAACCGTACCTGTTTCTTCCGGCGACCAATTTTTTATTCCGTCCGCTTCATGAGAATAAAAACCATACACAACAGCATCTTGTTTTGACTGTTCAAAGGCGTTATAAATAACTTCCAAAGCGTTTAACTCAACCCAATCATCAGGATCGACAAAAACGATGTATTTGCCGACTGCCGCATCAAGTGCGGTATTTCTTGCTGCGGAAACTCCTCTATTTTTCTCGTGTCTTAACAGCTTAAATCTTTTATCTTTGCGTGCAAATTCCTCAACAATCGCAGCAGAACCGTCGTTTCCGCAATCATCAACACACAAAACTTCAAAATCCGTAAATGTTTGATTTTGCAAAGTTTCAAGACATTTTCTTATTTCTTTTTCAACCTTATACACAGGACTAATTACTGATATTGCCGTCATTTTCCAGTTCCTTCAAATCTAATTTAATACCCTTTTGCAAACACAAAACCGCCATATACGAATCATTAAAATACTCGTACAAATCCGATATCTGATACCAATACTGCGGATTGTCGGACAAATATTTCTCAAGTGATTTGTACATTTCTAAAGCCTTATCAACACCTTGATAACAACATGCCCAAATATTTGCAATCTCAATTTTGTACATATAATCTCCGGTTATATCAAACATTTTTTCGTACAATTCCACTGCTTTATCCCAATTTTTGGCGTTTAATGCATCGTTGATTTCTTTTTTATAATCCGCAATTTCGGTTTTTAATAAGTACAGTTCGCTTTTTGTACCGTCGCCCGATTTGGCAAGAATTTTTGAATACAACTCACAAAAATCGCGGTTGCGCTCTATTAAATCGGTACCGACTTCTTCACAAACCTCGAGTGCCTTTTGAACATCGTCTAAATTCTCGTACCAAATTTTTGCAATCTGCATCATAAAATAATAGTTTTTGTTCAGTTTATACATTTGCCGATAAATATTTACAGCCTGAATATAGTCTTGCTGTTTAAGTAATTTATCGACATAATCGGTGTACTTTTGCATCAGATCCGATGTGAGTTTTAAAATGTTTAACAAAGGCATATATTTGTTGTCCAAAAGAGAAATGCTCTGAACCTGATTTGTCAAAACCAACAAAGATTTTTTATCAATTTGGGAAGGGTTATTAAGAATATCTTTACGAATAGCGCCGCCTTCGTTGATTAAAGCGCAATACTCCGTTTCCAATTCCCCGAAGGATGAAAACTCTTTGTTTTCCAATTCGTCGCACTTTATTGCATAATTTTTAAGTCTTTCTTCGGGAGTTTCCATGGCTTCCATCCTTTATATCAAGTATAATACCAATTTTAAAAAAATATATCAAATAATTAACCAAAAATAAAAACCCCCAAAAGAGCAAAAAGAATTAAAGGGATATTGTAATGTAAAAAAGTAGGCACGCAAGTATCCCAAATATGGTTATGCTGACCGTCGGCATCAAGTCCTGCGGTCGGGCCAAGAGTTGTATCGGACGCAGGGGAACCCGCATCGCCCAATGCGGCTGCTGCCGCTATTATAATAATTGTCGATGGAATACTGAACCCCAGTTTTATACAAACAGGAACGTACAACACCGCAAGTATCGGAATTGTACCAAACGATGTGCCTATTCCCATTGTTATAAACAAACCCACAACAAGCATTAAAACAGAGGCAATAATTTTGCTTGACATCATATATGGAGTAATGAAATTTATTAAAGAATCGATACCGCCGCTTGATTTCATAACGGCGGCAAAACCTGCGGCAACAAGCATTACAAAAGCGACATAACCCATCAAGCCCACACCTTCGTTTATAAGTTTGTCCATTTTCCTGTGGTTGATTGCCTTAAACCCGAAAATTACCGCCAAACCGACTAAAGCACCCAACGGCAGCGATTTTGTCCAAAGTTGAACCACCAAAGTTAAAACTGCTGCCGCAAGTGTTATGTAATGATTTTTGTTCAACGATAAATCGTCGTTTTCGTCATTTGTTTTAACCTCTAAATCCAAGTATTGTCTGGGTTTAGCATAGGTAATAAAAACGGAAACCAAAAATCCGATAAACATCCCGAGCCCTAAGACCCAAGTGGATTTCCAGATATCATTTTTGGCAATAACCATACCGTTTTGGATAATATTATCAGCGATTAGCCCTTGAAAAATCAGCCCAAATCCGGCAGGGATTACGATATACGGAGCTTTTAACCCGAACGCAAGAGCGCAGGCAACAGAGCGTCTGTCAATTTGGAGTTTGTTCATAACAGACAACAAAGGAGGTATTAAAATCGGGATAAAGGCAATATGAACAGGGATTAAGTTTTGAGAAAGTATTGCAATTCCCGCCAAAATAAAAATCAGAACATATTTTTTTGAATGAATAACATTGGAAATTTTCTTAGCCAAAATTGGCGCAAGACCCGTATGGGTCATAGATGCCGCAAACGCGCCGAGCAGAATATAACTCAGAGCGGTTTCTGCGTTAGCGCCCATTCCTGATATAAATATATTCATCACCGAGGACAAATTTTCGCCGCTTGCAAGCCCGCCGACAACAGATGAAATTATCAATGCCAAAAGTACGTTTATTCTGCACAAACATAAAACGCACAATAAAACTACAGAAATAATTATCGGATTTGTAATAATTGAAATCATATTTCCCGCCTGAAATTAAGATACCATAAAAGTAAATAACTATACAATATTAATCGAATAGCAAGGATAAGCCTTTGAGCAGCCTTCCAAACGCTGTATTTTAATTTCAACACTTCCGTTTACATCGAATTGGTTGGAAAATTTTCCGATTTCAAGTTTTTTACTGTTATTCGGGACAATATAGTATTTATAAAAATCCGAATCGCTGTCGTTGTAAATCAAATATTTGTTATAGCGTTTAGAAAATTTTAGCTTAACCTCGCCTTTTTTCAACTGAGAAACTCTTATTATTTGATAATCTTTGAACAGAGTTCTTAATTCTTCGATTGAGAGTTTGCGGGGAACGAATTGAACACCGTTAAAAACCACTTCATAGAACTCGAATGTTTTGGGGTAGTAGGAGAAAAGTTTTTTGCCCGAGAGAAATTCTTCACTACCTTCGCCAATCCACACATCTTCTTTTGGAACTTGAGCATTGCCGGTAATTAAGTGATACGAAGTGTATCCGCCGTTGTTTTCGGGTTCTTGAACCTGAAGAATGATTATCTGTTTTGAAGTATCGGAATCACTTTCGGTGTAAGATTTCCAAGTGTGTTCGTTCATATTGTAAGTCCATAACTTTTGCCCGATGTTGGGAATCATGGAATTAGCTTTCTGCTCTTGGTTTTTGTCGGCTTGGCATAAAAACCATGAAAAAAGAGCTATGAAAATTAACCCGATAACCAAACCCAAAATATAATTTCTGTTCATAAGACCTGAATACTCCTTCTGTTTATAAAATACAATAGCACAAACAGACATTATTTGTAAAAAAAAATTACACAGAGGGGTAAATAAAATAATCAGCCTAAAGAGGAATAGAAAAAGAGTTATCCTAAAGGTTTAATATGATTAATCTTTTTCATACTTCCAGCTATTCTTAATTCCAACGAGCCTCATTTGAGGCTCTTTTTTTAACCGAAATAGCTAAAGCATTGCAAGAATTAAATAGTATTAAAGATTAAAGATTAAAGATTAAAAATTAAAAATATTTTTGCAAAGTATCAATAACATCAGCATAAAGAGTTAATTGTTTTTCAGACGAGGTATTTATAATTTTTTGTAAAAATATTTTATTGGGGAAAGAATCAGATGTATTTTGCAATCCGAAATCACCTAATGTAAGATTAAGAGTCTCTAGGATTTTCAAAAAAGTATCAAGAGCCGGATAACTTTTTCCTGTTTCAATTTTAGACATGTGTTTTTCGGATATGCCGATTTTTTCCGAGAGTTCTAATTGCGTTAATTTTTTTTCACGTCTTGCATTTTGTATAATTTTTGCAATATGTTTTTTGTCTAAATTCATGCCATGCCCCTTATAGATATTTATTTTACGATTTATATGATTAGTTCTTAACTATCCAAATGATTATAAGTAATCATTTAGTTGACTTTGGATAAATTTTTGATATAGTAATTATAGAAGATACTAAATCATTGTTTGTGATTATAAAATATAGGAGTGAAGTATGGCTGATGAAGAAAATGTTAATTTAGCTGAAAAAGAAGAAGATATTATTGATTTAGAAGTAGAGAAAGAAGAATTAACGGATAATAATCAAGTTATTTTATCAAAATTAAAAAATTTGTTGACTACTATTGTTGCATTTATTCTTGTCATATGGGACTTTTTTATGAATAGCGCATTTTTAAGAAATATTGTTTCATTCTTTTTGGATTTATGCGCAATTTACATAGCCGGTATGGGGATTTTATATTGTTGGTCTGAAGCATCAGAAAAAAATGCTATTTATTGGTGGTCGTGTATTGGATTTTTAGTAGGTTCATTTATAATTTTTACAATTGCTATAAGATTAGGGGTAACACGAGTATGTCCTAATTGCGAAGAAAACAGAGCCATAAAAATCAGCGAAAATCCCACCGGAAATATGCAATATGGAGCAGTAAGGTCAGTAAAAAAAGGTGATGTTAATGTTTTTGAACAAGAAGTTCGAGAAGAATATATCCGAACCAGAGAATGTATTTTTGGTTGTGGTTATTGTGAAACAGAAACTTTTTGGAAAAGTAAGTGGAATAGTATTCAACAATAGGAGATGAAATATAATGTTTTATGAAAATAATGATAATTGGTCGAATGGTCAACATAATGGTTTTGAAAGTTTTGTTGGTGGTATAATTGGTATCCTTCTCATAAGTATAATAATAATGATATTTTATACTCCAAGTAAAACCCTCGCTCGACATAAAGCAAAACCAAATGTTCCAATTGAAAATAAAAATATCCAAGAGAAAAAAGAAACAAACAATAGTATAAATGTAAATGCAGATAATAATTATAAGCCTGATAATACTGTTGTTGATATAAAAGAACAAGAAAGACAAGTTAAAAAAGAGCTTAAATTGCACGAAATAAATGAAAGACAACAAAAATTGAAATTACAAAAACAGAAAACAAAATTAGAACAAAAAGAAGAAAAACAAAGACTAAAAAATGAAAAGCGTCAGCAAAAAATGGAAAAACAAAGATTAAAAGAAGAAAAACGGAAACAAAAATCAGAACGAAAAAATAAAAATAATACTGAAAATGAATTACCTAACATAAATGATTCAATTGAAGATATACCATCAGAAACTGAATAATAAAAACAAAAAATTGTGTAAAGTTTTGAAACTAGTTAAATTGGAGGGAAAAATATGAAATGTTTACGTTGCGGTAGCGAAGTCTCTATGTGGGCAACAGTATGTCCATATTGCCATAGAAATCCTGGTAATATTTTAGAACATATAATTCACGGTATATTTAAATGGGCACTAATATTCTCAGTTATTGTGTATGGAATTGGATTTTTATTTAGCGGAAATTCAAGCGATAAATCTACGCAACCGGTAAAGGAACAATCTGTTAAAACTCAACATCAATCAACCGAAAAAACAAAACAAAACAAGAAAATAAATTATATAGAAAATACAGAATACGAAAACAAACAGCAAAAACAACGTCAAGAAGAAGAAAGAAGACAACAAGAAGCACAAAGAAGACAACAGGAAGAACTAAAAAAACAACAGGAGGAATTAAAAAAACAACAGGAAGAACAAGAACGATATAATAATTCCCCGGAAGGAAGGTATAATAATGCTCAAGAAGACTTATTCTAGCATAAAAGATTTAATAATTTTAACCTTTTTAATTTGTTGCATGATACAATTTACGACACAAGTATATGCCCAAGAACAAGCTCGCAATTATTTTGCAGATTCTGATAAAAAAAACTTGTCACCGAGTCAAAAGCTATCTCTAAATACTTTACAGACTCCTAATTGGGTAGATACAAAAAATACAACAGGACCGAAAGTATATATTGATACTAACAACCAATATTATTTTGAGTGGGGGCAAGTTTATACAATAAAATATGAAAAAGACGGAAAACCACTTTATACTCAAATTGAATTAAAAGGATTAAGAGGTAACAGAGCAGCAATATTATCCGTTGATGCCGAATATAAAAAAACATACGATATTCCCATAACCAGAAAATATAAAAATATTTCACCAAATCAAGCAATATATAACAGTTCAAGAATGGCGCTATTAAATACAAATAAAAAAAGCTGTCCGAGTAACATTTGTAAATATGCCGGAACTGTTGACGATGTTTATATGAGGTCATATTTGAAAGACATGCAAAGACGTATTAAAATGAATTGGCATCCGCCAAAAGGAAACGAAAGTAAGCATGTTGTTCTTTCATTCAAGATTGCAAAAGACGGAAGATTAATTGATTTACAAGTTCACAAATCATCCGGAGATAAAGAAACAGACGAAGCCGCATTAAAGGCAGTACAAAGTACAGTATTTAAACCTTTGCCTTATGTATTTCAAGGAGAAAGTGCAGATATTCAATTTACGTTCGATTATAACGTTATTGGCTCGAGTTCACATTTTTAGTTTGTTGTAATTAAGGAGATTTGTTCTAATTTTGATACTCATTCTTTCAACACCTGTATATGCCCTTAATTCTTATGACCGTTACGGCAACAAAACAGGTTCTGATAAAACTGATAACTACGGAACTACAACAACTTATGATAAATATGATAATAAGACAGGAAGTTACAGATAGGAGTAAAAATCATGTCAGAAGAAACAATCAAATGTCCGAATTGTGGAAAAGAAATTAATGTAAATCAAAAGTTTTGTACAAATTGCGGTGCAGAATTGTGTCAAAAAGAACAAGCACCTGAAGTAAGCAAAGAAACTCTACAGACAAACAATAAAATAAAAGATATTGTTAAATCAAAACCATTCGTAATATCACTGTCTTTGTTTGTTGTATTAATTGTTGCGGCTATTTCAAGTTTTGCCTATATAACTTATAACAACAATTTAGCAAGTTTAATAGTGCCTGTTGAACAATCTCAAATTAAACAGATGAATTCGACTGAAATGTTGAATACATTGATACAACAGGATGATGACCTTTATAAAATAATTTCAAAATTACCAAAAAATAAAGTAAATAAGGTCTTTGAGATATTTTATAAAAACCTCTTAAGCCTTATAAGCAATATGAATGTAGATGATTTAAATATAACGGATGATTATGTTTTAACACCAAAAACCGACATAATCGGTTTTGAAATCAACGATTGGAGCGGTGTTTGGTTGAATGATGAATATATTTTTAACAGATATTCAAAATATTTAAACAAAAGTTGGCAAGAATTTTTAGAATTATCCAAAAACAGTAAAAAAAGAGATATAGGGTTTGCAGCATACATTGAAAAGAAAGACATAATAAAAGAAATAACCCTATGGCAAAAATTCATGTCAAAGAATCCAAATTTTGCCTTGAATGAAGATATAAAAAAATCTATTAAATTTTTAACATCGAATATAATTTATAACGATTATACTTTTTATGACTATAATAAAGAGTCAATCAGCAATGAACAAAAACAAGGGTATGAAGAATTTTTAAAAACGATTGATAAAAACACGCAAGAATATAATATAGTTCAAAATTGTTATAACGAACTTCAAAAAAATAATTTTAAGCCCAATTCAAAATTTTATAAGCTCTTATCCGATTATAACAACAATGACAAATGGTATGAAGATATGTATAAAAATGCACTTGAATCAGAAAAGCTCTCAAAAGAGGAAGAAAATCAGGACAAATACGATAATTCTATCTTTACAAGAGATGAAATGAAACATGGCTACGAATTTGCGCAGAAAGTAAAGAAAATTGTCAATAACAAAGATATAAACGCATTTGCTGATTTGATATCATATCCGATAGACATAAACACCTTAAACAATGAACAAAAAATAAATATACAAAACAAAGAACAATTCATCCGATTAGGCGCAGATAGAATTTTTACAAACAAATTTATCCAAGAGGTTTGTAAAGACGAAGATTTATTTGTAAGTTATCGAGGTTTTATGATGGGTAACGGTCCTAATCTGTTTTATACTTACATGGATGGCTCACTAAAAATTTATGCTTTAAATATTTCTGAATAAAATATAATGAATATCATCAATAAGACAGTTATAATAAAGGTGTTATCGGTTGCATCCTTGATACAATTAAAATATGAAGTTAATATGAGATTTTTTGTAAAAATATTTTAATCATTATTTATCTTTTTGGGGGTTGGCGTTTTAAATTCATATTTGTTTGTGTTATTAATGTTTATTTTTTAATCCTTTGTTTTAATTGAAAAAAGGAGGATTTAAAAATGACAACAGTAGAACCAATCAGAAACAAAAAAGATGTTAAGAAAGTGGAAAAAGTATTGGAAAAACAGGGGCAGCGGGACTTATTGCTTTTTGTTACGGGAACAAATTGCGGGCTGAGAATTTCTGATATTTTAAGGTTGAATGTATCGGATGTGAGAAACAGAACCCATATTCAAATTACGGAAAAGAAAACGGGTAAGTTCAAAAAATTTCCGATAAATTCCAAGTTAAAACCGATGCTGGAAAAATTTACAAAAGGCAGAAGAAACGACGAGCCGCTGTTTTTATCCCGTTGGGGGCACAGGTTAGACAGGGTTACGGCTTATTTTATAATAAAAAACGCGTGTGAGAAAGCGAAATTGCAGGAAAGAATCGGCACACACTCGATGCGAAAAACATTTGGATATCATCATTACCAACAGTTTAAAGATGTTGTAATCTTGCAGAAGATATTTAACCATTCAAGCCCTGCGATAACCTTGAGATACATCGGAATTGAGCAAGACGAAATTGATTATACATATAATAATTTTGTGTTGTAAAAAGAAACTAAAACGGATTTTCGACCCGTGACAATATTTTTGAGGCCGCAAATTGCGGCCTCAAATTTTTATCGCTGACAAAACCTGTTTCAAGTCATTATCAACTTTTACAAGGGGCGCGAGCCCCGCTGTCTTGACCCGCTCGCGCTAAACGGGACTACGTATCCGCAACCAAGTCCTTCGGACAGATTGCCCCTGTTGCGGATACTGCGCCCTCTGCTCGCGGGTCGCTTTACCAAACCGACAAAATTTAATTATGTAGGTTGGCGGTTTCCACCCCAACAATTATTAAAAATTTAATTTGACAAAACCCCAAAGGTAGGATGGGTGGAACGATTGTCATTTCACCCGGCAACTTAATTTTAATTGCTCGTGGCATGAC